>NZ_QGGS01000014.1:0-149275 GCF_003148705.1 Pseudomonas sp. OV226 | reverse complement strand
ATTTTCAGAAGTTTTCAAAGTTTCGCTTGGAAATCTTTAACAACTTCAACCACTTGCGCTTCCGATCACTCGGTAGCGGGAGGCGAATTCTACAGCGTTACACGCTGCTGTCAACACCTCTTTTTCAACTCCTTTCGGACTTCGATGAACTGAAGCCACTCACTGCCGAAAACTGCGTAACTCTTTGTTTACCAAGGAGTTTTCCGTTTCGACTGCGCCGGAAGTGGGGCGAATTATAGACATCCTGAATCTGCCGTCAAGCACTGATTTGGGCTTTCTATCAATAACGCCCCAAAAGCCGACAAACAACCCAATTCCCCTCTATATGAAGAGCAAAACAGCCGGCCTCTATATAGAAGGAATCCTCAAAGCACTCCAGCCTCTTTGAAAGCAGCCACCGCACCAGCTCCCAGGCCCAGCACACGCTGCAGAACCTCTTGCGTATGCTCACCCAGCAATGGAGGGGCATTGCGGTACTCCACCGGAGTCTTGGATAGACGAATAGGGCTCGCCACCTGCGGCACCATCCCAGCCAACACATGGGGCAACTCAATCGCCAACCCACGTGCCTTGACCTGAGGATCAGCAAACATCTGAGCCAGATCATTTATCGGGCCACATGGCACGCCAGCCTCCTCCAGCTGCAGCACCCACTCAGCCGTGGTCTTGAACACCGTCGCCTGACGGATCAGCGGAATCAAGACCGCCCGATTTGCCACCCGCAGTTTATTGGTTACAAAGCGCGGATCATCCGCCCACTGCGGCTGACCCGCCACTTCGGCAAACTTGCGGAATTGACCATCGTTACCCACGGTCAGGATGAAGTCGCCATCAGCCGTAGGAAAGTCCTGATAAGGCACGATGTTCGGATGGGCGTTACCCAAGCGCTTAGGCGCATTGCCTGTCGTCAGGTAGTTCATCGCCTGGTTAGCCAGGCATGCAACCTGAACATCCAGCAATGCCATGTCGATATGCTGGCCGCCGCCATCGTGATCCCGATGCGCTAGCGCCGCCAGAATCGCCACTGTCGAATAGAGCCCGGTCAAGATGTCTGTCAGCGCTACACCAACCTTTACCGGCCCGGCCCCCTCATCCCCTTCCGGTCGCCCCGTCAGGCTCATCAGGCCACCCAAGCCCTGGATCATGAAGTCATAACCCGCACGCTTGGCGTAAGGGCCGGTCTGACCAAACCCAGTGATGGAGCAATAGATCAGGTTCGGGTTGATGGCTTTGAGCGACTCATAGTCCAGCCCGTAGGCGGCCAGCCCACCAACCTTGAAGTTCTCGATCAGAATGTCCGACTTGGCCGCCAGCTCACGCACCAACTTCTGACCTTCAGGGCGTGTGAAGTCGATGGTGACCGATTGCTTGTTGCGATTGGCCGACAAGTAGTAGGCGGCCTCGCTGGTGTTCTCGCCATAGGCGTCTTTAAGAAAAGGAGGCCCCCAGGCGCGCGTATCATCGCCATTGCCCGGGCGCTCGACCTTAATCACCTCGGCGCCAAGGTCCGCAAGGATCTGGCCAGCCCAAGGCCCGGCCAATACCCGCGACAAATCCAGTACCCGCAGATGCGAAAGCGCGCCCATGGCCGTTCTCCTATTAATAGAACGCCTGGATGCCGGTCTGCGCGCGCCCAAGGATCAGCGCGTGGACGTCATGCGTACCCTCATAGGTATTCACCACTTCCAGGTTGACCAGGTGACGAGCAACACCGAACTCGTCAGAGATGCCATTGCCACCCAGCATGTCACGCGCCATACGAGCGATATCCAGGGACTTGCCGCATGAGTTGCGCTTCATCATCGACGTGATCTCGACCGCCGCAGTGCCTTCGTCTTTCATACGACCCAGGCGCAGGCAACCTTGCAGCGCCAGGGTGATTTCAGTCTGCATGTCGGCCAGCTTTTTCTGGATCAACTGAGTGGCGGCCAACGGACGACCGAACTGCTGACGGTCCAGGGTGTATTGGCGAGCGGTGTGCCAGCAGAACTCGGCGGCACCCAGCGCGCCCCAGGAAATGCCATAACGCGCGGAGTTGAGGCAGGTGAAAGGGCCTTTCAAGCCACGGACGTCAGGGAAAATGTTCTCTTCAGGGACAAATACGTTATCCATGACGATCTCGCCTGTAATGGATGCACGCAGGCCGACCTTACCGTGAATCGCCGGAGCGCTCAGGCCTTTCCAGCCCTTCTCCAATACGAAACCACGGATGTCGCCGGCGTCATCTTTACCCCAGACGACGAACACATCTGCGATAGGGCTGTTAGTGATCCACATCTTGCTGCCGGTCAGGCTGTAACCGCCTTCCACTTTGCGCGCACGAGTAATCATCGCACCCGGGTCAGAACCGTGGTTAGGCTCAGTCAGACCAAAGCAGCCAATCCACTCGCCGGAGGCCAGTTTCGGCAGGTACTTCTGCTTTTGGGCTTCGGTGCCAAATTCATTAATAGGCACCATGACCAACGAGGACTGCACGCTCATCATCGAGCGGTAGCCAGAGTCGACGCGCTCGACTTCACGAGCGATCAGACCGTAGCTGACATAGTTCAGGCCGCTGCCGCCGTACTGCTCAGGGATAGTTGCCCCCAACAGACCGACTTCGCCCATTTCGCGGAAAATTGCCGGGTCGGTTTTTTCATGACGGAAAGCTTCGAGGACGCGCGGCGCAAGCTTCTGCTGAGCGAATTGCTCGGCGGTGTCGCGAATCATGCGTTCTTCTTCAGTGAGCTGTTGATCCAGCAGCAGGGGATCGATCCAGTTGAAGCTAGCTTTACCGCCCATGAGTGTGTCCTCTCGAATCGGGTCAAATAACGTGGACTGATCCTAGGCCGGGTTCGGCATTACGGCAAACGAGGATTTCGCATACTGTTGTGCTAAATTCTCACTCCGAAACATCGCAAAAGAGCCTTTATGCGATGTATTAGTGAGGTTGACGTACATGCGCAGGAAAATCCCCAGCACCACCGCCCTGATCAGCTTTGAAGCGGCCGCACGGCATGAAAGCTTCACCAAAGCCGCCCAGGAGCTTTCGCTGACCCAGGGTGCGATTTGCCGACAGATCGCCAGCCTGGAGGAGTTCCTCAGCGTCGAACTGTTCCGACGCTCGCGGCGCGGGGTGAAACTGACGGAGGCCGGCCTTTCCTACAGTCGCCGCGTGGCCACACAGCTCGACGCAGTGGAACGGGACACGTTGTCGGTAATGGGGCAACAGGGCGCCAATGTGATCGAACTGGCGGTAGTTCCGACTTTCGGCACTCAATGGCTGCTGCCAAGACTCAAAGACTTTCAGCACAAGCACCCGGAGGTGACGGTCAACCTCACCAACCGCACCCGCCCGTTCCTGTTTGCCGACACTGATTTTGATGCGGCGATTTACTTCGGTGACGCCGATTGGTCCGGTACCGAGTCCCACAGGTTGATGGGGGAAAATCCGATGCCAGTGTGCAGTCCGAACCTACTGGGAAAAAAGACTCGGCTGACACCTGACGAAATCGCCGACCTCCCCCTGCTGCAACAGACCACCCGCCCTTATGCATGGCGTCAGTGGTTCAACTCCCAACAGCTGAATATCCCTCGGGACATGACAGGACCGCGCTACGAGCTATTCTCCATGCTTGCTCAAGCCGCGATGCATGACATGGGGATTGCGCTAATCCCTCCGTTCCTGATTCAGCGTGAACTGGCGGAGAAACGACTGGTGATTGCCAACCCCCAGGCACTGTCCAGCATCAAGGCGTATTACCTGATGATTCCCGAGCGAAAGGTGGAATCAGCCTCTTTGAAAGCATTTCGCGACTGGCTGCTCAATCAGGCTCACAGCTACAACCTAGAGGGATAAAGGCTTCAAGGGATTAACTGACCCCGTAGTCAGCAAATTAAAAGCCCTACAGATATAACTATATGTCGCATATTCACAGACTGTACCGAAAGGCAGCACCAACGTCCCAGAAGCGCCTGAAGACGTGGCTTTGAGCCTCTATTTGCGGTCTATAACGCCTCATTCAGCGTAAAGATATGTAATTTCTGTAATTTCGACAAAAACTCCTGTAAGTCACGGCCTGCATGGGGTGCAGCCGGTTAGTTGCGACATTCGGTCACGGGGTGACTTGTAGTTAATTTTCCGTCACCCGTCATAACCCCTTGAAGGGCACAAAGTTCGCCTGCAAAATGCCGCGCCCCGCCTTGATTTGGCGGGATCGTGCTGATCGGCCGCCCCAGCCGCACCATCCGTAGTGCCTGGGTTTACTCAATAAGATCACGCAGGAGATTTGACGTGCACATTGGTGTTCCTCTCGAAACCCAGACGGGTGAAACGCGGGTTGCTGCAACCCCGGAAACCATCAAGAAGCTGATCGGCCAGGGTCATAAAGTCACTGTGCAAAGCGGCGCCGGCGTTAACGCCAGCGTTGTCGACAGTGCCTATGAAGCGGCAGGCGCAACCATTGGCAGCGCCAATGATGCGTTTGGTGCAGAGCTGATTCTCAAGGTGGTCGCCCCCAGCGACAGCGAGCTGACGCTGATTAAAAGCGGCACCGTTGTGGTGGGCATGCTCAATCCGTTCAGCAATGAAACCATTGCCAAGCTGGCCGAGCGCGGCATTACCGCCTTTGCATTGGAGGCTGCGCCACGCACTTCCCGTGCACAGAGCCTGGATGTGCTGTCCTCCCAAGCGAACATCGCCGGCTATAAAGCGGTGTTGCTGGCTGCTCATCACTACCCGCGCTTCATGCCGATGCTGATGACAGCAGCAGGTACCGTGAAAGCAGCGCGCGTGCTGATTCTGGGCGCAGGCGTGGCCGGATTGCAGGCGATTGCCACCGCCAAGCGTCTGGGCGCGGTTATCGAAGCCTCGGACGTACGTCCGGCGGTGAAGGAACAAATCGAATCCCTGGGTGCGAAATTCGTCGACGTGCCGTACGAAACCGATGAAGAGCGCGAGTGCGCTGTCGGTGTCGGCGGTTACGCGCGTCCAATGCCCGCCAGCTGGATGCAACGTCAGGCCCTGGCCGTACACGAACGCGCCAAGCAGGCTGACATCGTTATCACCACGGCACTGATCCCGGGCCGCAAGGCACCGACTCTGTTGAGCGCCGAAACGGTGGCGCAGATGAAGCCGGGCTCGGTGGTCATCGACCTCGCGGCGGCCCAGGGCGGCAACTGCCCGCTGACCGTGGCGGATCAGGTCGTCGTTGCAAACGGCGTGACCATTTGCGGCCCGACCAATCTGGCCGGTGAAGTGGCGGCAGATGCGTCGGCGTTGTACGCCCGTAACCTGCTGGACTTCCTGAAGCTGGTCTTCAACAAAGAAGGCCAATTCGAAGTGAACCTAGAAGACGATATCGTCGCCGCGTGCCTGATGTGCCGCGACGGCCAAGTCATCCGCAAAAACGCCTAAGCAGGGATTCAGACGATGGAAGAGCTTATCTCCCCCGGTATCTACAACCTGATCATCTTCGTGCTGGCGATTTATGTCGGTTATCACGTGGTCTGGAACGTTACGCCTGCGCTGCACACACCGTTGATGGCGGTGACTAACGCCATCTCGGCAATCGTCATCGTCGGCGCCATGCTGGCAGCGGCCTTGACGGTGACGCCGCTGGGCAAAACCATGGGCACCCTCGCGGTGGCCCTGGCAGCGGTGAACGTGTTTGGTGGCTTCCTGGTCACCCGCAGAATGCTTGAGATGTTCAAGAAAAAAGCCCCGAAAGTCGTAAAAGAAGAGGCGCCTAAGTAATGAGCATGAACCTTGTCACGACGCTCTACTTGATCGCGTCGATCTGCTTCATCCAGGCCCTCAAAGGCCTGTCGCACCCAACCACGTCTCGGCGCGGCAATGTCTACGGCATGCTCGGCATGGCGTTGGCGATCCTCACCACCGTGGGCCTCATCTACAAGCTGGGCGCTGAACTGGCCACCGCCGGCATCGGTTACGTTATCGTTGGCCTGCTGGTCGGCGGCACCGCCGGCTCGATCATGGCCAAGCGCGTCGAGATGACCAAGATGCCGGAACTGGTCGCCTTCATGCATAGCATGATCGGTATGGCCGCCGTGTTCATCGCTATTGCTGCTGTCGTTGAGCCGCAGTCACTGGGCATCGTCAAGCAACTGGGCGATTCGATTCCGGCCGGTAACCGCCTGGAACTGTTCCTTGGCGCAGCCATCGGTGCAATCACCTTCTCCGGTTCGGTCATCGCTTTCGGCAAGCTCTCGGGCAAGTACAAGTTCCGCCTGTTCCAGGGCGCACCGGTACAGTTCAGCGGTCAGCACAAACTGAACCTGCTGCTGGGCCTGGCCACACTGGCTCTGGGCGTGACCTTCATGATGACCGGCAATCTCAATGCCTTTGCGCTGATGCTGGTCCTGGCCTTCGTGATGGGCGTGCTGATCATCATCCCGATTGGCGGCGCAGACATGCCGGTGGTTGTGTCGATGCTCAACAGCTATTCCGGTTGGGCGGCAGCCGGTATCGGCTTCTCGCTGAACAACTCGATGCTGATCATCGCCGGTTCGCTGGTGGGCTCAAGCGGTGCGATCCTCTCGTACATCATGTGCAAGGCGATGAACCGTTCCTTCTTTAATGTGCTGCTTGGCGGCTTCGGCAACACGGCCGACGCAGGACCGGCCGGCGCCCAGGAAGCCCGCCCGGTGAAATCCGGCTCGGCTGACGACGCGACGTTCCTGCTGACCAACGCCGATACCGTGATCATCGTTCCGGGCTACGGCCTGGCAGTGGCCCGTGCCCAGCACGCGCTCAAGGAGCTGACCGAGAAGCTGACTCATCGCGGCGTGACCGTGAAGTACGCGATCCACCCGGTTGCCGGTCGTATGCCTGGCCACATGAACGTGTTGCTGGCCGAGGCAGAAGTGCCTTACGACCAGGTGTTCGAGATGGAAGACATCAACTCCGAGTTCGGCCAGGCCGACGTGGTGCTGGTGTTGGGCGCCAACGACGTGGTCAACCCGGCCGCCAAGAACGATCCGAAATCGCCGATTGCCGGCATGCCGATTCTCGAAGCGTTCAAAGCCAAGACGATCATCGTCAACAAACGTTCGATGGCCAGCGGTTATGCCGGCCTGGATAACGAACTGTTCTACCTGGACAAAACCATGATGGTCTTCGGCGACGCCAAGAAAGTCATCGAAGATATGGTTAAAGCGGTCGAGTAACCCTCCGCTGCTACACTGAACGCCCCGACTTGTCGGGGCGTTTTTGTTTGCGCAAACGCTGGACAATTTGCCGCGTTGTTACCGATCCGGTAACAGTGTTTTACTTGAAACCCGCTGAATAGACGCCTCGTTTGCGACCTTGGTAGCGGGACAGGCGCCCGCGAAATTCACTAGACTGCGCATCCTGCTACCCGTTGCCCGAGATAACAATCCATGTACCGTGACCGTATTCGCCTGCCTTCGTTGTTGGATAAAGTGATGAGCGCTGCCGACGCTGCCGCTCTGATTGAGGACGGCATGACCGTCGGCATGAGTGGTTTCACCCGCGCCGGCGAAGCGAAAGCCGTACCTCACGCGCTGGCCGAACGCGCCAAGGTCACGCCGCTGAAAATCACCCTGATGACCGGTGCCAGCCTGGGTAACGACCTCGACAAACAGCTGACCGAAGCCGGTGTACTGTCGCGGCGCATGCCCTTCCAGGTGGACAGCACCCTGCGCAAAGCCATCAACGCAGGCGAAGTGATGTTCATCGACCAGCACCTCTCGGAAACCGTGGAGCAACTGCGCAACCAACAACTCAAATTGCCGGATATCGCGGTGATTGAAGCCGTTGCCATTACCGAACAGGGCCATATCGTACCGACCACATCGGTCGGCAACTCGGCCAGCTTCGCGATTTTCGCCAAACACGTGATCATCGAGATCAACCTGGCGCACAACCCGAACCTGGAAGGCCTGCACGACATCTATATCCCGACGTACCGCCCGACCCGCACGCCGATTCCACTGGTGAAGGTCGATGATCGCATTGGCAGCACCGCCATCCCGATCCCGCCGGAGAAGATCGTCGCGATCGTGATCACCAATCAATCCGACTCCCCCTCCACGGTGTTGCCACCGGACACCGAGACCCAGGCCATCGCCGACCACCTGATCAACTTCTTCAAGCAGGAAGTGGCTGCCGGACGGATGACCAACAAGCTTGGCCCATTGCAGGCCGGTATCGGCACCATCGCCAACTCAGTGATGTGCGGCCTGATCGACTCACCGTTCGAAGACCTGACCATGTATTCCGAGGTACTGCAGGATTCGACATTCGACCTGATCGATGCCGGCAAGCTGAGCTTTGCGTCGGGCAGCTCGATCACCTTGTCGAGTCGTCGCAATGCCGACGTGTTTGGCAACCTTGAGCGCTATAAGGACAAATTGGTGCTGCGCCCACAGGAAATCTCCAATCACCCGGAAGTGGTGCGTCGACTGGGCATTATCGGTATCAACACGGCGCTGGAGTTCGACCTCTATGGCAACGTCAACTCCACGCACGTGTGCGGCACACGGATGATGAACGGCATTGGCGGCTCGGGCGACTTTGCACGCAATGCGCATCTGTCCATCTTCGTCACCAAATCGATTGCCAAGGGCGGGGCAATCTCCAGCGTCGTGCCGATGGTCAGCCACGTTGACCACACGGAGCATGACGTCGACATCCTCGTCACCGAAATCGGTCTGGCTGACTTACGTGGTTTGGCACCACGGGAACGGGCGCGGGTCGTCATCGACAACTGTGTGCACCCGGACTATCGCCAGGCCCTGGACGACTACTTCACCGCAGCTTGTGCAATCGGCGGACACACGCCACATATCCTGCGCGATGCGCTGAGTTGGCACATCAACCTGGAAGAAACAGGGCGCATGCTCAAGGCGTAATTGGTACAGATAGCGGCTGACGCAAACACAGTTTCGTCAGCGCGCTATTGTTTCGTGGAAATCTGTTTAAAACTGTACTGCTGTACTGGTCATTTCCTACCGTAATTCCCTACCTTTTCAAACCATTCACACGAAAACGCACTAAATAAGTGCAGATAGATACAGTTGCCTCAATTTTTACCAGTACACCGCCTATAAACAGTTAACTGAGCCCTCACAATACAGATGAACTGTATCTACAGTGACTAGGCAAACGAGAGGATCATGGGCACCAGTTAAACCACTACCTAATCCCGCCACAAGCGGAAGGATGTCAATCATGGAACGTACACTCAGTTCCGGCCTGTTCTTCGAAGACACTGCTGCAAAAACCCAAGCCTCGATGCCTCTGCGCGTTATCGCCAACCTGATGCTGTGGCAGCGCCGCATCTCCAGCCGCCATCAACTGGCTCGCCTGGATTCGCGTCTGCTGGCTGACGCCGGGATTAGCGAAGCACAACGCTACGAAGAGCTGAGCAAGCCGTTCTGGCGCTAAGCTAGCGTCGCTGGCCCTGACCCCTCGGGTCCACTGCCAGCACTCCAGATTGAAAAAACAAAGCCCGTCGTGGGAAACCACGACGGGCTTTGTCGTTTTCGCGCCATCGAACTCGGAAAAACAACAGCGTTATGCAAGAGCGGTACAGTTTGTTAAAACCGATCACTGTACAAGTACAATTTCTATGCGGTGTATCTGTTTAGCAAAAACGGGGAGGGCCACCATGGAGGCTCATTCCAAAGCACACGGATCGCGCCATGAATCACTTACAAGATATTTCCGCACCTGCGCCGCAAGCGAAACCTTGTTTCACCTGGCTACAACG
Organism: Pseudomonas sp. OV226; assembly: GCF_003148705.1. Lineage (NCBI taxonomy): Bacteria > Pseudomonadati > Pseudomonadota > Gammaproteobacteria > Pseudomonadales > Pseudomonadaceae > Pseudomonas > Pseudomonas sp. OV226. Next base: position 139,541 of record NZ_QGGS01000014.1, on the reverse strand, counting down.
TACGTGGGCAGCACTCTCCCGCGGCCTGGAACGGGCCAGAACCCGGCGCCTATTGGGTCAGCTAAACGATCAACAGCTTTCAGACCTGGGCATCAGCCACGCCGATCGCGTCAATGAACTGGATAAACCGTTCTGGCGCTAGCGACCGACCCTGAACAGACGGGCTGTGCGAACTGTTAAAAGCAGGCCTAATATCAACCGGAACGTGGCGCACGCTGTACAACAGGCGTCTGATCCAGCAGATACCTTGCCACCTCTCAATTGGTTTTCCTGAAGGAGATACACCATGTCCCGTCTTCGCTTGCTCAGCGTCGCAGCCCTGCTTGCAGTGGCTGCCAATGCCAACGCCACCAGCTTTGTCGTGACCACTGACGCTGTCGTCAAAGCGTTAAAGGCCACGTCCGATGCAACCACCGACGTCGTTTCCTCTTCTTTTAAGGACAACAAGATTGTGCGTGAAGCGCGCGATGATGCCGCCAGCTTCGTCGCCAGCGAAGGTGCCATCCGCGGCGTAAAACTCGAAAGTGCGCTCGATTACATTCGCCACCAGGCGCCACAGCTGAACGCAACGGATGCACAGCTGGCTCAAGCCATCCTGACCATCTAAGCGAAAGCCCTGACGTGGGACACGCCCAACGTGTCCCCATGTTTCGGCGCTGGCTCTAGACCGGACGTTGCGCTAGCCTTGGGGCTCGCTTTCAGCTATCGAGTCTCATGCGTTTTCATTCAAGGTTGTTGCTCACGCCCCTATTGCTTGTGGCCTGCTGGTCGGGCTCGGCACATGCTTTCGATGCCTTCAATCTTTCCACACAAGGTACTGTCGCCAGTGGTTATGGCAGCAGTCTGGTGACCTCCGCGCCCTTCGACCGTAAACTGCTGCTCGCCGCTCACGATGATGCAGCGGCATTCATCGCCAGCGACACCCAATTGCGAGGAGCACAGCTGGAGTCCGCCCTGATTTATCTGCGCCAGACCCAGCCCAAACTTCATGCAAGCGACCTTGAACTGGCACTGGCAATTCTCGTCCAATAGTTATCCTTGTTTCCCCGGAGTCGTTCCATGCGTAGCCCGCTGATTGCTGCCACCCTTGGTCTGTTGTTGCTGGCCGATGTGGCACAGGCCCATACCCTGGTTGCCACCAGTAACATGCTCATTCGTGCCACCCAGCGCACGCTTGATTTCACCTCTGATACCACCACCTCCATCCGTGACTCGAAGATCATTCGTGAAGCCCACGACGACGCAGCCACGTTTGTTGCCAGCGACGGCGATATCCGTGGCGCGCACCTCGAAGCGGCTTTCAACACCCTGCGCGATCGCGTGCCTGAGGCCCGGGATGCCAGTGACCAGGTACTCGCCGAAGCCATCCTCGCCCTGTGAAGTCGCCAGCCGCCTGGCTGCTGGCCGGGGTCATGTTGCTGTTCGGCAACGCGGCTCACGCCAGTCTGCAATTACAACTCAAGACTGAAGGTCTCAGCCCGGCACAACAGCAGGCCAGCCAGGCACTGTTAGATGAAGCCATGCAGGCGCTTCCGCCTCGTTTCATCGAGCAACTGGATCGGCGCATTGATGTCGGCTGGACCGACAACATGCCAAGCAATGCCTACGGCCAGGCATCGCTGGTGTCCGAACTCGACCTGAACCGCAACCTGCTCGCCAGCCTTACCGATGGCAGCGCCGCGACCAGGAAAACCTATCGCCCTCACGGCACCGTACGCAGGGAAATGCTCGCCACGGTGGTGCACGAGCTCACCCACATTTACGACCGCTCGCGCCTGTGGCCAGACGCGGAGCGTAAATTGATTCAACGCTGCACCCGGCGCAACAACAGTGCCGGACTGGTCGGTATTCCTGACGAGTGCCGTGGCCAGAATGATCGTCGCTTCACCCTCAGCGACGATCCACGCCTGCTCGACCTGGCCGGCTGGCAACAATACGTCGGCCGTCGCGGTGAACGTGAACAACACAACAAGCAGATCGCCCGCAGTCCGGACATCTACGAAACGGACAGTCCCAAAGAGTTCGTCGCGGTCAACATGGAGTATTTCCTACTCGACCCGAGCTACGCCTGTCGTCGTCCAATGCTGTATCGCTACTACCAGGAACACTTCGGCTGGGCGCCGGCAGCCAAAAACACCTGCGCCAAAACCTTCGCCTTCCTCAATGCTGGCAATGACTTCGCCAAGCAACCCCTTGGGCAGGTGGATCCGGAACGGGTCTATGCCGTCGACTATCTGCTGGCCGAAGCCAATCAGAACTGGGTCAGCCGCTGGGGCCACAGCATGTTGCGACTGGTGATCTGTGCGCCAGGACGACCACGGGGGCCCGACTGCCGTCTCGACCTGGACCAGCATCTGGTCTTGTCTTATCGCGCCTTCGTCGGTGACGTACAGCTCTCGAGCTGGGACGGATTGGTCGGTAAATACCCGTCGCGCCTGTTTGTCCTGCCACTGGCCCAAGTGATCGACGAATACACCAAGACCGAACTGCGCAGCCTCGCCTCGGTGCCGCTCAATCTGTCGCGCAGCGAGATCGAAGGCGTCGTGGAGCGCGCCGCCGAGATGCACTGGAGTTACGACGGCAGCTACTTTTTCCTGTCCAACAACTGCGCGGTGGAGGAGCTGAAGTTGCTGCGCAGCGGCACCAATAATGCACAACTGGTCGGACTGGATAACATCATGCCGAACGGCTTGCTCAAAGTGCTCAAGGGGCGCGGGCTGGCGGATACCAGCGTGCTGGATGACCCACGTGAAGCGCTCCGACTGGGTTATCGCTTCGACTCCTTCCGCGATCGTTATCAAGCCATGTTCGACGTGTTGAAGAAGCGCTTGCCGATCAAGCAGGAAAAAGTCGAAGACTGGCTGGCATTGAAAGCGGTAGAGCGCCGGCAATGGTTCGAACAGGCTGACCTGCGCGCCAGCGCGGCGTTGTTGTTGTTGGAACAGGCAGCCTTGCGCCAGCAATTGCTGCTGGCTCAGGACGAAGTAAAGCAGCGTTACCTGGGTGCTCGGAATCTGGAAAACGGCGGTATGGACAAGGCCAATGCGACCTTGAAGGATATTCTGGCCAACAGCGGCTACCTCAGCCGTCCGGCGGAACTGCTCGGCAGCAGCGGTTATGGATTGCCCCAACCGAGTGAATGGCAACGCCTGGAATCAGAAAGCAGCCTGCGCCAAAAGCAACTTCTGGTGCTGACAGGCGACCTGGACAAGGAAGTGAGAGCGCTGCTCGAACCGAGTCGTGCAGCCGAAATGGCCGCCAATGAAGCCAACCTGAAGCAAGTTGGCGAACATCTGAGAAAGCTGCACAAGGCAGCTGGCGGGTTGGAGCTGCCCTAGTAAAAAGGGCTTCGTGGATGATCCACGAAGCCCTTTTTTTGCTTGCACGTTAAATCAAAGAACCCCTTCCAGAATTTCGTAAACAACCCCGCTGCCTACGGCGATCAGCGCAATGTCGCCGCCTGCACGACGCCATTCATACCCCGGGTAATACGGCAGGCGACCCAGCGCGCGATTGTCCAGACGCTCACCATAATAGCCGTGGGGCAACGGCCGGCCGCGTTCCAGATGAATACCCGGAGGTGGTGGCGCACCGCGCACAAAATACCCATGATTGTCGTGAATCGTCTGGCGCACCGGGCCGAAGTCCCGGGGCGGAGGGCCCCCGCGATGGTTGTCCTGATGACTACGGTGATCATCGCCATGATTGTCGCCATGGTTATCGTATTGACCCTGCTGAGGGCCGCCATGGTCGTGATCGTCGCGCTGATCAGCGCTCGCGTGCAGCAATGGGGTGGCACTCAGCATCAGCACGCCCAGGCTGGCAATCAGACGTTTCGGCATTTTCATCGGGGCTTTCCTCACTGCACATACAGCAAAAAGGGCCTCAGAACGTAGTCCTGAAGCCCTCGGTCTTGCTGGTTAGTCTGTGCCGCGAGGCTCTAATTCCTCTGTATCAGGAACTTTACCTTCAGCTGACCCGCGCTTGACGCACGCCTTCCGACAGCGCTGCGCAAAGGCTGAGCACACCATCAATCGCCTGATCCGGCGTCGACGCATTGGCGATGTGATCGATCAATGCCGACCCCACGACAACACCATCTGCCAGGCGAGCAATGGAAGCCGCTTGCTCCGGAGTACGAATGCCAAAACCAATGCTGATCGGCAAATCTGTGTGGCGACGCAGACGCGCAACCGCCTCTTCAACGTGTTCCAGCGTCGCCGCCCCTGCACCGGTCACACCCGCAACCGACACGTAGTAAACGAAACCGGAGCTGCCGTTCAGAACCGTCGGCAGGCGCACGTCATCAGTGGTTGGCGTGGTCAGACGAATGAAATCCAGACCCGCTGCCTGAGCCGGGTCGCACAACTCGCCGTTATGCTCGGGCGGCAAGTCGACCACGATCAGGCCATCAACACCGGCCTCTTTGGCTTCAGCGATGAAGCGTGGCACGCCGTACATGTGGATAGGGTTGAAATAACCCATCAGCACCAGCGGAGTCTCGGTGTTGCCTTCACGGAACTCGCGAACCATTTGCAGGGTTTTCGCCAGGTTCTGCTTGGCGCCCAAGGCACGAATGTTGGCCAACTGGATCGCCGGGCCATCAGCCATCGGATCCGTGAAGGGCATGCCCAGCTCGATCACGTCGGCGCCAGCCGCGGGCAAGCCTTTGAGGATTGCCAGGGAAGTGTCATAGCTCGGGTCGCCAGCGGTGACGAAGGTCACGAGGGCGGCGCGGTTCTGTTCCTTGAGTTCGGCAAAGCGCGTTTGCAGGCGGCTCATCAGTGTTTCTCCTGCTTGGATTGCTCTTGTTGGGAGTGTTCCATGTGGTGCATCACGGTTTGCATGTCTTTGTCGCCACGACCGGACAGGTTGACCACCATCAGGTGATCCTTCGGCAAGGTCGGTGCGCGTTTGAACACTTCGGCCAGGGCGTGGGCGCTTTCCAGTGCAGGAATAATCCCCTCCAGGCGGCAGCATTTGTGGAACGCATCGAGGGCTTCATCGTCGGTCACCGAGGTGTACTGAACGCGACCGATATCATGCAACCACGCGTGTTCCGGGCCGATACCTGGATAATCGAGGCCGGCGGAAATCGAGTGAGCATCGATGATCTGGCCATCGTCGTCCTGCAACAGGAAAGTACGGTTGCCGTGGAGCACGCCCGGTACGCCGCCGTTCAGGCTGGCTGCATGTTTACCGGTTTCGATACCGTAACCGGCAGCTTCCACGCCGATGATCTCGACACTCTTGTCGTCCAGGAACGGGTGAAACAGGCCCATGGCGTTGGAACCGCCACCGATGCACGCCACCAGGCTGTCCGGCAGGCGACCTTCTTGCGCTTGCAGCTGTTCACGGGTTTCCTTGCCGATAACGGCCTGGAAGTCGCGAACCATGGCCGGATACGGGTGTGGTCCGGCCACGGTGCCGATCAGGTAGAAGGTGCTGTCGACGTTGGTTACCCAGTCACGCAGCGCTTCGTTCATCGCATCTTTCAGGGTGCCGGTGCCGGCGACGACCGGAATCACTTCGGCGCCCAGCAACTTCATGCGAAACACGTTGGCTTGCTGACGTTCGATGTCGGTGGTGCCCATGTAGATCACGCAGTCGAGACCGAAACGAGCGGCTACGGTAGCGGTCGCCACGCCGTGCATGCCTGCACCGGTTTCGGCGATGATGCGTTTCTTGCCCATGCGCCGCGCCAGCAGGATCTGGCCAATGCAGTTGTTGATCTTGTGCGCGCCGGTGTGGTTCAGCTCTTCACGCTTCAGATAAATCTTCGCACCACCGCAGAACTCGGTCAGGCGTTCGGCGAAATACAGTGGGCTCGGGCGTCCGACATAGTCGCGCTGGAAGTAGGCCAATTCTTCTTTGAACGCCGGATCTTCCTTGGCCGCTTCGTATTCGCGGGCCAGGTCGAGGATCAACGGCATCAGGGTTTCGGCAACGTAACGGCCGCCGAACGCGCCAAACAGGCCGTTGGCATCGGGGCCATTGCGCAGATTAGTCTGGGTCATGGGTCGCTCCGGTTGAATGGGTGGGATGATGCTTTTGAAAAGAGAGTGGGCTTAACTCTACCCCTGACGCCCCACTCTGAAAACCGATAAGATCGCCGCAACCTGTCAGGAAAACTCACATATCCCATGAGCCATGACCTCCCCCCGCTGAACGCCCTTCGTGCCTTCGAAGCCACTGCCCGCCTGAACAGCGTCAGTCAGGCTGCCGAACAGCTGCACGTCACCCATGGCGCAGTCAGCAGACAGCTGAAGGTGCTGGAAGAGCACCTCGGGGTGAGTCTTTTCGTCAAGGATGGCCGCGGCCTTAAACTCACAGATGCCGGCACTCGATTACGCGACGCCAGCGGCGAAGCGTTCGAACGGTTACGCACGGTGTGTACAGAGCTGACGCAGAGCACCGCCGATGCGCCCTTCGTACTCGGCTGCTCGGGAAGCCTGCTGGCGCGCTGGTTCATTCCACGCCTGGGACGGCTGAATACGGACTTGCCTGACCTGCGCCTACACCTGTCCGCTGGCGAAGGCGATCTTGACCCGCGCCGGCCAGGTCTCGATGCGTTGCTGGTATTTGCCGAACCGCCGTGGCCGGCGGACATGCAGGTCTATGAACTGACCAGCGAACGGATCGGCCCCGTCATGAGCCCGCGATTCGCCGGCTACGAGAAGTTGCAAGGCGTACCGGCGGCTGCGCTGCGGAACGAGCCTTTGCTCCACACCACATCGAGACCCCAGGCGTGGCCGAGCTGGGCGCAGCACAACGGCCTCGATCCCAAGGGTTTGAAGTATGGTCAAGGTTTTGAGCATTTGTACTATTTGCTGGAAGCCGCAGTGGCCGGCCTGGGAGTGGCCATTGCACCAGAGCCGTTGGTGGCCGAGGACGTGAAGGCCGGTCGCCTGGTTGCGCCATGGGGTTTCAGTGAAACCCCGGCGCAACTGGCGTTGTGGCTACCCAAGCGCGCCGCGGATGGGCGGGCTCGGCAGTTGGCGCAGTGGCTGAAGAATGAACTGCGCCAGGCAGATTAATCCCCGCGCTTGCACAGCAGATAAGCCGCGAGAAGACCCAACGCCCCCACGGCAACACCGGCCGTCGTCCAAGGGTGTTCCTGGGCGTAGTCCCGAGTGGCGACCCCGGTTTCACGGGTTTTGACTTTGACTTCTTCGTACGCATCGCTGAGCAAATGACGCGAATGTTTCAGCGCATTTTCGGCGTTGACCTTCAAGGTTTTAAGGGTTCTACGCGACTCGTCCGACGCATCGTCTTTCAAGCTTTCCAACGATTTGAGCAAACTCTCGATTTCGGCTTCCATGCTTTGCAATGAGGCTTTACGTAAAGAGGTGTTGGCCATGGTGGCTCTCCTGCGTTGATTGAGTTGCGTGTGTTGATTGGGACTTCAGGGGTTGGAGAAAGTGCAGTATTTCGGAACTTCCCCTTCCGATTGACCGACACAAGTCATACGAAAAATCACTGCTAGGCTGTATCTCACACCCTGAGGAGAACGCCATGACTGACCATCACACCTACAAAAAAGTCGAACTGGTCGGCTCGTCCACCAGCAGCATTGAAGACGCCATCAACAACGCGCTGGCCGAGGCCAGCAAAAGCCTCAAGTACATGGAATGGTTCGAAGTGACTGAGACCCGCGGGCACATCAAGGACGGCAAGGCGGCCCACTTTCAGGTGACGCTCAAAGTCGGGTTCCGGATTGCCAGCAGCTGAGTTTGAGCTAGTCTTCTGAACTTGCGCGCTGGCCGATTGCCATAGGGAATGGCAAAGCGCTACATGTGTGTATCCAGCCGATGACTGGATCCTCTTTTGATCCGACCAGGGAATGCGACCGATGAAGAAGTTTATGTTGGCAGTTGGTTTGTTGTGCCTTGCGGGGACAGCGTTTGCTGGCGGCAAGCCATGCGAAGAGCTGAAAGCCGAAATCGCCGCGAAGCTGGATGCCAAGGGCGTTTCTGGTTACTCGCTGGAAATTGTCGATAAAGGTGCCGCCGCCGGCGGGAAAGTTGTCGGCAAATGCGAAGCGGGCGCCAAGGTCATCGTCTACAAGAAGTAGCTTGATCGCGCTTTAAAGGAAAAAGCCGACGCAATGCGTCGGCTTTTTCATGGGCGCGTTTTGAGCGTCAACCCTTCATGACCTGCGCCAGCAGTTCATAGGAGTGAACACGATCGGAATGTTCGTACAGATCGCAGGTAAAAATCAGTTCGTCGGCTTGCGTCTGCTCAACCAGCACGTCCAGTTTGGCGCGGATTTTCTGCGGGCTGCCCACCATCGCCAACCCTAGGAAATCGCTGACCGCTTCGCGCTCATGCGGCAGCCACAACCCGTCCATGGTTTTCACCGGCGGACGCTGGACCAGGCTTTGGCCACGCATCAGGGCGAGAATTCGCTGATAGACCGACGTCGCCAAGTAATCGGCCTGCTCGTCCGTGTCAGCCGCCACCAGCGGCACACCGAGCATTACGTAGGGCTTATCCAATACCGCTGAAGGCTTGAAGTGATTGCGGTAGACGCGAATCGCCTCGTGCATGAAGCGCGGTGCAAAATGCGAGGCGAAGGCGTAGGGCAAACCGCGCTCGCCGGCCAGTTGCGCACTGAACAGGCTGGAACCCAGCAACCAGACCGGGACATTGGTGCCGGTGCCCGGCATGGCGATGATCCGCTGGTCCGGGGTGCGTGGACCGAGGTAGCGCATCAGTTCGGCCACGTCATCAGGGAAGTCGTCGGCGCTGCCGGAACGTTCGCGGCGCAACGCGCGGGCCGTCATTTGATCGGAGCCGGGTGCGCGGCCCAGGCCCAGGTCGATCCGCCCCGGGTACAGACTTTCGAGAGTACCGAACTGCTCAGCGATCACCAGCGGCGCGTGGTTAGGAAGCATCACGCCACCCGAGCCGACACGAATGGTCGAGGTCCCCCCCGCCAGATAGCCGAGCAGCACGGAAGTTGCCGAACTGGCGATGCCATCCATGTTGTGGTGTTCGGCGACCCAAAAGCGGTTGTAGCCGAATTTTTCGACATGCTGCGCCAGGTCCAGGGAGTTGCGCAGCGACTGGGCTGCGTTGCCGTTCTCGCGCACAGGCACCAGATCAAGGGTCGAGAATTTGATGTCGGACAGTCGTTTCATAAACCTGCTTCTCCAGTTAGGGCGCAGGTTTTTCTTACAAACGAAAACCTGCCGAATCCATAAGCGTGTTTCATGCAATGAGGGCATATACCCGAGTTTCAATAGCCAAGGCAAAAAACCTACGAAAATAGTAGGACAAACAAGATCGGGTGAACTTTGCACTGCCGGCTATCCTCAGAACCCTTGGCAACCGAAAACCACAAAGGCGCGACGCTCGTGCCGGATCTTGAGGAGGCAGGTATGGCTATTACGAAGAAAGCATCGGCTCATTGGGAAGGTGACCTGAAAACCGGCATCGGCTCGATCTCCACTGAAACCGGCGTGCTCAGGGACGCGCCTTACGGCTTCAAGGCACGTTTCGAGGGCGGCAAGGGTACGAATCCGGAAGAGCTGATTGGCGCAGCCCACGCGGGGTGCTTCTCCATGGCGTTTTCGATGATTCTTGGCGATGCCGGCCTCAAGGCTGACAGCATCGATACCCAAGCCGAAGTCACTCTGGATCAAGTGGACGGTGGTTTTTCAATCACCGCCGTGAAACTGATCCTCCAGGCGAAAATCCCGGGGGCGACGCAGGCGCAATTCGAGGATCTGAGCAATAAAGCCAAAGAAGGCTGCCCGGTTTCAAAAGTGTTGAATGCGAAAATCACGCTGGAGGCGACGTTGCTCAGCTGATGGCGGCTGTTCGCGCAAACCGATAAAAGATCGCAGCCCTCAACGGCTGCGTTCTTTTTTTGCGCCCGGACAAAACCTGACCAGCGAAATTGTGGTCGAATAAATGACAGCAGTGAATACGCATAACCCTGCGCGCTGCCTCAAAGGAGCTTCAACCATGAAACGTTTTACCTTGGCGGTTATCTGTTGCGCATTGGCCACATCGGCCCTTGCGGCACCGAAACCCTGTGAAGAACTCAAGGCCGAGATCGAAGCCAAGATCCAGGCACAAGGGGTTTCGTCCTACACCCTGGAAATCGTCACCAATGACGAGGTGCACGATCAGAACATGGTCGTGGGCTCATGCGAAAACGGCACCAAGAAAATCATCTATCAGAAAAACGACCGCTGATTCGCCTCACAGGCAATAGGACTCCCGGTCTTCTGCGACGATTTCGCGCTTGGCGTTGTACAACCGGGCGCCCGGAACAAGCGTGATCGACTGGCCTACCAGCACGTAACGCTGACCTGCTTCGAAATGATCATATTGGATGGTCAGGTAGCACAGCCGTTCCGTTGGACCGTCCATGACGCCCAAGCCACCCCCACCCGGTATTTCAAAATCGAATCGGACGAGCAGCTCGTGGCTGCCAGGCGTAACCTGGAAAAAGCGTCCGTCATTCAATCGCCGCTTGTCCAATCGCTCGGCCATCAGCAACTTATCGTTGGGGAATGGCACAGAGAAGTCGACCCAAGCCATCTGTGGATCAACCGGCGGCAACGGACTCTGACAGCCAGCAACAACGCTGGCAGCGAGCAACAGCATTAACCTGCGCATGATGAATGTCCCAATGATTTGGTCATTCAGCATACCGCCGATCAGGTGTGTTGGCAGCCTGCCGGTGTGCCGTGGCCAATGACTTTTCGCTGTTGGTTATAGAGTTTCGCCCACGGCCTGAAGCCGATATTCCCCGCTTGCAGCTGATAACGCTCCCCGGCGTTGAAGTCGCTGAATTTCACGTTTAGCTGACAGTCACGCCATAACGGCTCGGCATCCGGGCCGATATTGGTCGGCGCGACCGGGAACCGGTAACGCACCGTCAGCTCGTGGCTGCCGGGTTGCACCTGAAAATAGCGTTTGTCGGTCGTGGCTTTATCATCGACTTCCAACGCTTGCAGCGCCGAGTCTTTTCGTTGCGAGTCCAGGTCGATCCACGCCTGCGCCGGATCAGGGTGAGGCAATCCAAATACAGCACAGCCCGTCAGCATCAACAGGCCCCCCGTCAGCATCATCTTGTGCATAGCGCAGCTCCAGTCAGGCGGGATAGTCTTGCGGGCAGACTTTCCAAGGATGTTTTTATTTTGATCAGGCCGTTTCCAAGCCTTGGGTTACTTGATCGCGTTTTGCGCGTTTTGTTTCCGGGTATGTTGCTTTTGCTGCTCAACGGTTGCACCAGCGTCAGCTATTACAGTCAATTGGCAACGGGTCAGCTGCAACTGCTGCGGGCTCGTGAACCGGTGGCCGAGGTGATTGCCGATCCATCGCGCGATCGGACACTGCGTGCGCATCTGGCCCAGTCACAAAAAGCCCGGACATTCGCCAGCGAGCATTTGCACCTGCCGGACAATCAAAGCTATCGCCTGTATGCCGACATTGGCCGGCCGTTCGTTGTCTGGAATGTCTTCGTCACGCCGGAGTTTTCCCTGAAGCCACAGAACCATTGTTTCCCGATTGCCGGCTGCGTCGCTTATCGCGGTTACTACAGCCAGAGCGCGGCACGCGGCGAGGCGGCCTTGCAGCGCCTGCAAGGTATGGACGTTTCGATTGGGGGTGTCGAGGCGTACTCGACACTTGGCTGGTTCAACGACCCGATTATCAGCTCAATGATGGGCTGGGGTGACGAACGGCTGGCGACGCTGATTTTCCACGAACTGGCGCATCAACGTATTTATGTGAAGGACAACACGGAGTTCAACGAATCTTTCGCAACCTTCGTCGAACAGGAAGGCACTCGCCAATGGCGTGCAACCCGCGGTCTGGCGCCAGACACCGGAGCACAGGCACTACGACGGGATCAATTCACTCAGCTGGTGCTGGACACGCGCACGCGCCTTGAAAAGCTGTACGCCCAGCCCTTGCCAGCGGATCAAATGCGCCAGCGCAAGGCCGATGAGTTCGAGCGACTGCGCAGCGAATACCGGCAGTTACGTGACAGCCAATGGGTGGGGGACAGGCGCTATGACGCCTGGGTCAACGCGCCGATGAACAATGCCCGGCTGTTGCCGTTTGGGTTGTATGACCAATGGGGGCCTGCGTTTGCTGTGCTGTTCAAGCAAGAAGGTGGGGACTGGGTGAGGTTTTATGCGGCCGTCGAGAAGCTGGGGGCGTTGCCGGTTGGGGAACGTAAGGCGACGTTGAAAGCCTTGGCAGATAAGATCTCCGTCGACTGAACTGCCGCCATCGCGGGCAAGCCTTGCTCCTACAGATTTGGAAATCTGTGCATACCCCTTAGGAGCAAGACTTGCCCGCGATAGACCTCTGACTAGCGCTGCAAAAACGCCCTGTGCATCGCGTCCAGCGTTTCAAAGTGATAGGTCGGTGCTTCTGCACTCAACTCTTCGTGGCTGCCAAACCCGTAACCCACAGCCGCTGCATCCAGCCCATTACTGCGCGCACCGATCAGATCATGCTTACGATCGCCAATCATCAGGGTGTTGGCAGGATCCAGCCCCTCTTCAGCCATCAGATGCGCAATCAGTTCGACTTTATTTGTGCGCGTGCCGTCCAGCTCGCTGCCGTAAATCACTTTGAAGTGTTTGGCGAAATCAAAGTGTCGGGCGATTTCCCGGGCGAAAACCCAAGGCTTGGATGTCGCGATGTACAACTGCCGGCCCTGCCCTACCAACGTTTCCAACAGTGGGGTTACACCGTCGAATACGCGGTTTTCGTACAGGCCGGTCACCTTGAAGCGTTCACGATAGTAATTCACCGCTTCCCAGGCCTTGGGCTCGTCGAAGTCGTAAAACTGCATGAACGCCTGTAACAACGGTGGGCCGATGAAGTGTTCCAGTTTGGTCAGGTCAGGTTCGTTGATCCCCAGTTTGCTCAGGGCAAACTGGATCGAACGCGTGATGCCCTCGCGCGGGTCGGTCAGGGTGCCATCGAGGTCGAATAAAACGGTTTGGTAATGCATGAATAATCCTGGGCAATAATGGAAGAGAGTCAGAGCTGGTCGTAACCTTCAGCCAGATGCAGATCCTTGAGCTTCACGTAATTCGCCGCACTGTAAGTGAAAAAAGCCTTCTCCTTGTCGGTCAGCGGTCGGATCTGTTTCACCGGGCTGCCCACATACAGGAAGCCGCTTTCCAGGCGTTTGCCCGGCGGCACCAGGCTGCCAGCGCCAATGATCACGTCATCCTCGACCACCGCACCGTCCATGACGATGCTGCCCATGCCGATCAAAACCCGGCTGCCCACGCTGCACCCGTGAAGCATGACTTTATGCGCTATGGTCACATCGTCGCCGATCAGCAGCGGAAAGCCATCGGGGTTGAACGGGCCGGCGTGGGTGATGTGCAACACGCAGCCGTCCTGAACACTGGTGCGCGCGCCGATACGGATGCGGTGCATGTCGCCACGGATCACGGTCAGCGGCCAGACAGAGCTGTCTTCGCCGATTTCGACGTCGCCGATCACCACCGCCGAGCCATCGACAAAAGCGCCTTTACCCAGCAGCGGCGTGTGGTTCTGATACTTGCGAAGGTTCACGATAGGGTTTCTCTCTGTTGCCGATAGCTGCGGTGAGCGTCGATTGTAATTAAGATGGCCGCATGTTTCTTCCAGCCAAGGTGCCAACCGTGAGCGTGAACAACCCTCTTTTGCAGTCCTACGACCTGCCGCCGTTCTCCACGATCCGTGCCGAACACGTGCAACCGGCCATTGAACAGATCCTGGCTGACAACCGCGCCGCCATTATCGAGATCCTCAAATCCCAAGGCAAACAACCCACCTGGGCCGGTCTGGTATTGGCGATGGACGAACTCAATGATCGACTGGGTGCTGCCTGGAGCCCGGTCAGCCATCTGAATGCCGTGTGCAACAGCGCCGAACTGCGTGAAGCCTACGAGTCCTGCCTGCCCGCCTTGAGCGCGTACTCCACCGAGCTGGGCCAGAATCGCGAACTGTTCCAGGCGTTCGAAGCGCTCGCCAATAGTCCCGAAGCCGCCGGTTTCGATGTGGCGCAGAAAACTATCCTGGAACACTCCCTGCGTGACTTCCGCCTGTCGGGTATTGACCTGCCAGAGGCTGAGCAAAAACGTTACGCCGAAGTGCAGAGCAAACTCTCGGAGCTGGGCAGCCGCTTCTCCAATCAGTTGCTCGACGCCACTCAAGCATGGACCCGGCACGTCACCTATGAAGCCACCCTCGCCGGCCTGACCGATTCGGCCAAGGCGCAAATGGCGGCGGCAGCGCAGGCCAAAGGCCTGGACGGCTTCCTGATTACCCTGGAATTCCCGAGCTACTACGCGGTGATGACCTACGCCCACGACCGCGCCTTGCGCGAAGAAGTCTACGCCGCCTACTGCACCCGTGCCTCGGACCAAGGCCCGAATGCCGGTCAGAACGATAACGGCCCGGTCATGGAAGAAATCCTCGACCTGCGCCAGGAACTGGCCAAATTACTCGGTTTCGCCAGCTTCTCGGAGCTGAGCCTGGCCACCAAAATGGCCGAGTCCAGCGATCAGGTGCTGAGTTTCCTGCGCGACCTGGCCAAGCGCAGCAAGCCGTTTGCCGCTCAGGACCTGGAACAGCTCAAAGCCTATGCCGCCGAACAAGGCTGCCCGGACCTGCAAAGCTGGGACAGCGGTTTCTACGGCGAGAAACTTCGCGAACAACGTTACAGCGTGGCTCAGGAAGCCCTGCGCGCCTACTTCCCGATCGACAAAGTGTTGAGCGGGTTGTTTGCCATCGTTCAGCGTCTGTACGGCATCGAGATCGCCGAACAGAAAGGCTTCGATACCTGGCACCCGGACGTTCGCCTGTTCGAGATCAAGGAAAATGGCCAGCACGTCGGCCGATTCTTCTTCGACCTCTACGCTCGCGCCAACAAGCGCGGCGGGGCATGGATGGACGGCGCCCGCGATCGTCGCCGCACCGCTGAAGGCGTGCTGCAAAGCCCGGTGGCCAATCTGGTGTGCAACTTCACCCCGGCCGACAGTGGCAAGCCGGCGCTGCTGACTCACGATGAAGTCACCACCCTGTTTCACGAATTCGGTCACGGCTTGCATCACCTGCTGACCCGCGTCGAACACGCCGGTGTATCCGGCATCAACGGCGTAGCCTGGGATGCGGTCGAGTTGCCGAGCCAGTTCATGGAAAACTGGTGCTGGGAGCCAGAAGGCCTGGCGCTGATCTCCGGTCACTATGAAACCGGCGAGCCACTGCCTCAGGACCTGCTGCAGAAAATGCTCGCGGCGAAAAACTTCCAGTCCGGCCTGATGATGGTGCGTCAGCTGGAATTCTCGCTGTTCGACTTCGAGCTGCACGCCACCCACGGCGACGGTCGTAGCGTGGCGCAGGTGCTTGAAGGCGTGCGCGACGAGGTCTCGGTCATGCGTCCACCGGCCTACAACCGCTTCCCGAACAGCTTCGCCCACATCTTCGCCGGCGGTTACGCGGCGGGTTATTACAGCTACAAGTGGGCGGAAGTGCTGTCGGCCGATGCGTTCTCCAAGTTCGAAGAAGACGGCGTGCTCAATGCCGAGACCGGTCGCGCATTCCGCGAGGCCATCCTGGCGCGCGGGGGTTCCCAGGAACCGATGGTGCTGTTCGTCGACTTCCGTGGCCGTGCGCCATCGATTGACGCACTCTTGCGCCACAGCGGCCTGAGTGAGGACGCGGCAGCATGAGTGAGGGACCTGTGATTACCAAAAGACGCTTTATCGCCGGAGCGGTTTGCCCGGCTTGCAGCGAGCCAGACAAGCTAATGATGTGGAGCGAAGACGACGTGCCACATCGCGAGTGCGTGGCCTGCGGTTATTCTGACACCCTGAATGAACAAGGCCTTTCCGTGCCCAAGGAACTGGGCACGCGGGTCAACACCTCGGCACTGAAAGTGCCGGACGCCAAGGTTCAGGCCGTACAGTTTTTCCCGAACCCGAAGCTGAAGAAAAAACCTGACGAGCAACACTGAGTCGACACCACCTTCCACTCTTTGACGGGTGGAAGGTGGTATCTATCTACCGCCCTTCCTGCGTGCTTCCCGCTTAGGCTGATCCCTTCAGCCACTATCAAGGAAGACGCCATGCCTGATACCAATCCGCTTTTGCACCACTGGGATCTCCCGCCTTGGTCGGCCATCCGCGCCGAGCATCTGGTGCCGGCCATCGAATCAATCATTGCCGACAATCACCAAACCATTGCCGAGATCACGGCCAGTCAATCCGAATTTCCGACCTGGGATGACCTGGTGCTGGCCATTGTTGAAACCGATGCTCGCCTGGATGAAGCGATGGGCATTATCGAAACCCTGATGACGGTCAAACACGACAATAAAGCGTGGGACACCGCAAGCCGTCGCTGTGGAGACGCCCTGGCGCAGTACAAGACGCAGAAGATGAGCAATCGGGAACTCTGGAAAGCCTGCCTGCGTCTGGCGCAAAGCTCGATTGCTCAGAATTTCGACGATTCACGCAAAGCCGTCATGAGCAAGATTCTGCGTGAGTTTCGCTTGTCGGGAATCGATTTATCCACCGAGCAACAGCAACAGCTGACGCGGCTGAACCTCGGTATCAGCCTGTTCGAAGACCTTTTTTTGAGCAATCTGCACAGTGCCAGCTCGGCTTGGAGCAAGCACATCGACGACATCACCCGGCTCAATGGCCTACCCCAGGAGACCAAGGACCGTCTATCGCGCAACGCCCGACAGGCAGGACAAGATGGCTGGCTGATTCGTCTTGACCAGCACACCCGCCATCAAGTCATGACCTACGCCGAGAACCGCGCCCTTCGCGAAGAATACTTTATCGCCTACTCCACACGCGCTTCCGATCAGGGCCCAAACGCAGGGTCATTTGATAATGGTCCCGTATTGGAGCGTCTGTTGTCCCTGCGTCAGCAGAAAGCCCGACTGCTTGGGTACGAAAACTTCGCGCAATTGAGTCTCGCATCAGAAATGGCCGAATCCACGGCGCAAGTCAGCGAGTTTCTGCGTCGACAGGTGACGCTTGAGACACCGGCGCTTGTGCGGGACACCCAAGCGCTCGATGCGTTCGCGCTAGAGTGTGGCCTGAGTGAAGTCCACGCCTGGGACCATGATTTTCTCGCCGAACAATTGCGCCAGCAAAGTCTCGCAGGTGCCCTGAATGACCTGCGGGCCTATTTTCCCCTCGACGGGACTTTGCATCGGCTTTGCCTGTTCAGCGAACGTATGTTCGGGATCAAGATCGCCGAACAGACAACGTTCAGTCGCTGGCATGACAGCGTGCGACTGTTCGAAGTCAGCGAGCATGGGCAGGTGATCGGACACATTTACCTCGACCCCTTCCATCGAGAGGAGGCTTCGGACTATGCCTGGACCGCCACACGACGCAATCGACGAGTGAATGCCGAGGGTCGATTGATACTGCCGATTGCGATACTTCACCCCAACTTCACCCCAGGGATCGCCGATCATCCGTGCCTGCTTACCCACCAGGACCTGCGGGTGCTTTTTCATGAGTTCGGCCATTGTTTGCAGCACACCCTGACGCGATCACCTCATCACAACCTTTCCGGTATTTCACAACTGGGTCGTGATACCGCGGAGTTCGCCGGTCAACTGTTCGAGCGATGGTGCCTGTCGCGCGAGTTTCTATTGTGGCTGGCAGCGCACTACCAAACTGGCGAGCGATTGAGCGAGGAACGTATCGACAAAGCGCTGGCCGCTGTTCAAACACAAACCAGCCGGGAAACCGCGAGACTGCTGCTGGGTGCCTTGCTCGACTTCGATTTGCATCTTTGCCAGGGTGATAGCCGCAGCCTTCAGCAAGTCTTCGAGGACGTTCAGAGGAGGATTCCCGGCCTGCAACTGCCGTCCTATTGCCGGTTCGCCAACAGCTTTGACTACATGGTGACCGGCTACGCGGCCACGGTTTACGCCTACCAATGGTCGGGGGTGCTGGCGACCGAGGTGTTCAAGCGGTTTCAGCAGGAGTGGTTATTCAACCCCCAAACCGGCAGGGCCTTTCGCGAAGCCTTTTTTTCACCTGGCGACTCACGCTCACTGCTGATTGCCTTGAATGAGTTCCTGGGGCGGTCGGCCACCGATCAACTGTTAACGGCCTAGCCAGAGATCATTGCCAGCTAAACCCGTGATTACTCAACGTGAGCCGATTTGAACCAGCTCTTCATCGAACAAGTGGCGAACGGGCTGGTGCTGCAATCACCATTGGCCAACGCGATGCGGAGTTTATCGACGTCGGCCTGCATCATGTAACGCACGCCATCCTTGAAATGGGTGCTATCACCAAAGCCGCCCCGAGTCATTTCATTCAGGGCGTCTTCCTTGCTCCAACCCTGGATCACGACCCGGTACATGGCCGCCATCAAGCCCGTGCGGTCCGAACCGTGTTTGCAGTGCATCAGCACCGGGCCACTGGCCTCGGCGGCTTGAATGGCACGAAGGGCCTTGAGTACATCCGCGTCGTCCACGTGATTGGTCCGATAGGGCAACTGAACCTGAGCGATACCCGGCACAGACAACCAACTCGAGTCTGACTCTGGCAGGAAATTGATGACGGTTCCCACCTGCAATTTTTCCAGTAATGCAATGGCGCCGCGATCGGGCAAAGCGCTGCGGTAGAGCGTCGGGGACATCTGAAAGAGGTTGTATTTCGCTTCGACCGGTTGCGCCCATTCCGCCGGACGAGGGGACGCGCTGTCATCCGCAAGGGCGAGAGTCAGGTTGAAAAGTGCAACCAGTGACAACAGAAATGTGGCTGGCATGAGGCGCAGTCGGGACATGCTCGGACAACCGTATGAAAAAGTGTGGATAGGTGTCACGCAGCATCAGCCTTGAGCAGTCAAAGGCCTGTGAGCCTGCTGTCAAAGAATTGTGAACTGGCCACGCTCGTGGTACCGATACATTTCAATACTATAAAGCGACACGAAAAGATCCGCATCGCTTTACAAGTTCGCCGTTAAATCGTCGACTCGTCAATATTTATATATTGCGTGAGTTAAGGATTAATAATCTTCGAATAGGCTTTTGCCAATGCAACCAGAACTACTTTGTCCTGTGCATCAATCTCGCCATTGCCGTTTACATCGGGTGCGCCACTCAGGGTGAAGGTCATGCCGCCGTCATTCGACACGGCCTCGCGGGTGCTGGTGTCCAGCAGAGAGTAAGTAGACGTTCGGCTCTCGGGGTCATAGCCCTCTTCCTTCAGCGCAAACTGCATGGAAACCCGAACTTCTTTTGGACTAACAAGCGTAGGTGCCAACAGTTGAAGGAATACGCCACGCTGATTGTAATTCGACATTTATTAAATCCTTTTAATATGATTAACACGACAACTTCGTGCGAAATGAAGAATACTAACAACGCCACTAAACTTGCCATGCGCATTATGTTTCTCATAATGACCGGCCTCACATTATTCACACGCCGAGCGGCACTGGTCGATTGCATCGAGTCCGTATACTGTATGCACATACAGCTAAAGGATTTTGTCGATGGCTACTCCCTTGCCCCCTCGCGGACGCGGCACCGCGACCAACCCGCACAACCGCTTCGCGCCGAATCGCTCGGTGGCCGAGGATGACGGTTGGTATCAGGAAGCGCCGCTCACCCAGGGCACCGAAGTACGCATCGAAACGGCGAAAACCATCATCACCCGTAACAACTCGCCGGACTTGCCATTCGATCGTTCGATCAACCCCTATCGCGGCTGCGAACATGGCTGCATCTACTGCTATGCACGGCCCAGCCATGCGTATTGGGACATGTCGCCGGGGCTGGATTTCGAGACCAAATTGATCGCCAAGACCAACGCCGCCGATGTGCTGGAAGAACAGCTGTCCAAACGCGGTTATCAGTGCGCGCCGATCAACCTGGGGTCCAACACCGATCCTTACCAGCCAATCGAGCGTGAGCACAAAATCACTCGTAAAACCCTCGAAGTGCTGCTGCGTTACCGCCATCCGGTGACCATCATCACCAAAGGCTCGCTGATTCTTCGTGACCTCGACCTGCTGGCCGAACTCGCCGGGCAACGGCTGGTGGCGGTGATGATCAGCCTCACCACCCTGGACGATGAGCTCAAACGTATCCTCGAACCGCGTGCCGCAGCGCCCAAGGCCCGGTTACGGGCGATACGCGTCATGCATGAAGCGGGTATTCCGGTCGGTGTGTTGTGTTCGCCGATGATTCCGATGATCAACGACAGCGAACTCGAAAGCCTGCTGACCGAGGCGCATGCGGCCGGCGCGCAAAGCGCGGCCTACATGATGCTGCGCCTGCCGCTGGAAGTGGCGCCGCTGTTCGAAGAATGGTTGGCCGCCCATTATCCGCAGCGTGCCGCTCATGTGCTGAGCCTGATACGCCAGAGCCGTGGCGGTGAGCTCTATGACAGTCGTTTTGGTGCCCGGATGCGCGGCGAAGGCCCCTTTGCAGACCTGCTGGCACAACGTTTCAACAAAACCATCAAGCGCCTGGGGCTTAATCGTCGGGAAGGTTTTAATCTGGACTGCGATGCCTTCTGTCCGCCGGGTCGCCAGATGTCACTGATTTAAGGACAATTGGCCTATGGTTGAGTGGTGAGGAAATCACCGCACCTTTAGGCTGGTCACGTTTTTTGTGACCTGTAACACGCGTTCCAGAGCGGTCGACTCAGTTTGATTCAAGTTTCGGTAGCGACCTTGTTCGTAGAGTGACTGATGGGTCGAGGTTTTCGACCTGGATGTTTTTTAAACAGCCACTGGCTTCACACTGGACAAAACGGGACACTTCCCTGACTCCGCCATTGAGGATGAATTGATGAGTGAGAAGGATAAACAGCCGTTGGCTGCGTCGGCACAAGCCCAACCCGAGGCGGAAACCGCCGATGCAGCGTTGCAGCATATCGTTGACGGCTTTTTGCATTTTCACCATGAGGTCTTTCCACAGCAGGAGGAGCTCTTCAAAAAACTCGCCACGGCCCAGAGCCCCAGAGCGATGTTCATCGCCTGCGCCGATTCGCGCATCGTTCCTGAGCTGATCACCCAAAGCGCTCCCGGCGATCTGTTCGTGACCCGCAACGTGGGCAATGTGGTACCGCCTTATGGGCAAATGAACGGTGGTGTTTCCACCGCCATCGAGTACGCGGTCCTCGCCCTTGGCGTGCAGCACATCATCATTTGCGGGCACTCCGACTGTGGCGCGATGCGCGCAGTGCTGAACCCGCAAAGCCTGGAAAAAATGCCGACGGTAAAAGCCTGGCTGCGACACGCCGAAGTGGCGAAAACCATGGTCCAGGAAAACTGCCATTGCTCTGACGAGAACGAAAGCATGCACATCCTCACCGAGGAGAATGTGATTGCTCAGCTTCAGCATTTACGCACACACCCATCGGTGGCCTCGCGCATGGCCAACGGTCATCTGTTCATCCATGGTTGGGTCTACAGCATCGAAACCAGCGAAATCAAAGCTTACGACGCGGACCAGGGGCGTTTCCTGCCACTCGATGGCAGCCATCCGATTCCGGTGGCAACGCCCAAAGCGCGGTTCTAAAAACGCCTGAATCCTCGAGTGGGACCAGGCGAATTGAAATGAGGGGGAGTGAAGCGCGGGTTGGCAATGTGGGAGCGAGCCTGCTCGCTCCCACGGGAACATATTGTTCAATGGATCAAGCTGCCGGCTGATCCAGTTCCAGGCCTACACCCAAGCGGCGCGACATACACGGCCAGCGTTTCCACGCGGCGCCGGTGTCCGGGCTGTTGAGCTTCTCGCGGTAGGTTTCCACCGACTCCAGCGCAAAACTCTCATCATCGAGCATCTCGTCGATGGCGTGATGCACTGCTTCATCCAGTTGGTTGGCAAATTCCTCACCGATCAATTGGTGAGCAATCAGATTGGCGACCGTCATGTCCAAGGGGATCAGTGGCTGGCCGAAATGCTTGATGTACAGGTCGTTGACCTCTTCTACAAAACGGTGCGCCAGATAGGCTTCATCCAGCAGGCTGTCGAGCCCGACATGGCCGGCCATGATGGTTGGCGGCTGGAGGAAGTACTGCTCGGCGATGTTCAGCACCGGTTTGATTTGTGAATCGATACCCGCTTCCCTTGCCACTTCATTGGCTGCGTCCAGCAGATCGGGTACTTCATCGATGTAGGCGCTAATAAAACGCGTCAGTACGCCATTGGCATCAGCCTCTGGCAATTGGATAGCAGGGTGTAGATGAGGCAGTTTGGTCTGCAGCTGACGCGCCAGCAGGCCAGTGTCTTTCTCGTGTTGTTGGGCTTTTTGGATCTGCTCGCGCAATGCGGCGGTGTTCATGAAAACTCCAGGAAACAAAGGCAATGAAATAGGGAAGACATAACTTAGCTGCCTTATGAAAAATGCTAAGACGCATTTGTCATAATTGTTTCATCCTTGAGACGCCTCCGTTATATCGATTTGCCACCACTCGTCTGCATCCTTCTCCATTCGTGCCCTTGAACGCAAGTACCAGCTGTTTCAGATCATTTACGCCATCACATTGCGAGGTAGCAGTCGCTGTCTATACTCGGGTGGGAATGGAGTTAGCTGATGACGCCCGACTGCACACGCAGCAAGGCTCGGCGATTCAAGTTCGTAGTCTGAAAAAGCCGCTCCCTTGCCGCAGGTGAAAGCCGGCGGGATAACAAGAACGATAAGGGGAACCCGCAATGATGCGACATCCACACGTCTGGATGGGCCTCCTGTTGTGGTCGATTTTCGGTCAGGCGCAAGCAGCCTGGACTGTGAATATGGCGCCAGGAGCGACTGAAATCAGTCACGCAGTATTTGACCTGCACATGACCATTTTCTGGATCTGTGTAGTGATCGGCATCATCGTCTTTGGCGCCATGTTCTGGTCGATGATTCTCCACCGCCGCTCGACCGGGCAGGTGGCCGCAAAATTTCATGAAAGCACCACCGTCGAAATCCTTTGGACCATCGTGCCCTTCATCATTCTGGTGGCCATGGCGGTTCCCGCGACGGCAACCCTGATCAAGATGTACGACGCCAGTGAGCCGGATATCGACATCCAGGTCACGGGCTATCAGTGGAAGTGGCACTACAAATACCTGGGCCAGGACGTTGAGTTCTTCAGCAACCTGAACACTCCCGCCGACCAGATCCACAACAAGGAAACCAAGGGCGAGCATTACCTGCTCGAGGTCGACAAGCCGCTGGTGTTGCCGATTGGTGCGAAGGTGCGCTTTTTGGTGACCTCCGCCGACGTCATCCATTCCTGGTGGGTCCCGGCCTTCGCGGTCAAGCGCGATGCGATCCCGGGGTTCGTCAATGAGGCCTGGACCCGCGTCGACAAGCCCGGCATCTACCGTGGCCAATGCGCCGAGTTGTGCGGCAAGGACCACGGCTTCATGCCGATTGTGGTCGAGGTCAAGGAAAAGGCCGATTACGAAAAATGGCTCGCCGACCGCAAGGCTGAAGCCCTGCAACTCAAAGAACTGACCAGCAAAGAGTGGACCCTCGACGAGCTCAAGGAACGTGGTGACAAGATCTACCACACCACCTGCGTGGCCTGTCACCAGGCCGAAGGTCAAGGGCTGCCGCCGATGTTCCCGGCACTCAAGGGCTCGAAAATCGCCACCGGACCGAAAGAAGGTCACCTGAGCATTGTCTTCCACGGCAAACCCGGCACCGCCATGGCGGCGTTCGGCAAGCAGCTCTCGGAAGTCGATATCGCGGCGGTCGTGACCTACGAACGTAACGCCTGGGGCAACAACAAGGGCGACATGGTCACTCCTAAAGAAGTGTTGGAGCTGAAACAGGCGGAAAGCAAATGACCCGGTCTATTGCGTACTTAAGGAACGGGTTGGGGCTACGCGCCCCGACCTGCCCAGCCCATCTGTTTGCAGGAGACAGGACATGACTGCTGTAGTCGATGAACATGTTCATACCGCCACCGACCACACCCACGTCCACGGCCCCGCCAAAGGCCTGATGCGTTGGGTGCTGACCACCAACCACAAGGATATCGGCACGCTGTACCTGTGGTTTGCGTTTTCCATGTTCCTGCTCGGCGGCTCGTTCGCGATGGTGATTCGCGCCGAGCTGTTCCAGCCGGGGCTGCAAATCGTCCAGCCGGAATTCTTCAACCAGATGACCACCATGCATGGCCTGGTCATGGTCTTCGGTGCGGTGATGCCGGCCTTCGTCGGCCTCGCCAACTGGATGATCCCGTTGATGATCGGCGCACCGGACATGGCGCTGCCACGGATGAACAACTTCAGCTTCTGGCTGCTGCCGGCCGCGTTCCTGCTGCTGGTGTCGACCCTGTTCACCCCCGGTGGCGGTCCGAACTTCGGCTGGACGTTCTACGCCCCGCTGTCGACCACCTACGCACCGGAAAGCGTGACGTTCTTTATCTTCGCCATCCACTTGATGGGGATCAGTTCGATCATGGGCGCGATCAACGTGATCGCGACCATCCTCAACCTGCGCGCCCCCGGCATGACGTTGATGAAAATGCCGCTGTTCGTCTGGACCTGGCTGATCACCGCATTCCTGCTGATCGCGGTGATGCCAGTACTGGCCGGATGCGTGACGATGATGCTGATGGACATCCACTTCGGCACCAGCTTCTTCAGTGCCGCCGGTGGCGGTGATCCGGTTCTGTTCCAGCACGTGTTCTGGTTCTTCGGTCACCCCGAGGTGTACATCATGATCCTGCCGGCCTTCGGTGCCGTCAGCTCGATCATCCCGACCTTCTCGCGCAAACCGCTGTTCGGCTACACCTCGATGGTCTACGCCACGGCGAGTATCGCGTTCCTGTCGTTCATCGTCTGGGCGCACCACATGTTTGTGGTCGGCATTCCTTTGGTGGGCGAGTTGTTCTTCATGTACGCGACGCTGTTGATCGCGGTGCCGACCGGGGTGAAGGTGTTCAACTGGGCCAGCACCATGTGGCAAGGCTCACTGACCTTCGAGACGCCGATGCTGTTTGCCGTGGCGTTCGTGATCCTGTTCTCCATCGGCGGTTTCTCCGGGTTGATGCTGGCCATCGCCCCAGCGGACTTCCAGTACCAGGACACCTACTTCGTCGTCGCGCACTTCCACTATGTGCTGGTGCCGGGGGCGATTTTCGGGATCTTCGCCTCGGCCTATTACTGGATGCCGAAATGGACCGGCCACATGTACGACGAAACCCTGGGCAAGCTGCATTTCTGGCTCTCGTTCATCGGCATGAACATGGCGTTCTTCCCGATGCACTTCGTGGGCCTGGCCGGCATGCCGCGACGGATTCCGGACTACAACCTGCAATTCGCCGACTTCAACATGGTCTCCTCAATTGGCGCGTTCATGTTCGGCGCAACGCAGCTCTTCTTCCTGTTCATCGTGATCAAGACCATTCGTGGTGGCCCGCCTGCACCGGCCAAACCATGGGATGGGGCCGAAGGCCTGGAGTGGAGCATTCCGTCACCGGCGCCGTATCACACCTTTACTACGCCGCCGGAAGTGAAATGAAATGAAACGCCTGGCCTTTGTAGGAGTGAGCCTGCTCGCGATGGGTTCGACGCGGTGTGCCAGACACACCGCCATTGCGAGCAGGCTCACTCCTACAGGGTTTGGCGTGGAGGTTGGAAACCATGGCTGATTCGATTTCGATGAAAAAACTGGTCACCCGCCTGCTGCTGGTGGTGGTGGCCATGTTTGTCTTCGGGTTTGCCCTGGTGCCGATCTACGACGTGATGTGCAAGGCCTTCGGCATTAACGGCAAGACCGCCGGGCAATACGAAGGCGAGCAAACCGTGGACACCTCGCGGCAGGTTCGCGTGCAGTTCCTGTCGACCAACACTGCCGACATGCCATGGGATTTCTATCCCAAGGCTGAGGAGTTGACCGCCAATCCGGGCGCTGTGAACGAGATGATTTTCATCGCGCACAACCCCACCGATCGGCCGATGAGCGCCCAGGCCGTGCCGAGCATCGCGCCCAGCACAGCCGCGGCGTACTTCCACAAGACCGAATGTTTTTGCTTTACCCAGCAAGTGCTGCAGCCCGGTCAACGGATCGAGATGCCGGTACGTTTCATCGTTGACCGTGACATGCCCAAGGATGTGAAGCACCTGACGCTGTCCTACACGCTGTTCGATATCACCGCCCGACATCCACCGGTAGCTGTAAACACTGGCGGCTGAGCGTGCCCGATAAGGAGAACAATAAATGGCAACTCATGAACACTATTACGTACCGGCCCAGAGCAAATGGCCGATCATCGCCACGTTCGGCATGGTCACCACGGTGTTTGGCCTGGGTACCTGGTTCAACGATCTGAAGGCCGCGCGGCCGGAATCCCACGGCCCGCTGATCTTTTTCGTCGGCGGCCTATTGCTGGCCTACATGCTGTTCGGCTGGTTCGGGACGGTGATCAAGGAAAGTCGTAGCGGCTTATATAGCGCTCAGATGGACCGCTCGTTTCGCTGGGGCATGAGCTGGTTCATCTTCTCCGAGGTGATGTTTTTCATCGCTTTCTTCGGCGCGCTGTTTTATGTACGTCACGTCTCCGGCCCGGCCCTCGGCGGTGAAGGTGCCAAGGGCATCGCGCACATGCTGTGGCCGACTTTCGAGTGGACCTGGCCGCTGCTCAACAACCCTGACTCGAAACTGTTTCCACCGCCCAAGGAAGTCATCAGCCCCTGGGGCTTGCCGCTGCTCAACACCGTGCTGCTGGTGAGTTCCAGCGTGACCGTGACCATCGCCCACCACGCGCTGAAAAAGGGTCATCGCGGCGCACTGAAACTCTGGCTGGCGATCACCGTGTTGCTGGGCTGTGCGTTCCTCACCTTTCAGGCTGAAGAATACATGCACGCCTACCACGAGCTGGGTCTGACCCTCGGCTCCGGCATCTACGGTGCGACGTTCTTCATGCTCACCGGTTTCCACGGCGCCCACGTGACCATCGGCACGATCATTCTGTTTGTGATGCTGATGCGGGTCATGCGCGGGCACTTTGATGCCGATCACCAGTTCGGCTTTGAAGCGGCGAGTTGGTATTGGCACTTCGTGGACGTGGTGTGGATCGGCCTGTTCGTTTTCGTCTACGTGCTATGAGGCTTACCAAGGCGCGTGCGACACCAACTGGCCACTGAAGAAGCCCCAGGCGATCAAGCCGACGGTGACAGCGGCCAAGGCCACACGAACACTCAAGGCAATGACGAGGCGGTTTGAGCTGCTGTCGTCCTTGACCAGAAAAAACAGGCCGCTGAACAGGCTGACAACCGTGGCAATCAGCATCAGGACGATGGCTGCTTTGAGCATGGTGAGACTCCGGGGGAAAGGCGATGCACTTGAGTATAGCTATCGCGACCAGCGACTTTTTGGCCTCGCCATGAAGCGCTTCCGGCCGGGCATCGTGCCGACCCTGGTGGTGGCAGCATTGCTGCCGCTGCTGGTGTCGCTCGGGTTCTGGCAACTGGGCCGAGGCGCGGAGAAAAGCGCGTTGCTGCAAAGCTATGCCGAGCGCCGCGCCGCCGAACCGATGGCCAGCACCGAGTTGCAACACACCGAAGACCCGGCCTTCCGCCGGGTTCACTTGCACGGCCAATTCGATGCCGCGCACAGCCTGCTGCTGGACAACCGCCAGCGTAACGGCAAGGTCGGCGTTGAGCTATTGCAACCGTTTCAGGACCAGGCGTCCGGGCTCTGGTTGCTGGTCAATCGCGGCTGGCTGCCCTGGCCGGACCGGCGCATACCGCCGCAGTTCACTACACCTGAAGAGGCCTTGAGTCTTGACGCCTCGGTCTACGTGTCCCCCGGCGCGACCTTCCAGTTGCATGCCGATCCGAGCACCACGACCTGGCCACAACTGGTGACCGCCGTTGAGCCGGCCAAGCTGTGGACGGCGCTGAACCGTGCAGGGTTCGCCTACGAATTACGTGAAGAAACCGGCCCCGCGTCCTACCAGGCCGATTGGCCAGTAGTGGCCATGGGGCCGGAAAAACACCTCGCTTATGCCGTGCAGTGGTTCGCCATGTCGCTCGCCCTGTTCGGCCTTTATCTCTATCTCGGCTGGCACAACGCAAAGGAGAAACACCATGGGAGCGGCCATGAATCCACCCAACATGTCTGAGGCGAAAACACCGGCGAGTCGACGCAAGGGCCGCTTTCAGCTGCTGCTGATTTTGCTCGGGGTGATCGGTCCGATGATCCTCGCCACCGGCATGTACAAACTGCAGTTCTGGGTGCCGGAGGGTCGCAGCTATCACGGCGAGCTGATCGGTAACGGCCAGACACGCGCCGATCTGGGTGTGCAGGCACAAGAGGATCGCTGGCAGTTGCTGGTAACGGCGCCCAAGGATTGCTCGGTCGACTGCCAGCAACTGGTGTACCTGGCGCGACAAATCCAGATCGGCCTTGGCCGCGATGCCTCCCGCGCCAGCCACGCCTTGGCTGCCGCGCAACCGCTGAGCAGCGAGTACGACGCCAAGCTGACCCGCGAGTATCCTCAACTACAACGCTACCCCATGGACCTGACCACTTTCAGCAAGACGACAGGGGATAAAACTGCACCGCAACTGTGGATCATCGACCCGCACGGCAACCTGGTGCTGCTTTATGACCCGACGGTGAAGGGCAAGGATCTGCTTAACGACCTGCGTCATCTGCTGAAACTGTCGAACATCGGATAAGGGCATCGTCATGGCCAAACCTGGATTTCGCCTCGCGCTGTTTGCCACCTTGCTGGCACTGATTGTGGTGTTGCTCGGCGCCTACACCCGCCTGACCCACGCCGGCCTCGGCTGCCCGGACTGGCCCGGTTGCTACGGTTTTATCAGCGTGCCGAAAAGCGAAGCCCAACTGGCGCATGCCGAATTGCACTTTCCCGATGCTCCGGTCGAAGCCCATAAAGGCTGGAACGAGATGGTCCACCGCTACTTCGCCGGTACGTTGGGGCTGTTGATTTCGATCCTGGCGGGCCGGGCCTGGGTGCACCGTCGTCATCCGGGGCAACCGGTGAAGTTGCCATTGTTCTTGCTGGCGGTGGTGTTCGCCCAAGCCGCGTTCGGCATGTGGACGGTGACGCTCAAGCTCTGGCCGCAAGTGGTCACCGGGCATTTGCTCGGCGGGTTTGCGACGCTGAGTTTGTTGTTTTTACTGACGTTGCGCCTGTCGGGCGTATTGCCGGCGCTGACCGTGCCACGGCGTTTGCAGTATTGGGCGACGGCAGGGTTGCTGCTGGTGATCCTGCAAATTGCCCTCGGTGGCTGGGTCAGTTCCAACTATGCCGCCGTGGCCTGCATCGATTTCCCGACCTGTCATGGACAATGGATGCCACCGGCCGATTTCGCCAACGGCTTTCATCTGACTCAACACATCGGCCCCAATTACCTTGGTGGACAACTGGACAGCGATGCCCGTACCGCGATTCATCTGACCCACCGAATTGGCGCGTTGCTGGTCACGCTGGTGCTGCTCGGGCTCGCCTGGCAACTGAAAGCCGTCGGCATGACGCGTCTTGCAGGGATGGTGCTGATCGCACTCACTGCACAAATCACCCTTGGAATCAGCAACGTGCTGTTCCATCTGCCGCTACCGGTGGCCGTCGCCCACAACGCGGGCGGCGCGGCACTCCTGCTGACGATGGTGCTGGTCAATTATCACGCACGGACCAGTCTGGTTCGGGTCAAGCAGCAATCCCTCGCGCGTTGGCACTTCAGCCCGCGTAAACACTCAGCCGGGCCCATAACAATAAAAGGAGAGATGCCATGGCGACATTGATCGGCGAACGTCACAGTCAGGCGATCTGGCGTGACTACCTGGAGCTGACCAAGCCGAAAGTGGTGGTGCTGATGCTCATCACCTCGCTGGTCGGCATGTTCCTCGCGACCCGTGCCGGGGTGCCATGGACGGTGCTGGTGTTCGGCAATCTGGGGATCGCCTTGTGTGCCGGTGGCGCCGCGGCCGTCAACCATGTGGTGGACCGGCGCATCGATACGATCATGGCCCGCACGCACAAACGTCCGTTGGCGCAAGGCCGGGTGTCACCGGCCTCTGCGCTGACGTTTGCCCTGGTGCTGGCCGTGCTGGGTCAGGCCTTGTTGCTGGCGTTCACCAATCCGCTGACCGCCTGGCTGACCCTCGCATCGCTGCTCGGGTATGCAGTGGTCTACACCGGTTTCCTGAAACGTGCGACCCCGCAGAACATCGTCATCGGCGGCCTGGCCGGGGCAGCCCCGCCGTTGCTTGGCTGGACCGCTGCCACCGGACACGTCAGCGCCGAACCGCTGCTGCTGGTGCTGATCATTTTCGCCTGGACCCCGCCGCACTTCTGGGCGCTGGCGATTCACCGCAAAGAGGAATACGCCAAGGCCGACATTCCAATGCTGCCGGTCACCCATGGCGAGCACTACACCAAGGTGCACATCCTGCTTTATACCTTTGCGTTGCTGGCCGTCAGCCTGATGCCCTACGTGATCCACATGAGCGGCCTGCTCTACCTGGTTTGCGCCGTGGTGCTGGGCGCAAGGTTTCTGCAATGGGCCGTGGTGCTGTACCGTGGCACCCGGCCGCACGCGGCGATCAACACGTTCAAGTATTCTATTTACTACTTGTTCCTGCTGTTTATCGCGCTGCTCGTAGACCACTACTTACTGTTGAACCTATGACTCGAACCCAGAAAACCGTCTTCATTCTCGTCGCCCTGATCGCACTGGTTCTGGGCCTGACCATCAACAAAGTGCTGTCTGGTAAAGGCCAGGGCGACCCGACGGCACTGATCGACGCGGGGATCATCCTGCTGCCGCAAAGTCGCAACTTGCCTGACGTGAAAATGACCGATCAGGACGGCAATCCAGTGACGGTCAATCAGCTGAAAGACAAATGGAGCCTGCTGTTCTTCGGCTACACCTTCTGCCCGGATATCTGCCCGACCACCCTCGCCCAGTTGCGTCAGATCAAAAGCGAGCTGCCACCCGAGGCGGTGGCCAAACTGCAGATCATCCTGGTCAGCGTCGACCCGAACCGCGATACCCCGCCTCAGCTCAAGCAGTACCTGGGCTACTTCGATCCACAGTTCAAAGGCCTGACCGCTTCCTCGGTGGATGACATTCAGAAGCTGGCCAACGCCGTGAGCATTCCGTTTATTCCGGCCGACACCAGCAAACCGAACTACACGGTTGATCACAGTGGCAACCTGGCGGTAATCGGCCCGGATGGCACACAGCGAGGGTTTATTCGGGCGCCGCTGAACAATGCGAAGCTGGTGGCGCAGTTGCCGGTGATGCTTAACCGCAAATAATCACCACGCTTTTCTGTAGGAGCACGGCTTGCCGGCGATGGCGGTCTCAAGGATGCCATCGCCGGCAAGCCGTGCTCCTACAGGGAGCGGTGTTTTGGCACAAAAAAAGGGGACGCACATGGCGTCCCCTTTTTCGTTGCGTTCAGACAATCAGAACGCCGGCACTACCGCGCCTTTGTACTTCTCGAGGATGAAGGCTTTGACTTCCGGGCTGTGCAGCGCGGCAACCAGTTTCTTCATCGCGTCGCTGTCCTTGTCGTCCGGACGGGCCACGAGGATGTTCACGTATGGCGAGTCGCTGCCTTCGATGACCAGCGCGTCCTTGGCTGGATCGAGCTTGGCTTCCAGCGCGTAGTTGGTGTTGATCAGCGCCAGGTCGACCTGGGTCAGCACGCGTGGGATGGTCGCGGCTTCCAGTTCACGGAATTTCAGGTCCTTGGAGTTCTCGGTGATGTCCTTCACGGTCGACAGGATGTTGTTCGAGTCCTTCAACTTGATCAGGCCAGCCTTCTCCAACAGCAACAGCGCACGGCCGCCATTGGTGGCGTCATTCGGGATCACCACGTTGGCACCACCCGGCACCTCGGCGAGGGTTTTGTACTTGCTGGAGTACGCGCCCAGCGGCTCCAGGTGCACACCGACCACGGAAACCAGGTTGGTGCCCTTGGCCTTGTTGAACTCATCGAGGTACGGCTGGTGCTGGAAGAAGTTGGCGTCCAGACGTTTTTCCGCTACCTGCACGTTCGGCTGAATGTAGTCGGTGAAGACTTTGACCTTCAGGTCCACGCCTTCTTTGGCCAGGGCCGGCTTCACGAATTCGAGGATTTCTGCGTGCGGGACCGGGGTGGCAGCGACAGTCAGGGTGTCTGCGTGGGCGGAGAAGGCCGCAACAGCAGCGAACGCGACGAGTAGTTTTTTCATTCAGCTAACTCCATATAAGGCGCCCGTCTGGCGCCTGCCAGCGAATGGCCGGCTCATTTGTTATTGACGAGAATTCTTTATTTTCTGGAAAAATGGACAACCAACTTGTCGCCAAAGGTTTGCAGCACCTGAACCAGCACCAGCAGCAGCAACACCGTCACAACCATCACGTCGGGCTGGAAACGCTGATAACCAAAACGGATCGCCAGGTCGCCCAGGCCACCAGCGCCGACTACACCGGCCATTGCCGTATAGGACACCAGCGTAATCGCTGTCACCGTAATCGCGGCGAAGATGCCGGGACGGGCTTCTGGCAGCAAGGCATTGGTGATGATCTGACGCGTCGTCGCGCCCATGGCCTGGGTGGCTTCGATGATGCCGCGATCCACTTCACGCAATGCGGTTTCCACCAGTCGCGCAAAGAACGGCGTGGCGCCCACCACCAGCGGTGGGATCGCACCCGCGACGCCCAGCGATGTGCCGGTGATCAACACGGTGAACGGGATCATCACGATCAGCAGAATGATGAAGGGCAGCGAACGCAGCACGTTCACCATCAGCGACAGTATCGCGTAGACGCCTTTGGCTTCCAGCAACTGGCGCGGGCTGCACAAGAACAGCAGCACGCCCAGCGGCAAGCCGAGCAATACAGTGAACAGTAAGGAACCGCCGAGCATCATCAACGTGTCGCCGGTGGCCAGCCAGATTTCGTACCAATCGATATTAACGAAGAAACTTGTCAGGACTTCCATCAGCGCAGCACCTCCATGTGAACGTCAGCCGCGGTGAAGCGGGCAAACGCCGCCTCCATGTCGCCACCGGTGACGGCCAGGGTCAGTTGCCCGTAGGGGATGTCTTTGATGCGGTCGATACGACCGGCCAGGATGCTGTAGTCCACACCCGTTTCGCGGGCGACGGTGCCCAGCAGTGGCGCGTAGGTCGCTTCGCCCTGGAAGGTCAGGCGTACGATGCGGCCCGGCACATGAGCGAAGTCGTCGCGCTGTTCGCTTTCGTCGATCTGCTCGTCTTCTTGCACAAAACGCTTGGTGGTCGGGTGCTTCGGATGCAGGAACACCTCGGCCACCGAACCTTGCTCGACGATCACACCGGCGTCCATCACCGCGACCTGGTCGCAGACTCGGCGAATCACGTCCATTTCGTGAGTGATCAACACGATGGTCAGCTTCAGCTCGCGGTTGATCTCGGCCAGCAAATGCAGGACCGACGCCGTGGTCTGTGGGTCCAGGGCGCTGGTGGCTTCATCGCACAGCAGGATTTTCGGCTTGGTCGCCAGGGCACGGGCAATGCCGACGCGCTGCTTCTGGCCACCGGACAACTGAGCCGGGTACTTTTTGGCGTGGTCGGACAAACCCACCCGCGCCAGCAATTCGGCCACCCGCAGGTCGATCTCACTGCGCGACAGTTCGCCGGCCAGGGTCAACGGCAACGCGACATTGTCGGCCACTGTCTTGGACGCCAGCAGGTTGAAGTGCTGGAAAATCATCCCGACTTGCTGACGGAAGCGTCGCAGGCTGTTGGCATCCAGCGCGGTGACTTCTTCGCCGTCGACGATGATCTTGCCGCCACTGGAGTTCTCCAGGCGATTGATCAGACGCAGCAGGGTACTTTTTCCCGCACCGGAATGACCGATCAGGCCGAAAACCTGACCGTTCTCAATCGTCAGACTGGTCGGATGCAGGGCGGGAATATCCTTACCGGCGACGCGGTAGGTTTTGTGGACGTTTTGAAACTCGATCACGTAGCGAACCTTGTGGGGCGCGTTAGAAAAAGGATCAGCGGTTAGCCGGGCGCGCATTTTAGCCTGTCCGTATAGAGGTTATTAGCATTTATTCCGCATTCATCCTTCGATTTGGCAATAACGCGATCAAAGGTCATAAAAAAGGAACGGCTAAAAACCTCATCAGTCACTAATAAGGCAACTCGAAAACGCCCCCGGTGCCGTGCCTGGGGAATGCACAGAGTCCTGGCTTCGGCGGGAATCGAACGAGGAGTTTAGCCTGATGAGCATCAAGAAGCCTGCAGCTAACAAAAGCGCAATGGCCGGTACCGATGCCCCGGACCGGGGCAACACCAATGCCAAGCTCGACAGCCTGGAAAAATTTCGCTCCGACGCCACCGACCAGGCCCTGCGCACCAATCAGGGCGTGAAGGTATCGGACAACCAGAACACCCTGAAAGCCGGCGCCCGCGGGCCTTCGCTGCTGGAAGACTTCATCATGCGTGAGAAAATCACGCACTTTGACCATGAACGCATTCCCGAACGCATCGTCCATGCTCGCGGAACCGGCGCTCATGGTTACTTCCAGGCATACGAAAACCATTCTGTGTTGACCAAGGCTGGTTTCCTGCAGGATCCGGGTAAGAAGACGCCAGTATTCACGCGTTTTTCCACGGTACAGGGGCCACGCGGGTCAGGCGATACCGTGCGGGATGTTCGAGGTTTCGCCGTGAAGTTCTTCACCGAAGAAGGCAACTTCGACCTGGTGGGCAACAACATGCCGGTGTTTTTCATACAGGACGCGATCAAGTTTCCTGACTTCGTGCATGCGGTAAAACCCGAGCCACACAACGAAATGCCTACGGGCGGCTCGGCACATGACACGTTCTGGGACTTCGTCTCCCTGGTGCCGGAGTCGGCGCACATGGTGATCTGGGCCATGTCCGACCGGGCGATCCCGAAAAGCCTGCGCAGCATGCAAGGCTTCGGTGTTCACACGTTCCGGATGATCAACGCCGAAGGCAAATCGCGCTTCGTCAAATTTCACTGGCGCCCCACCGCCGGCACCTGCTCGCTGGTGTGGGATGAGGCGCAAAAGCTTGCCGGCAAAGACACCGATTACCATCGTCGCGACCTCTGGGAAGCCATCGAGAGGGGCGATTACCCAGAGTGGGAATTGGGTGTGCAGATCATCGAAGAGGAAAACGAGCACAGTTTTGACTTCGACATTCTTGATCCGACCAAGCTGATTCCAGAGGAACTGGTGCCGATTACGCCGTTGGGCAAGATGGTACTCAACCGCAACCCGGACAACTTCTTCGCCGAGACCGAACAGGTCGCGTTCTGCCCGGGCCATATCGTGCCGGGGATCGATTTCTCCAACGATCCGCTGCTGCAAGGTCGACTGTTTTCCTACACCGACACGCAAATCAGCCGACTCGGCGGGCCGAACTTTCATGAGATCCCGATCAACCGGCCGGTGGCGCCGTTCCATAACGGTCAGCGCGATGCGATGCACCGCACCACCATCGACAAGGGCCGCGCAGCTTACGAACCGAACTCGATCGACGGTGGCTGGCCGAAAGAAACACCGCCCGCCGCGCAGGATGGCGGTTTCGAGAGCTATCCGGAGCGCATCGACGCCAACAAGATCCGTCAGCGCAGCGAGTCGTTCAGCGACCACTTCTCCCAGGCGCGCCTGTTCTTTCACAGCATGAGCAAGCACGAACAAGAACACATCATTGCGGCTTACAGCTTTGAACTCGGCAAGGTGGAGCGGGAGGTCATCCGGGCGCGGGAGGTGAATGAAATCCTGGCCAATATCGATCTGGAACTGGCCAGGCGAGTAGCCGCCAATCTAGGGCTGCCAGCGCCGAAGACCGGGACCGTCGACGTGCCGAAAATCACCCTGGAGCGCTCGCCGGCATTGAGCCAGGCCAACCTCCTGCCGGGGCATATAAAAACCCGGAAAGTGGCGATACTCGCAGCGAATGGTGTCGATGGTGCAGCCATTGAAGCGATGAAGAGGGCATTGAAAGCGGAAGGGGCGCACGCCAAATTGCTCGGCCCAAGCTCAGCCCCGGTGAGCACCGCCGATGGCAAAACGTTGCCGGTGGATGCTTCGATGGAAGGCTTGCCTTCAGTGGCGTTCGACGCAGTGTTCGTGCCCGGTGGCGCGGCGTCGATCAAGGCATTGAGCAGCGATGGCGTGGCGCTGCATTACCTGCTGGAGGCGTACAAGCACCTGAAGGCGATCGCTCTGCAAGGCGAGGCCAAACAGTTGCTGGATGTCTTGAAGCTGAAGGTTGATGCGGGGTTGGTCGTCGGGACGGACGCTAAGCTGATCAAGCCGTTTTTTGCGGCAATCGGGCAGCATCGGGTGTGGGATCGAGAGCCTAAGGCCAAGGGAATTCCGGCCTGAAGACTTGTGTTACAGGGAGGCTCGCTCCCACATAGATCAGCGATGATCATCCTGAGGGAGCGAGCCTGCTCGCGAAACCTCTAAGGTTTACGAGGGCTCAAGACCATTTGCGCCGGAATGTTACGCAGGATCTGTTTTTCCAGCTTCAAATCGAAGTCCGAATCCAGTTTCTTCACTCGTTTGGTCAGCAGTGTGGCCAGCCAGGGGTAATCATCGGTGCGCGGCGCCTGAATGCTCACATCGCATTGAAAATGCACCACATCGGCGGCAATAGCATCCAGTTGGCGACGTAACTGGCTCATATCGGAGATATTCAACGCAACCGTGGTGCTTTCAGCCGTCGGATCGATGACTTTGGCCTTTGGCTGGGATTCGGCAGCCTTGAGAGCCGCTTCGGCTTTATCCAGCTCAGCCTTGCGGGCCTGAGTGATTGCGCCGTTGACTCCACCGGTCAGCGCTGGCGCCTTGGGCATCAGGGCACGGGCACGGCTCAGAGCGGTGGCGGCGGCATTCACGTCGCCTTTTTGCAGCACGATCTGGCTGCGACGAAGATAAGCCTCGGCCAGTTGTCGCTGGTAGGGCTCAAGGGACGGATCGTTGGGCGATTCGGCTTGCAACGTCGCCAGCTGGTCTTCGGCGGTGGCCAATTCATCACTGGCGATGTTTTGTTCCAGCTGCGCGATGGCCGTAGCCCGCGCATCAGTGGCCCCTTGGGCCGCCGGTGGCGTGCTTTGGCAGGCACCCAGCAGCAAAGAAAATGCGACAAGGAGCAGATAACGGGAGGCGAACGACTTCATTCCTGCGACTCTCTATTTGCGCAAAAAACGAGCAAGTCTACACCCCTCGACGGGGCAGGACAAAACTCAGCAGAAACAGTGCGGCAGCCGTCACAACAATCGATGGGCCTGCCGGTGTGTCCTTGAACCACGACAGCGCCAGCCCGCCACAGACCGCGAGCATGCCCAGCAGGCTCGCGCCCAGTGCCATCTGCTCCGGCGACCGGGCGTGACGTTGTGCCGCAGCCGCCGGGATGATCAACAGCGACGTAATCAGCAAAACGCCGACGATTTTCATCGCCACCGCGATCACCACGGCGATCAGCAGCATCAGGGCCAATCGTAGCGAGGCCACTGGCAAACCTTCGACCTTGGCCAGTTCTTCATGCACCGTGATTGCCAGCAACGGCCGCCACAACGTCACCAACAGGGCCAACACGGCTGCGCTGCCGCCAAGGATCCAGGCCAGATCGGTCGGGCTGATCGCCAGCAAGTCGCCGAACAGATACGCCATCAGGTCGATCCGCACTTCGTGCATGAAGCTTAGTACCACCAGGCCCAAAGAGAGGGTGCTCGGTGCGAGTATTCCCAAAAGCGTGTCAGACGCCAGCGGCTGGCGTTGTTGCAACGTCACCAGCAACACCGCCAGTAGCAGACAGCCGACGGTGACCGCAACGGCCGGGCTGACATCCAGCAGAAAGCCCAGCGCTACGCCCAGCAGAGCGGCATGGGACAAGGTGTCGCCGAAATAGGCCATGCGCCGCCAGACCACGAACGAACCCAGCGGGCCCGCCACCAGTGCCAAGGCCAAACCTGCAAGCAGGGCGTAGAGCAGAAAATCAGCCATGCTTGCAGCTATCTCCATGAACGTGGGGTTGGGCTGCCGAAGCGGCGGTGACCACCGAACCATGCAGATCATGGGCGTGGTCGTGGTGGTGGTGATAAATCGCCAGGCTTTGT
This sequence comes from Pseudomonas sp. OV226, assembly GCF_003148705.1. Classification (NCBI taxonomy): domain Bacteria; kingdom Pseudomonadati; phylum Pseudomonadota; class Gammaproteobacteria; order Pseudomonadales; family Pseudomonadaceae; genus Pseudomonas; species Pseudomonas sp. OV226. The sequence goes on along the minus strand of NZ_QGGS01000014.1, from coordinate 101,461 downwards.
GCGTTCTTGCCGAACAGCTCGACGAACGCCGGATCACCACTGACTTGTTCAGGATGGCCGGAGCAGCAGACGTGGCGATTGAGGCAAACCACTTGGTCGGTGGTGCTCATTACCAGGTGCAAATCGTGGGAAACCATCAACACACCGCAGCCATGACGGTCGCGCAGTCGCGTGATCAGGCTATAGAGTTCGGCCTGGCCAGCGACGTCGACACCTTGCACCGGTTCGTCGAGCACCAGCAATTCCGGCTCGCGCAACAGGGCTCGGGCCAGCAGCACGCGCTGCATTTCACCGCCGGAAACGCTTTGCACCGGACTGTCGATGACCTGCTCGGCGCCGACTTCCTGCAGTGCCGCCAAGGCCATGACACGATCCACGCCCGGTACAAGGCGCAAGAAGCGCAGCACTGAAAGCGGCAGCGTCGGGTCGACATGAAGTTTTTGCGGCATGTAGCCAACGCGCAGTTTCGGCTTGCGCCAGACGCTGCCACTGTCCGGTTTCAACAGGCCGAGCACCGCGCGCACCAACGTAGTCTTGCCGGCACCGTTAGGGCCGATCAGGGTGACGATCTGCCCTGGCTCGACACTCAACTCGATGTTATCCAGCACAGGTTGCCCGGCAAACGTGACGGCAACTTGCTTAAGACGGATCAGCGCATTGCTCATCAAGCCCCCTGGCAGCCCGAGCAGAGGCCGACCACTTCTACGGTCTGGCCTTCGACAATAAATCCCACATCCTTGGCGCTACCAATGATGGCGTCACTGATGGACTGCTGTTCGAGTTCAATGGCGGCGTGGCATTCGCGGCAAATCAGGAACTGCCCTTGGTGAGCGTGCCCCGGATGATTGCAGCCGACGAAGGCGTTCAGCGAGGAAATGCGGTGTACGAGGCCGTTGTCCAGGAGAAAATCCAGCGCGCGATACACGGTCGGCGGCGCGGCACGACGGCCGTCCTGCTCACTGAGCACCGCGAGAATGTCGTACGCACCCAGCGGCTTGTGGCTTTGCCACACCAGTTCCAGCACCCGGCGGCGCAACGCGGTCAGGCGCAATCCCTGACGAGCGCACAAGGCATCGGCCTCAGACAATGCGCTATGCACGCAATGAGAGTGGTCGTGGGGACGGCTGGCAATCGGTGTTTTAGGCATGAGCGGCGACGAGTTTTGTGAGAGACGTTATTATGTTACCCGTTCTCGCCTCTTCGAGTGGTCATCGTGTCCCGACTTTTTTCTATCTTTGTCGCATTTGTCGCAAGTTTTTTGCTGATCGGTTCGGCGCACGCCGAGGTCAAAGTCCTCACCAGCATCAAACCCCTGCAGCTGATTGCCGCTGCGGTGCAGGATGGCGTGGCGATTCCGGAAGTGTTGCTACCGCCAGGGGCTTCGCCGCACAACTATGCCTTGCGTCCTTCCGACGTACGGAAGGTGCAATCGGTCGATCTGCTTTACTGGATCGGGCCGGACATGGAAGGCTTCCTGCCGCGCGTGCTTAACGGTCGTACGCTGCCGAGCGTCGCCGTGCAGGATTTGCCTGGGCTTAATCTTCGACATTTCGCCGAAGATAGCCAATCTCACGCCGAAGATGCCGACGAACATGACCACGATCACCGCCCAGGCACGCTGGATGCGCATTTGTGGTTATCACCGGTCAATGCTCGCGTGATCGCCACAAAAATGGCCGCCGACCTGAGTGCTGCCGATCCGGCCAATGCGGCGCGTTATCAAAGCAACCTGAAAGCGTTCGACGAGCGACTGGATGCGCTGGACCTGCGCTTGAAGGCGCGACTGGCGGGGATCGCGGGCAAGCCGTATTTCGTATTCCATGAAGCGTTCGACTACTTCGAAGACGCTTACGGCCTCAAGCACACTGGCGTATTCAGCGTCGCTGCCGAAGTACAGCCGGGCGCCCAGCACGTCGCGACAATGCGCGCGCGATTGCAGGAAGTCGGCAAGACTTGCGTGTTCAGTGAACCGCCGTTGCGTCCGCGCCTGGCGGAAACGTTGGTGGCCGGGTTGCCAGTGAAGCTGGCGGAACTGGATGCGCTGGGCGGATACACACCCGCGACTGCACAAGGATATGAGCAGGTGCTGGAGAAGTTGGGGAATGATTTGGCGGGGTGCCTGGAGTCGTTGTAACCCGGACATTTGTGTCGCCCCCATTCGCGAGCAAGCCCGCTCCCACATTGGATTCCTGTGCACACAAATTCTGTGGCTGGCGCAGTTCCAATGTGGGAGCGGGCTTGCTCGCGAAGCTTTTAAAGGGCGAAAGGAAGCGGTGTGCTGACTTTCTGCCGCTGCGCCAAGCGCAATTGAAACTCCATCGGATCGTGAATCAGCACGTCCTGCCCGGCGAAAGACTCTGCGGCAATCAACCGTGACAACCAGAACCGCACGCACGCCACGCGCAGCATCGTCGGCCACAACTCGGCCTCGGCCGCTGTAAACGGGCGCAACGCCGCATAAGCCCCCAGCAATGCCCTCGCCCTTGGCCCGTCGATCAAACCGCCCTCATTGGAACACCAGTCGTTCAAGGCAATCGCCACGTCGTAGAGCATCGGCCCGGAACAAGCGTTGTAGAAGTCGATCAACCCGGTCAGGTGCGTGCCTTCGAACATCGCGTTGTCGCGGAACAGGTCTGCATGGATATTGGCCCGCGGCAGCGCCAGAATTTTCTCTTTCTGCTGTGTGATTTCGTCCAGCGCCCGCTGCAGCAGTTCACGCTGTTCGGCATCCAGATGAGAGAGAAACTGCGTGCCCTCCTCTAGCATCCAGTCCAGGCCACGATCGGTTTTGCGCTTGATCATGTTGGCCTGGGTGGCCAGGTGCAGATGGCCGAGCAGTTCACCGACCTGCGCGCAATGTTGTGCGTTGGCTTGCTTGATGTGCTTGCCGGCCAGGCGCGGCTGCAGCAGCGCAGGCTTGCCAGCCAATTCACGCAAGGCAATGCCGTCGGTGGTACGCAGCGCGTAAGGCACCGGCAAATCAGCTTCATGCAGAACGTCGAGCAGTTCGATGAAAAACGGCATTTCATCAACCGGACCGCGCTCGACCAGGGTCAGGACGAACTCGCCCTGCTCCAGGCTGATAAAGAAATTGGTGTTTTCGCTACCGGCAGCAATCCCCTGGAAATCAAGCAGGCGGCCGAGGCCATAAGGGGCGAGAAAAGCTTCCAGCTCGGGCCGAGCCAGGGGGGTGAACACAGACATGTTTAAACTGCCAGTACGGGCGCCGCTCGTGAGCCAGCGCCGATTGAAATTAAGAAACTACTTCCACTCAAAGATTTTCCACGACGGAATCAGCATATCCGGCTGATCCGAGCGGATGAAGTTTGCATCTGTTCCATCGGCGCGTACCAGAAAATACGGCGGCGCGCCCTTCGGCGTGACCTTGATCGCGTACAGGAAACCGTTTTGACGGTACTCCTGGATGACCTTGTCCCCTTCCGTGTGGATGGTCACTTCCGGTTCCGGTGTCGGCGCATCGTCCGCCGCCATGACGGCTATCGGTGTGATTGCAAACAAGCCAGCCAGCAACAGGCGATTTAGTGTGCGCATGATAACCTTGTCCCTTTGTCGTCAACGGTCCCGCTATTCTAGCGCCGGACCCGCCGAAAAGGTTGATCCTGCTCATGAGCCAAGCCCCCCTCGTCCTGGTGGACGGTTCTTCTTACCTGTACCGCGCCTTTCACGCGCTGCCACCGCTGACCACGTCCAAAGGCCTGCCGACCGGAGCGGTCAAGGGCGTATTGAACATGCTCAAGAGCCTGCGCAAGCAATACCCGGACAGTCCGTTCGCCGTGGTGTTCGATGCCAAGGGTGGGACGTTTCGCGATGACATGTACGCCGAATACAAGGCTAATCGTCCAAGCATGCCCGACGACATGCGCGTGCAAATCGAGCCGCTGCACCAGAGCGTGATCGCCCTGGGCTTCCCACTGTTGTGCGTCGAAGGCGTCGAGGCCGATGACGTGATCGGCACCCTGGCGCGCAGCAGCGCAGCGGCCGATCGCCCGGTGATCATCTCCACCGGCGACAAGGACATGGCGCAACTGGTCGATGGCCACATTACCTTGGTCAATACCATGACCGGTAGCAGCATGGACGTGGAGGGCGTGAAGGAGAAATTCGGCGTCGCTCCCGAGCAGATCATCGATTACCTGGCATTGATGGGCGACTCTTCCGACAACATCCCGGGCGTTCCGGGTATTGGCCCGAAGACCGCTTCCGGCCTGTTGGTGGGCGTGAATGGCGGCCTGACCGAGCTGTATGCGCAGCTCGATATCGTCCCGACCCTACCGATTCGTGGGGCCAAAACCCTGCCGGCCAAGCTCGAAGAGCACAAGGAGATGGCGTTCCTCTCCTATCAACTGGCAACCATCAAGATCGACGTACCGCTGGACATCGGCCTTGATGACCTGCAAATGGGCAAACCGGATCACGACAAACTCGCCGAGCTCTACACCCTGCTGGAGTTCAAGAGCTGGTTCGAAGACAACCAGCGCGACGCCAAGCGTTCCGGGCAGGAAGTCACCGCTCCGGTGGCTGAAGAAGTTGCCGCCGAGACAGAACTCAAATACACGACGATCCTCACCCAGGCGGATTTCGACCTGTGGCTGAAAAAGCTCAACGACGCCAAGCTGATCGCCTTCGACACCGAAACCACCGGCATCGATGCGCAGCAGGCGCAACTGGTTGGCCTGTCGTTCGCTGTACAACCCAACGAAGCGGCCTACATTCCGTTGACCCATTCCTACATGGGTGTGCCGGATCAACTGGACCGCGACACCGTGCTTCGCGCGCTGAAACCGATTCTGGAAGACCCGAACAAGCTCAAGGTTGGCCAGCACGCCAAGTTCGACATGAACATCCTCGCCAACTGCGCCATCGGCGGCGATCAGGACTGCGGCATTACCGTGCGGGGCATCGCGTTCGACACCATGCTCGAATCCTACGTACTGGACTCCACGGCGACCCGTCACGACATGGACAGCCTGGCGCTCAAGTACCTGAATCACACCACCACCAGTTTTCAGGACATCGCCGGCAAAGGTGCCAAGCAGCTGACGTTTGACCAGATCTCTCTGGAACTGGCCGGCCCTTACGCCGCCGAAGACGCCGATGTGACGCTGCGCCTGCATCAAACCCTGCAAGAAAAACTCAATGCCATCCCGAGCCTGAGCAAAGTCCTGAGCGAAATCGAAATGCCGCTGGTGCCCGTGCTGGCACGGATCGAGCGCCAGGGCGCGCTGGTCGACGCCAACCTGCTGGGTATCCAGAGTGTTGAACTGGGCGAGAAAATGGTCGCTCTCGAGCGTGAGGCGTTTGCCATCGCCGGCGAGGAATTCAACCTCGGTTCACCGAAGCAATTGGGCGTGATCCTGTACGAAAAACTCGGCCTGCCGGTCTTCAGTAAAACGGCCAAGGGCCAGGCCTCCACCGCCGAAGCCGTATTGGCAGAACTGGCCGAGCAGGATTTCCCGCTGCCCAAAGTGCTGATGCAATACCGCTCGATGAGCAAGCTGAAAAGCACCTACACCGATCGTCTGCCGGAGCAGATCAACCCGCGCACAGGGCGGATTCACACCTCTTATCACCAGGCCGTGGCCGCGACCGGGCGCTTGTCGTCCAGCGATCCCAACCTGCAAAACATTCCGATCCGTACCGCCGAAGGGCGTCGAATTCGTCAGGCGTTTGTTGCACCAACCGGCTACAAGCTACTGGCGGCGGACTATTCGCAGATCGAACTGCGAATCATGGCCCACCTGGCCAAAGACGAAGGCCTGCTGCATGCCTTCCGCAATAATCTGGACGTGCACAAGGCCACCGCGGCCGAAGTCTTCGGCGTTGAACTGGCGGACGTGACTACTGATCAACGTCGCAGCGCCAAGGCGATCAACTTCGGCTTGATCTACGGCATGAGCGCGTTTGGCCTGGCCAAGCAGATCGGTGTAGATCGCAAACAGTCTCAGGCGTACATCGATCGCTACTTCGCCCGTTACCCAGGCGTGCTGCAATACATGGAACGCACTCGCGCCCAGGCGGCCGAGCAAGGTTTCGTGGAGACGATCTTCGGTCGTCGTCTGTACCTGCCGGAAATCAACGCGAAAAACCCGGCCCTGCGCAAAGGCGCCGAACGCACGGCGATCAATGCCCCGATGCAAGGCACGGCGGCCGACATCATCAAGAAAGCCATGGTAGCCGTGGACAACTGGCTGACCTCGTCAGGCCTCGACGCCAAAGTCATTTTGCAGGTGCACGATGAATTGGTGCTGGAGGTGCGTGAAGATCTGGTCGATCAGGTGCGTGAGGAAATTCGCATCCACATGAGCGACGCGGCGAAGCTGGATGTGCCGCTACTGGTAGAGGTTGGGGTCGGAAATAACTGGGATGAGGCTCACTGAGCCGTCTGAAAGGCGTTTTCTGCTGCGGCATAGCGCCGCGGCAGAAAAAGGCCAGGAGCCTTATTTCGAAAAATGCTGGGGCTTATTTCTAATGGGTTTGGAACTTCTTCGGAACTTATCCATCAACCACCACTCAGAGTAACTGAATGGCTGGTGAAGCCCTTCGATGCTCCTATGTTGTGTTAAGTGTTGGCAGATATCTGGACCCCGCCCTAGCGGTCCGGAACTTGGACCCCGGAACTTCCCCCTCCCCATAGAAGTCCGGGGTTTTTTTTGCCCTGAATTTGCTTAAAAGCCTTATTCAGCGGCCTCGGAACCCTTGTCCGCCAGCTCCATCCAGCCTGCCAATACAGTGTAGGCGTCTTCCAGGCCCAGACGTTTTGGCGCGGAAAAAAGCTGAATACTGACCGCATCCCCCCAGCCCTTACGAATATCTGCCTGCACTTTGAGCAGGACGTTTTTTGCCGCTCCGTAAGTCAGTTTGTCGGCTTTGGTCAGCAAAATGTGCATTGGCATACCGCTGGCGACGGCCCAATCGAGCATCAACAAGTCGAAGTCGGTCATTGGATGACGAATGTCCATCATCAAAATCAGACCTTTCAAACTCTCGCGCCCACCCAGATAGGCTTCCAGGTGACGCTGCCAGTGCAGCTTCAACGGGATAGGTACTTTTGCATAACCGTAACCCGGCAGGTCGACCAGACGACGATCATCGTCTAGCTTGAAGAAGTTCAAGAGCTGCGTGCGCCCCGGAGTTTTCGAGGTTCGCGCAAGACTGGCGTGCGTCAGCGTGTTCAACGCGCTGGACTTGCCGGCGTTGGAACGGCCCGCAAAGGCCACTTCAAAGCCTTCATCGTCCGGGCATTGATCGACTTTGGCAGCGCTGAGCATGAAGGTGGACTGTTGGCACAGGCCGAGGATGGGATTCTTGAGTTGCATGGGATTTCCGATGTGGGCGGCGCCGGGAATGGACGCGGCAAGCGGTGTCGTTTCCGTTTCAGTGACGCCAGTATATAATGCCGCAGATTTTGTGTGCGCTTTGTCCCAGCGAAGGATGAAGTTCACGAGAGCGATTGACCATGATTGCGCACTAGAACGTAGCACGCTCTCAACCCTGAAAAGGTCGTTTTATGACGAAATGGCTGCTAGCTGCCGGTGTCTTGATACCGCTTTACAGCGCTCAGGCTACACAGGATCCGGAAGCTGTGTACAACCGTGTTTGTGGTGCCTGTCATTCCGGCCAACTACCCATGGCGCCCCAAAAAGGCGATCAGGAAGCTTGGACGCCGAGGTTGGCGAAAGGTATGGAGACGCTGGTGCAACACGTGACCCAGGGTTTCAAGGCGATGCCGCCGCGTGGTTTGTGCATGGACTGCAGTGCCGAGGATTACCAGGCCATCATCCAGTGGATGAGCGAGTGATCCCGGTCCATAACTCTTTAACCCTTAGCCGTAGTTGGATTAGCTGATGAACAAACTGATCGTGAGTCTGCTGTTGACCGTGGGGATCTCTGGCATTGCCCATGCTGCAGATGGTGCAGTACAGCCCGGTGACGCAAAAGCCGGCCAGGCAAAAGCCGCCGTCTGTGGCGCCTGCCACGGCCCGGATGGCAACAGCATGGCGCCTAACTTTCCAAAACTGGCCGGGCAAGGTGAACGCTACCTGACCAAGCAACTGCACGACATCAAGTCGGGCAAGCGCACCGTTCTGGAAATGACCGGCCTGCTGACCAACCTGAGCGACCAGGACCTGGCCGATATCGCCGCCTACTTCGCCAGCCAGAAAGGCAGCGTTGGCGCCGCCGACCCGAAAGTCGTTTCTCGCGGTGAAGCCCTGTTCCGTGGCGGCGACCTGGCCAAGGGCATGCCATCCTGCACCGGTTGCCACTCGCCAAATGGCGCGGGTAACGCCGCTGCCGGCTTCCCGCACCTGGGCGGTCAGCACGCTCAATACGTCGCCAAGCAACTGACCGACTTCCGCAAGGAAGAAGGCGGACGCACCAACGATGGCGACACCAAGCCGATGCAGAGCATCTCCAAAAAGCTGAGCGACGAAGACATCGCGGCAGTGTCCAGTTACATTCAAGGCCTGCACTAAGGCCGGTTGATCGAGCGTTGCGAGCGATGGACACCTCCTGCAACGTTAACGCTCGATTAATCCGTCGATGCAAGCATAAAAAGGGTGGCTTTGGCCGCCCTTTTTTGTGGCCGCTGCCGTTACACTACAGAACTCACGCCCGCCATGACCTGTCTTAAAACAGGTCGCGCGAGGCGACTAAAATTGTCCAGGAGTAAAGCATGCGTAATCTGATCATCAGCGCCGCATTCGTCGCTGCCAGCCTGTTCGGCATGACTGCCCAAGCCGCCGAAGCCCCCGCCGCCCCTTACGTCGAACTGAGCAATCCGGTTCCGGTCGCCGTGCCTGGCAAGATCGAAGTCGTCGAGCTGTTCTGGTATGGCTGCCCGCACTGCTACGCTTTTGAGCCAGTGATCAATCCATGGGTCGAGAAGTTGCCTTCCGACGTCAACTTCGTCCGCATTCCGGCCATGTTCGGCGGTCCGTGGAACGCACACGGCCAGATGTTCCTGACCCTTGAAGCCATGGGCGTCGAAAACAAGGTTCACGCTGCGGTGTTCAACGCAATTCAGAAAGAACACAAGAAGCTGGTCGACAAGAATGAAATGGCAGACTTCCTGGCCACTCAGGGCGTAGACAAGGACAAGTTCCTGGCCACCTTCGACTCCTTCGCCATCAAGGGCCAGATCGTCAAGGCCACTGACCTGGCCAAAAAGTACGAAATCTCCGGCGTTCCGACCATGATAGTCAACGGCAAGTATCGCTTCGACGTGGGCTCTGCCGGCGGTGCCGAGCAAGCCCTGCAACTGGCCGACAAACTGATCGACAAAGAGCGAGCGGCTAACAAGGCTGCCGCCAACTAAGGGCTGCCTCTGCCATGCGCCGATGGGGTACTGAACGCATCGTTGGCCTGCATGATCCACGGGTCAACGAACATCATCTGGAGTCGACGGGCTTGCCCGCAGACAGTCGTCTGCGCTTGCTCAGTTTTAATATCCAGGTCGGCATCAGTACCGAGCGGTACCGGCATTATCTGACCCGGGGTTGGCAACACGTGTTGCCGCATACCGGGCGTGCCGACAATCTGCAAAAAATCGGCAACCTGCTGGGCGACTTCGATCTGGTCGCCTTGCAGGAAGCCGATGGCGGCAGTCTGCGCTCAGGCTACGTCAATCAAGTCGAACACCTGGCCCAACTCGGCGCCTTTCCTTACTGGTATCAACAACTCAACCGCAATCTCGGACGCCTCGGCCAGCACAGCAATGGCGTGCTCAGCCGCCTGCGCCCATGGGTGATCGAGGACCATCCGCTGCCGGGGCCCAAGGGTCGCGGGGCGATTCTGGTACGTTTCGGCGAAGGTCCGGAAGCGCTGGTGGTGGTCATGATGCACCTTGCGCTCGGTGCCCGCGCCCGCAGCATGCAACTGGCCTATATCCGCGAGTTGATTGGCGGCTATAAACACCAGGTGCTGATGGGCGACATGAACACCCATGCCAGCGACTTGCTGCAAAACTCCCCGTTGCGCGACCTCGGCCTGCTCGCGCCGCAACTGGAAGCGACCTTCCCCAGCTGGCGCCCACAGCGCTGCCTGGACCATATTCTGCTAAGCCCCACGCTGACCCTTGAAAAGGTCGAGGTCTTGGCACAGCCCATTTCCGATCACCTGCCGGTCGCGGTAGAAATTCGTCTGCCGGGTTCGCTCACGGCCGATGCATTGCCCGCGTTGAGTCCTGCCCTTCGCGGATCCCATGAATGAGCGACGAAACACAGCGCTGGAAAGAGAAATACCTTAAAAACATCGAACAACAGGAAAAGCTCGAACGTCGCTGGGACGCCCGGCTCGACCTGTTGCGCCGTGGGCTGGTGCGTAGCACGCTGGCGGCAGAAGGTACGGACCGTGCCGTCGACCAATGCATGAAGGAAATGCGCGAAGTCGTGCGTACCGATGACATGGACGCCGGTTTGGCCGCCCTGCTGCCGCGCCTGGAAAAAGCCGTACTCGATTCCGAGCAGCGCCGGGCAACCCGGGTCAATCAAACCAGCGCCGCACTGACCGCGCTGGTCACGCAGCTGCAATCATTGCCGCTGCCCCGGGAAGTGAGTCGACCGCTCAAGAGCTTTGCCAAAAGGCTCGATGGAAGAGTCAGTCAGGCCCGTGAGATTCCGTTACTGCTCAGTGAACTGAGCGGCCTGCAAGGCAAAGCCTTGAACCAATTGGAGAACCCTGCCGAGCCTGAACGCCCCGGTTTTCTGCAGCGACTGTTCGGCGGTCGCGAAGCGGATGAGGACATTCCGCGAGTGGTTGCTCAAGCCGTGCACACACCGGCTGCGCAGCCTGTGGAAACGGCTACCGAAATTGCGCCCGTCGTTCCCACACCCAACGAGGACACGCGATCAACCCAGCAGCCGGCAATACATGCTCCTCTCCCCGACGCGGCTGCACCTGAGCCACTGGAAATTGAAGCATCACCGGTAGTCACTGCTGAAGTGGTGGCGTTTGTCCCGCCCGTCCTTCACCCAGGCACCCCATGCGCGTCCGCTTCAGAACCACACACGCCGTCAGACATTGAAGTCCTGGAAGTGCCCGCCCTTCCCGTCCTTGCACCAGCCACTTCGGCAATCAATCCTGACGAGTTGATCCATACGGAACACACTGAACCAGAGCACTTCCTCTACGCCTTGCCCGACTCACCAGAGCCGTCCTATAGCTCCGTCGCCAAGCACATCGAAGACACGCTGCTGGGTCTTCTCGAGGACCTGACGTTACCTGAACGCCACCGCCCACAAGCTGAAGCGATGCGCGATCGCCTTCAAAACGGTTTGAACTGGTACGAATTGATCCCGATCCTCGACGATTTGGCGACCTTGATGCTGGCGATCAACGACAGCGGTCAACACGAATTCGAAGTCTATTTACAGCAACTCAATGAACGCCTGGAGTCCTTCCAGAGTAACTTGCAGGCCGCTAGCGAAGGACACGCGGACAGCCGTTCAGCGGCGCGCCAGATGGATTCGCAAATCCGCGAACAGGTCGATGGCCTGCAAAGCAGCATGCACGAAGCGGCGGACCTGGACGATCTCAAGCAGGTACTGGAGAGTCACCTTGAAGGCCTGCTCGGCACCATGGACCATCACCAGAAACAACGCGACGAGCGTGAGCAGGAGGTTGCGGCCCGGTTACACAGCCTGGCCGAACGGGTGGCGCACATGGAACAGGAAGCGCTGGGTTACCGTGAACACCTTGAAGAACAGCGCCAGAAGGCCTTGATCGACCCGCTCACTGGCCTGCCCAATCGCGCCGCCTGGAGCGAACGCCTGGAGCACGAAATCGGCCAGTGGCAGCGGCACGGCAATACCTTGCTGCTGGCCATGCTTGATCTCGATCATTTCAAAAGCATCAACGACAACTATGGCCATCTGGCCGGCGACAAGGTGCTGAAAATCATCGCCAACGTGCTGCGCAAGCGACTGCGCGGGACTGATTTCATCGCACGGTTTGGCGGCGAGGAGTTCGTTCTCATGATGCCCGGCACGGTGCCAGCAGTCGGTGCAAAACTGTTGGAAACCTTGCGCGCCGCGATCGAAGCCTGCCCTTTCCACTTCAAAGGTGAGCGAGTCACCATCACTATTTCGATGGGGCTTACAGCATTCAAACCCGGCGAACATAGCGATATGGCGCTGAAAAGAGCCGATCAGGCGCTGTATCGTGCGAAAAACGCCGGGCGCAATCGTGTGGAGGCCGGCTAACGGCCAATTGTTCCATTTTGTTTAAAACCGAGCATTTGCCGTCGGCACACAAGGCAGTACGTTACACTGTTGCATTACTGTCTTGTGTGTACTGTCTCTTGCCATGAAATATCTAGCTCTCATTGTGTCGTTGCTGTTGGCCGGTTGCGCCAGCGGTCCCCGGATCGACACCAGCCATCCTTCGGCCAATTACGACAGCCGTATCCAGTTCGTGGTGGTGCATTACACCAACGCCTCGCTAGAGCGCTCACTGCAGTTGCTGACCCATGGTGAAGTCAGCAGTCATTACCTGATTGGCGACGACAAGGGCGCCACCATCTATAAGCTGATGGATGAAAATTATCGCGCCTGGCATGCGGGTGAAAGCGAATGGCAAGGCCGGACGTGGCTGAACTCCAGCTCCATCGGCATCGAGATCGTCAACCCTGGCTTCAAAGACACTCCCACCGGGCGCCAGTGGTACCCCTACAGCGAAGATCAAGTGCAATCGTTGATCGTCCTGCTCAAGGACATCAGCAAGCGTTACCACATCAATCCCCGCGCCATCATCGGCCACAGCGACATTGCGCCGGGGCGCAAGCTCGATCCCGGTCCGCTGTTCCCCTGGAAACGCCTGGCCGCCGAAGGCCTTGGTATCTGGCCAAACCAACAGGCCGTTGCGCGCCAGCAAGTACGGTTTGCCGCACAACTGCCGAGCATCAGCTGGTTTCAGGGGCAACTGGCAACGCTGGGATATGCCACGCCACAAACCGGTGAGCTGGACGTAGCGACGCGTCAGGTACTGGCGGCTTTTCAGATGCATTTCCGCCCCTCCCGTTTCGATGGCACCCCGGACGCTGAAACCGCGGCGCTCCTGCAAGTCTTGAATCAGACAAAATAATGGCACCCGTCCGACGGTAAGAGCTTTTTCCCCATCAGCAGCTATAACTCATTGGTAATTCTTCGGATATCTATGATGGCTGTAGCTCGAGAGACACTCCGTAGCTGGTTCTATCGCCCCTGGTTTTTGGCGATGCTAGCTGCTGTCCTGAGTGCAGCTATTTTGATGGCCGGCAGCCTGTTCGTGGCGATGCATCAAGTCGAACAGAGCGAAAGCGAGGAAATGAATGCTCAGGGCGAACGCTTCCTCGCCCGCCTGGAACAGCTGTTCGGGCAGCTGCGCGAAAGCCTCGACGACCTGGAAGCCCAGCCGCTGAGAGGCTGCGATGATGAAATGATCGCGACCTTGCAACAGGTCAGTTTCAATTACCGCTTTGTCTACGAAGCGGCCTACATCGATGCGTCACGCCTGTGCTCCAACCGTCCTCGCCAGGAAGGCCTTTCGCGCCTGCGACCTCCCGATATCAGAGGCCCCACCTACAGCTACTGGCTGAATACCACGACAGAGCCCGATGAAAACCGGGCCGCGCTGATGCTTGGCAGGGGCAATTTCCGGGTGGCGACGTCTCGCGGGCATTTGACGGACATGGTCGACTTGTCGCCCGGTAGCAGTTTGCTGGTGGTGCTGGACCACGGTACTCGCGCCATTCCCGTCCTGGGTGCCGCCCAGGTCTGGCCGCCGACGGAATCCTGGACCCCCAAAAGCCGCGACGCACTGCAAGTCACGCAAACTCGTTTGATTTACCGCATGCCGACCGACAATCCGGAATACCAATTGGTCCTGATCACACCGCGCACCGGCATGCACGTGCCGGCGGTGTGGTGGTGGCTTCTTCCTGCCAGTCTCGTGTTGGGCATTATTGTCGGTTTTCTGGTGTTTCTACTGGTGCGTCAGCGCCAGTCGCTGGACGCCGAGCTACACGGAGCCATACGGCGGGGCGAGCTGCAGGTGTTGTACCAACCGATCTTCGATCTCGACAGCCGCAATTGTGTCGGTGCCGAAGCGTTGCTGCGCTGGCGAAGGCCCGACGGCTCACTGACCAGCCCCGATCTGTTTATTCCGATGGCGGAAAACACTGGCCAGATCCGGCAGATGACCGATTTCGTCCTGCAGCGCCTGCTCGAGCAACTGGGTCAATTGCTACGCGCCAACCCGCAGTTGTACATCTCGGTTAACCTGGCGGCATGCGATGTGATGGTGCCACGTATCGGCCAGGTGATGGCCCGCCTGCTGTCGCTACACCGCGTCGCTGCCAAACAGATTGCCTTCGAGGTGACCGAACGGGGTTTGATTGACGTGGTGGTGGCCAGGGAAAACCTGCAAGCGTTGCGCGATGTCGGGCATCAAGTGCTGATTGATGACTTTGGCACCGGCTATTGCAGCCTCGCGTACCTGCAAACCCTGCCGGTGGACTGCCTGAAGATCGACAAGGCGTTTATCGACGCCCTGGGCCATGACGCCGCCAGCAGCGGCGTGGCACCGCATATCATTCACATGGCACAAGCGCTGCAACTCAGGGTGATCGCCGAAGGCATCGAGCATGAAGCCCAGGCGGCGTTTCTAAGCAGCGAAGGGGTGAAATTCGGTCAGGGCTGGCTATTCGCTCATGCCTTGAGCGCCGTGCAGTTCATTGAACTGATCACCCGTGGGCGCCGAATGTCGGGCCGACGCATGAACGACGAACCGTGAAAACAACTTACACCGCCAGCGCCATGTAGAACTGAGTGCCCTGCCCCGGCCGTGAATAGACGCCCATCCGCCCACCATGCAACTGCACGATTTCCTTGCACAGTGCCAAACCCAACCCGGCCCCGCCCTTCTTGCGGCCGACCTGGACAAAGGGCTCGAAAATCCGCCCTTGCTGGCCATAGGCGATTCCTTCGCCGTTGTCCTCGACACTGATAATCACCCGCTCGCCGTGGCGCCGGGCCTGCAACCGAATCAGCCCTTCCCGTGCGGTATGGCGCAAAGCATTGTCGATCAAGTTGTCGAGCACCCGATCCAATTGCGGTTGATCGGCCTGCAGTCGGGGCAGCGGCCCCTGTACTTCAACCCGCAATTCAATCCCCTGCTCTGCTGCGGCTTCGGCAAAACGCGCCTGAGCCTGCGACAGTAGATCCTCGATGGAACATGGTGCCAAAGTCAGTTTCTGCAATCCGTTCTGGTAGCGAGAGAAATTCAGCAGGTCGTTGATCAATTGCATCAAGCGCTGCATTTCTTCATTCACGGTATCCAGCAAGTCGGCTTCGCGCGAATCCTGCGCAAATTTCGCCCGCTCGCGAAACAGACCAAAGGCCATGTGCATGCCGGTGACCGGCGTTCGCAACTCATGGGACGCACGCAGGACAAACTCGCTGCGCACCCGTTCAAACGCACGCTGTTCGGTCACGTCATGCAACACCATCACCGCACCAAGGATGTGACCTTGGGTATGGCTGACCGGCGTCAGGCTGTAGGTCAGCAACCTCGACTCGCCATCGACCTCGATGCTCAAGTCTTCCGGTGCACGCTCCAGCGTTCCACCTCGCAGCACCAGTTGCAGCTGTTCATCCAGCTCGGGACGTTCGAGGGCTGCGCCCAGCCCTTGGCCGAGACGATCGGTTTCCCAACCCAACTGGCGCTGAGCCACCGGATTGAGGTGTTCAAGATGACCTTCGCGATCGATCATCAACAAGCCATCGTCGATGCTGTCGAGTACAGCTTGCAGGCGTTGTTGACCGGCGAGCAACTCGTCGACGTTGGTGGCCTGGTGTTCACGCAATGCCTCGGCCATGATCCCGAAACGCTTGGTCAGCAGATTCATTTCCACGGCGGATGAAATCGGCAGGGTCACCTCGAAATTGCCCCTGCCAATATTATCGGCGGCCTGGGCCAAGGCTTCGATCGGAGTCCCGAATCGCCGTGCAATCCCATGGGCTGTCACGAACCCGATGATCAACACGGCCAATCCCACCAACCCGAGAAGCCCGGCGATCAGCAGCGCGCGCTCCCGGGACTGGCGCTCGGTGTCATTGATGTTATCCAGTGCGCGTTTGTGTTCAGTGAGCAGACCATTGCGCAGGGTGTTGAATTTTTCCGTCAGGACGTCATTGCCATTCAATACCTTGGTGGGATCCGTGACGTGGTCGTAGGCCTGAATAAAACTGAGATAGTCATCCTTGGCCTGCCTGAACCCGTACTCACTACCATTACCGGATTGCTCGAGCGCGATACCTTCCTCGAGCAATTCCATATAGTGCTTTCTGGCCGCCTCGAATTTTTCGGCATCAGGCTTCTCGCTGACCATGACCATCAATTGATCGCCCAAGGCCTGGCGTAGTTTGAGTCCCAGGTCCAGGGTGACGAAGTTGTCGCGAACAAGCACTTCCTGAGAGCCGGCCATCTGCATCACGCTGACCAGTCCGAGCAACAGCCCCAGCAGCGCCACGGTGATCAGTGCAGAAATACTCAAAAACAGCCGAGTACGCAGCTTCATCGCCAGTCTCATCGGTCAGCAGCTCACAAGTTGTACTGCTTGCGTTTGCGGTACAGGGTCGAGGCATCAATACCCAGTGTCTTGGCTGCCTGATCCAGTGTATCCGCCGTGGCGAGCACTGCACCGATGTGGGCTTTTTCCAGTTCATCCAGGCTCAACGCCGCACCGATGCGTGGCGCATTGTTGACCGGCGCTTCGGCCATGCCCAAATGGCTGATTTCGACTCGTTCTTGCGGACAGATGATGCTTGCCCGCTCCACCACGTTGCGTAGTTCGCGGATGTTGCCGGGCCAGCGATAACCCAGCAACGCCTCGCGGGCCTCATCGCTGAAGGCCCGGGCCGGGCGCGCGTATTCCTTGACGAAACGGGCCAGGAAACGGTCGGCCAGCGTCAGGATGTCTTCACGGCGTTCGCGCAGCGGCGGCAGGTGCAACGTGATCACGTTCAGGCGATAGAGCAAGTCTTCGCGGAATCGGCCGTCGCGCACCATGTCTTCAAGGTTCTGGTTAGTCGCCGCGAGAATGCGCACATCGGCGCGGCGGGTCACCGGGTCGCCCACCCGCTCGTATTCCTTGTCCTGAATGAATCGCAACAGTTTGGGTTGTAAAACCAACGGAAAATCGCCGATCTCGTCGAGAAACAGCGTGCCACCGTCAGCCTGATTGACGCGCCCCAACGTGCTTTCGCTGGCACCGGTAAAGGCGCCACGACTGTGACCGAAAAGTTCGCTTTCCATAAGTTCGGCGGTCAAGGACGGGCAATTGATCGTGATGCAGGACTTTTTCTGACGCTTGCTCCAGCCGTGGATGGCCTGGGACAGTTCTCCCTTACCGGTGCCGGACTCCCCCAGAATCAGAATGTTGGCATCCGTGTTGGCGACCTGGCGGGCGGTTTCGAGCACCACCTTCATGGCCGGGCTGTGGGAATCCAGACCATCCTTGGGTTTACGCACCTCCCCCTCAAGGGCCTCCAGGCGAGCGGACAGCTGCCGCACTTCCAATTGCTTGGCGGTGGCCAGGCGCAATTGATCGGGGCTGCACGGCTTGACGAGGTAGTCGGCAGCCCCTGCCTGAATCGCATCGACTGCCGTGTCCACGGCTGAGTGCGCAGTGACGATCACCACCCGCATCCATGGCGCCTGGATGCGCATTTGCGCCAGGACATCCAGGCCATTGTCCTCACCGAGGCGCAAATCAAGGAAGCAAAGATCGAACACCTGACGCTGCAACAAGGCGTCGGCCTGGGCCGCGCTGGTCGCGGTGGAGACGCTATAGCCTTCATCTTCGAGGCAGTAACGGAAGGTTCGCAGGATCGCGGACTCATCGTCCACCAGCAGAATGCGGCCTTGATGCACAGTGGCTGATTCCATATTCCTACGCTCCTTTAGTGATTATCTTGGTTAGTCCCGGATAAATCGGGCAAGTTGCATGGTCGATTCTGATCCATTCCAGCACTGGCAGGGTAGCTATCTACTGTCACCTTGCCTAATCCACTGAATAGTCTGGTTTTTTACCCAAACATCGGGTTCCAGGCGAATGCCCGCCTCCCTCTCTGACATCTGCGCTGGTCGCTCAATTCAAAAATAATCAAAGCGGCGGTGAATCTATCGTGCAATTCGCACGACCCTGCCGGGGTCATCGTGCAGGATGCGTCGCAATCGATTTGCACAAACTTTATAACTAATTGTTTTTGTTGAATTTTATGTGCAAAAAAAGCTGGCATGCCGACTGCAATGGTCTGGGTAATCAGGGCATTTAAATAACCGCCTGACAGATCACCACCAAAGTGGGAGGAGCTACAGGATGAATAGCCACCGTGCCGCCCAAATGCGTATCTCGCCACTGCACATCCAACAAGGCTTGTTTGTTGTGCTGGCATTGCTGATCACGCTGATCACCGGCCAACAGTTCCTTCGTTGGGAACAGAGCCAGCAGCCAGAGACGCCGCACGTGTCGATTCAACATGCAGCTCAAACCCACTTCAGCGCCGCCAGCAGCAACCTGGCTGACACCGCTCCCATGCGGATGATGGATGTCGACCAGCCTCAACCGCTGGATGAGCTGCCGCGCCAGGAGCGTTGGGTGTTCTAGGTAAACGAACTTGGCGTGCACCGCGCGCCGGGAAAAGCACCACAAGCGACACTTCTAAATAATGAAGCGTAAGGAGAATCACCATGTTGAGCTGGGCAATCACATTCTTGATCATTGCCATCATCGCTGCAGTACTGGGCTTCGGTGGTATCGCGGGCACCGCCACGGGTATCGCCAAGATTCTCTTTGTCGTGTTCCTGGTGATGTTCATCGCCTCCTTCTTCTTTGGCCGTCGCGGCCGAGGGTGAACTTTAGGGTTATGTCAAAAGACACGGGCAGCCGCCCAGCTTCTGGGCGGTAGTGCCGTCGCAAAAGCGGCGTGGTGAAGTAAGTGCGATCAGGGCATGCAGGACTGATTGATGGAACGGCTCAAAAAAATCCGCACTGGTAGCGAATTCGTCATATGAAAGAAGCACCATGCTTCTTTCTACTGCGCTACCCGAAGAAGGTAGACGCATGACCATGGGGCCGGGACGTTCTGACTGTTACAGGGTCGGAGTGACCTACGGGTACAGGGAGTACCTGCGCAAGGGCCGGGTCAGGCAAAAGCTGCGACGCAAGTTCGCCGGGTCATCGGGACTCGGCGAATTTGCGGAGAGCTTCACTCGCTGCACGCATTGTCCCCCAGACAACGGCTTTTATATCCCTATGCTGTTTCCGCTAAATCCCCGCAAAAACATTACGCAGTGTTTCTTATGGTTCTTCGCGACCGTATATCGAGAAAGCTGTGAACAAATAACACTAATTTTTCGCGGCTAAACGTAGGTTTTTTCTGAATTTTTAGCCCGTGATCCTTCGCACGAAAAATACCCAACCTCCTCTGAAATGGCCGGTTCGCGGCACTTATAGCTGCCGAAATGTCGTATTCGAACCGGTTGGGACGCCAGTTTCATTTAGAAAAGCTCATGCCGATTCGGCATAGGGTAGGCGTTTACGGCATTAGACGTCGCCCCCTTGCATCGGAATAGTTGCGCCTTTTTTCGCCTGCCAGAGAGCCATAACAAGCGCTCCGGGGCTCCTTATACGGGGGCAGATGCAAACACTTTTTCGCCACAAGCGTTCCAGTGACCGCGTCTGTCTGAGTCAAACGCAAGTAAGGGTAATGATATGAAGAAGGCAAAGCTTAGCCTCGCCTGGCAGATCCTCATCGGTCTGGTATTGGGGATTGCAATTGGTGCGCTGCTCAACCATTTCAGTGCCGAAAAAGCCTGGTGGATCAGCAACGTCTTGCAACCGGCAGGCGATATCTTTATCCGTCTGATCAAGATGATCGTGATCCCGATCGTGATTTCCTCGCTGATCGTCGGTATCGCTGGCGTCGGCGACGCGAAGAAGCTCGGGCGCATCGGCCTGAAGACCATCGTCTACTTCGAAATCGTCACCACCATCGCGATTCTGGTGGGTCTGGTGCTGGCCAACGTGTTCCATCCGGGCACCGGCATCGACATGAGCACCCTGGGTACCGTGGATATTTCCAAGTACCAGGCCACGGCCGCCGAGGTTCAGCATGAACACGCGTTCGTCGAAACCATCCTCAACCTGATCCCGTCGAACATCTTCGCGGCCATGGCGCGCGGCGAGATGCTGCCGATCATCTTCTTCTCCGTGTTGTTCGGCCTCGGTCTGTCGAGCCTGCAATCGGACCTGCGCGAGCCGCTGGTGAAGATGTTCCAGGGCGTATCGGAAAGCATGTTCAAGGTCACTCACATGATCATGAACTACGCCCCGATCGGCGTGTTCGCCTTGATCGCGGTGACCGTGGCCAACTTTGGCTTCGCGTCCCTGCTGCCGCTGGCCAAGCTGGTGGTGCTGGTGTACTTCGCCATCGCCTTCTTCGCGTTTGTGGTGCTGGGCCTGATCGCTCGCCTGTTCGGCTTCTCGGTGATCAAGCTGATCCGCATCTTCAAGGATGAGCTGGTGCTGGCCTACTCCACCGCCAGTTCCGAAACCGTGCTGCCGCGTGTGATCGAGAAAATGGAAGCCTACGGCGCGCCGAAAGCCATTTGCAGCTTCGTGGTTCCAACCGGCTACTCGTTCAACCTCGACGGCTCGACTCTGTACCAAAGCATCGCGGCCATCTTCATTGCCCAGCTGTACGGCATCGACCTGTCGATCAGCCAGCAGTTGTTGCTGGTACTGACCCTGATGGTCACCTCCAAAGGCATCGCCGGCGTTCCAGGCGTGTCCTTCGTGGTGTTGCTGGCCACCTTGGGCAGCGTGGGGATTCCGTTGGAAGGCCTGGCATTCATCGCCGGCGTCGACCGCATCATGGACATGGCCCGTACCGCACTGAACGTCATCGGCAACGCCCTCGCCGTGCTGGTCATCGCACGTTGGGAAGGCATGTATGACGATGCCAAGGGTCAGCGCTACTGGAACTCCCTGCCGCACTGGCGCAGCAAGGAAAAGCTGCCGGCAGGTGAAACCACCCGCAACTGATCACGCCCCCTGTAGGAGCATGGCTTGCCCGCGATGAACGATAACGCGGTGCATCTGATAAACCGAGGCGCCCCGATCGCGGGCAAGCCTTGCTCCTACAAGTGCGGTTACGCGTCTAAACAAACCCCGGAGAAATCCGGGGTTTGTCGTTTCTGGCTACCCCGCTATCATTCGCCGCATCTTCCGGGGGATTTGACTGATGCTTAATGGCCTGTGGCTTGGCTTTTTCATCGTGGCGGCCGTTTCGGCGCTGGCGCAATGGCTGATCGGCGGTAACGCCGGGATCTTCGCGGCGATGGTGGAAAGCATTTTCGCCATGGCCAAGCTGTCGGTGGAAGTGATGGTATTGCTGTTCGGCACCCTCACCCTCTGGCTCGGTTTTCTGCGCATTGCCGAGAAAGCCGGGATTGTCGAGTGGCTGGCCAAGGCGCTGGGGCCGTTGTTCCTGCGATTGATGCCGGAAGTGCCGCCCGGTCACCCGGCCATCGGCCTGATCACCCTGAACTTCGCCGCCAACGGCCTGGGCCTGGACAATGCCGCCACACCGATCGGCCTCAAGGCGATGAAGGCGCTGCAAGAGCTCAATCCCAGCGCCACCGTGGCCAGCAACGCACAGATCCTGTTCCTGGTGCTCAACGCCTCCTCCCTGACCCTGCTGCCGGTAACGATCTTCATGTACCGCGCCCAGCAAGGTGCGCCGGACCCGACGCTGGTGTTCTTGCCCATCCTGCTGGCCACCAGTTGTTCGACCATTGTCGGCTTCCTCTCAGTCGCGTTCATGCAACGCCTGCGCATCTGGGACCCGGTGGTGCTGGCGTATCTGATTCCCGGCGCCCTCGTCCTCGGTGGCTTCATGGCGCTGCTGGCGACGATGTCGGCGACGGCGCTGGCCGGTTTGTCGTCCATCCTCGGCAACCTGACGCTATTCGGGCTGATCATGCTGTTCCTGGTGATTGGCGCGTTACGCAAAGTGAAGGTCTACGAAGCGTTCGTCGAAGGCGCCAAAGAAGGCTTCGACGTGGCCAAGAATCTGCTGCCATACCTGGTGGCGATGCTCTGCGCGGTGGGCGTACTACGGGCGTCCGGCGCGCTGGATTTTGGCCTGGATGGCATTCGTCATCTGGTGGAGTGGGCCGGTTGGGACACGCGATTCGTCGATGCCTTGCCGACTGCCATGGTCAAACCGTTCTCCGGCAGCGCCGCGCGGGCGATGCTGATCGAAACCATGAAGACGTCCGGCGTAGACAGCTTCCCGGCGCTGGTGGCGGCCACGGTCCAGGGCAGCACCGAGACGACGTTCTATGTGCTGGCGGTGTACTTCGGCGCGGTAGGCATCCAGCGCGCGCGGCATGCGGTGGGGTGTGCGTTGCTGGCTGAATTGGCCGGGGTGCTTGGCGCCATCGGGGTTTGTTACTGGTTCTTCGGTTAACCACGATCCCCTGTAGGAGTGAGCCTGCTCACGCCTACAAGGGGTCCGTGTTGGTTTCAGGGTTTAGGTGGCGGGGCGGATTTTTGCCCTTGCTCAACCGCCCAATTCACCACCTGCACCGTCAATTGGTCACTCGCCTGGCCAAACCCGACCACTACCGCCGGCACCTTCACATCGCTCAACGGCTGGCGCACTTCGAAGCGCCGGCTGGCGAGGATTCGCTGATCGTAGCCACGCACCAGCACGGCATCCAGGCTCACGACCACGCTAGCGGTCGTGCCCTGATATTCGGTCTGAAACGACTGCAAATGGCCACCCAACTCCAGGTCCGCGTGGAAAATACTGTCATCGGTGCTCAGCAGCGGTACCCGGCCGTCCTGCTGGAAGCCGTCCAGCAGACGATTGCGCAGTAGCACCGGTGCCGGGTCACTCC
Source organism: Pseudomonas sp. OV226 (assembly GCF_003148705.1). Classification (NCBI taxonomy): domain Bacteria; kingdom Pseudomonadati; phylum Pseudomonadota; class Gammaproteobacteria; order Pseudomonadales; family Pseudomonadaceae; genus Pseudomonas; species Pseudomonas sp. OV226. The sequence goes on along the minus strand of NZ_QGGS01000014.1, from coordinate 78,493 downwards.
AGCGTGAGCCTTTGTAGGTGCTGATCAGATCGCCTTGAGGAATTACCGCAATGTTCGGGCCGTCCAACGCATCACTGGCGTGGAGCTTATTCAAGCGCAACGACCAGCGTTGCGGCGTGCCATGACTGGCTGACACGTTGCTCTGGGCCGAAGGCAATCGATACACATCGAACGGCTCTGGCTTGGGCAGAATCGAGCACGAACTGATCAGCGTGAAGCCGGCGAGGAGGGCGATACGAGTCAGTTTCATGGGGTGAATTCCTTATTCTTGTCGCTGCCCAGCAGGTAACCGCTGGGGTTTGCCTCCAGGCGCTGAGAGATGGCGCGCAATGAAGTCAGGGTTTCGCGCAGCTCGCGAACGGCCGGGGCCAGGCCGTTGAGGCCCTGCATGCCGTTGTTGAGCGACTCCTGATTGGTGACGAGCAACTTGTTGATCGTCGCCGTGGACTGCTCCAGCGACTTCATTGCCTGTTCGGCGCTGCCGATGGCCTGCTTGCCATGGTCATTGAGCAGGCCATTGGCGTTGCGCATCAACGCCGTGGTTTGATCCAGCATGGTGTTGGCTTGCTTGCCCACCGACGCCAGTTGCTGCATCGCCTGACGGATATCGCCACGCTGATCGGCGATGGTGCCGGTGGTCTGTTCCAGATGCTCCAGCGTCTTGCTGATGCGCTCGACGTTTTCCGTGGAGAACAGCAGGTTGGCGTTTTGCATCAATGTATTTACGCCAGACATCAGGTCATTGCTGTCATTGAGCAGGCGCGCGATAGGCGAGGGGGAGGCTACGATGGTCGGCAGATTGCCGTCCTTGCCCTTGAGCGCCGGGCTTTGTGGCGTACCGCCGCTGAGCTGGATGATCGAAGTGCCAGTCACGCCGGTCAGTGCGAGCTTGGCCTGGGTGTCTTCCTTGACCGGAGTGTCACCGCCCAGGCGAATTCGCGCCAGCACCCGGCGTGGGTCTTTGGGGTCCAGGCGCAACGTCACCACGTCGCCAACCTTGATCCCGCTGTACTGCACGGAACTGCCCTTGGACAGGCCGCTGACCGCCTCGTTGAAGACCACTTCGTAATCCTTGAACTCGGTGTCGACGCTGGACTTGGCCAGCCACAAGCCGAAGAGCAGGGCGCCCGCCACCACAATCACGGTGAACAGGCCGATCAATACATGATGGGCTCGGGTTTCCATGTCAGACCTCGTTCAACTGTTGAGCGGCTGTCAGCGCCGCGCGGCCGCGAGGGCCATGGAAGTATTCGTGAATCCACGGATCGTCGGTTTCCGAGACCTTGTCGATGGCGTCCGCCACCAGCACTTTTTTCTGCGCCAGCACCGCCACGCGGTCGGTGATGGTATAGAGCGTGTCGAGGTCGTGGGTCACCAGAAAAACACTCAGCCCAAGCGCGTCACGCAGGGTCAGGATCAACTGATCGAATGCCGCCGCGCCAATCGGGTCGAGGCCGGCGGTGGGTTCGTCGAGAAACAGGATGTCCGGGTCCAGCGCCAGCGCACGGGCCAGCGCCGCCCGCTTGATCATGCCGCCGGACAGCGCAGCGGGGTACTTGTCAGCTGCCGACAGCGGCAGCCCGGCCAGTGCCAGTTTGACCGCCGCCAAGTGTTCGGCATCTTCACGACTCAGGCCGGCGTGTTCGATCAGGGGCAGGGCGACGTTTTCGGTCACGGTCAGCGAAGTGAACAGGGCGCCTTGCTGGAACAGTACGCCGAAGCGTCGTTCAATCATCGAGCGTTCATGTTCGGACAATGTCGGCAGGTTTTTCCCGAAAACCCTCACCACCCCTTCACTGGGCTGCCGCAAACCGATAATGCTGCGCAGCAGCACCGATTTGCCGCTGCCGGAGCCGCCGACCACGGCAAGAATTTCACCTTTGTATAAATCGAGGTCGAGATTTTCGTGCACGCTCTGACTGCCGAAGCGATTGCACAGCCCACGGACTTCGATCACCGCCTCAGAAGGCGCTCGGGGTAAACGACTCACCAGCCCATCTCCATGAAAAACAGCGCTGCCACGGCGTCGAGCACGATCACCACAAAAATCGACTGGACCACACTGGACGTGGTGTGAGCGCCCACCGACTCGGCGCTACCGCTGACTTTGAAGCCTTCGAGACAGCCAATCGAGGCGATCAGAAAGGCGAAAACCGGCGCTTTGACGATCCCGACCAGAAAGTGCTGAACGCCGATGTCCGATTGCAGCAGCGACAGAAACATTGCCGGTGAAATATCCAGCGCCACCGCACACACCACGCCGCCGCCGACAATCCCCGAGACCATTGCCAGGAAGGTCAGCATCGGCAACGACACCAGCAACGCCAGGACGCGCGGCACCACCAACAATTCCATCGGGTCGAGGCCCAAGGTACGGATGGCGTCGATTTCTTCGTTGGCCTTCATCGAGCCGATCTGCGCGGTGAACGCACTGGCAGTGCGCCCGGCCATCAGGATGGCGGTGAGCAACACGGCAAACTCACGCAGGAATGAAAAGGCCACCAGGTCCACGGTAAATACCGTCGCGCCGAAATTGGCCAACACGGTCGCCCCGAGAAACGCCACCACCGCGCCCACGAGAAACGTCAGCAGGGCGACGATGGGCGCGGCATCGAGACCGGTTTGTTCGATGTGCGCCACCATCGGCGTGATGCGCCAGCGCTTGGGTTGAAACAGGCCGCGGGCGATGGTTTCGATAATCAGCCCGACGAAGCCCAACAGTTGCAGGGTGTCCTGCCAGACCGTGTCCACGGCGCGGCCAATTCGGGTCAACAATTGAATACTGACGCTGACTTCCGGTTCCTTGATCGGTACGCAGAAATTGGTCATTGAGCAGTAGATGGTTTGCAGCAACGCGCGATCGGCAGTGGAGAGCGTGCAATCGGGATGTTCGGCGGAGCGACCGAGCCGCTCGGCCCCCAGCAACTCCACCAACAACGAGGCGCCGGCCGTATCGAGGGCGCCCAGATGATTGAGGTCGATGTGGGTGTCGTCGTTGTATTGGTCGCGAAGTTTTTCGCACAGGTGCTTGAGATCAGCGTAATGGGCGAGCGTCCAGTCACCCGTAACCCGCAGCTGTGCAGGGGAGTGAGAAGCGTCCAGTTGGGCATTGCCGGCCATTGTGCTGCTGGTCATAAACTCCGTGCTTGTTCGGTAAATGCGTAGAGCTACGTAATAGCACGAACCGCGTTACTTTTCTTTGGTCGGTGTGCTGTCCGTTACGGTGAAGCGCAGCACACCGATAAGCTGACCGTCTTCGGTCAGCACCCGGACCTGCCATTTACCTGCCGGGTTGCCCGGGAAGTTCTGCTTATGCGTCCAGGCGCGGTAGCCTTCCTTGCGTCCACCGTGGATATCCAGCGGGATGCGGTCGACTTCTTTACCGTTGAACTGCCACACGTGATAAATCCGCTCATCCAGGCCGCGCGGGGCGTTGATCGCAGTGTAGGCGTACAACCCGTCACCACGGATCTGCTCGGCGCTGACTTGATCCAGACTCTTGCCGGGGGTGCGGTCCTGCATTTGCGTGCTGATCGCCACGTCGGTCATCCACAGGGTCGCCGGCGGCACCCATGAACGCATGACCCAGCCGAGGCCACCGATGCCCAGCGTGATACTCAGAATCGCCAAGGCGTTGCGCACGGTACGGATCGGGAAGATCGACGCCAGGCTCGGGAACGACAGCAGCACGGCGATACCCAGCGCCCACTTGAAACTCTGGGACGTGGTGAGGTGCATGATGACGGGCAGGGCGGTCAGCAACGCGGCAAACAGGGTCAGCGTGTGCAGCGCCAGGAACGCCCAGCGCCGGGGGGCCAGCCATTTGTAGTAGAGCGGGTCGGTGATGGAAATCAGCGCCGCAATACCCAGCAGGCCGGTGAAGAACAGTTGGCCGCTGTTCCAGGTGGTGGTGATGAAGAAGAACGGCAGGACAAAGAACAGGCTTTCCTGGTGGATCATCTGCGTGGCGTAACGCAGCAGCGGCTGGGGAATTTCGCGTTTGAAGATTTTGGCGAACAGCTTGGTCAGGCTGTTTTCCAGCATCAGCCAGACCCAACTGAGCACCATAATGATGGTGATCCAGGTCGCCAGGCCTTGCTGGCGATCCACCAGGATGAAGCTGCCGACACCGGAAATGAACCCGCCGAGCGCAATGACCCCAGGATAGCGCTTCATCAATTCCAGGATGCGCTGGACGAAAAGGGTCAGGGTCGGCATTTGGCGGTTCACATTCGTCGTAGGAAAAATCCTCGACAGGTTACCCGCCGGGGGGCGGTGTGGCGAGGCCCGCGGCCGGAGCCGGAACCCGTGTAGCAGCTGCCGAAGGCTGCGTTCGGCTGCGCAGCAGTCGCAAATCTATTGTGTCAAATGTTCCTGATACACCGTGGTGAAGGGTTTAACGACTGCTTCGCAGCCGAACGCAGCCTTCGGCAGCTGCTACACCGGCGGCGGCGATTTTCGGTGCAAGCGCCAGCTCAGCAGTATCAGCGCAATCAGCGCCAACACCCCGCCAATCACCAAAACCAACTGGTCATCACTCATCAGTGGCTTCTCGATCCGCAAATACCCCGGTTGCAGCAACAACTCGCGCAACGCCTTGTTGGCTTCCTCCAGTGTTACGCCTTGCAGTTCTTTGGCCGGGTCAGCGAAGCGTCCGTCCTCGTAATCTCCAAGGGCACTCCAGTAATAATCGGCCAACGCGCTATTGCCCTGCACGGCCCAGGCCTGGCGGGCAATAGCCGCCTGTTTGAGGCGGTTGAATGTGTCGCTGTCGAGGCCGTCCTTGAGCAACCGGGCTTTCAACTCATCGAGGACTTGTTCAGCCTCCGGCACATTGTCACGTTCAAGGTCGGCGTTCAGGCTCATGAAGCCCACACCGCCAAACAGCTCGCGCTCGGCGGAAGGCCCGTAGGACAAACTGTGGACCAGGCGCATCTGGCGATACAGCGCCCAGTCCAGATAGTCCTTGAGCAGGTCTAACGTTTCGTCTTGCTGATCGTCCAGTACAGGCTCCGGCACCAGCCAGTGCAGCTTGGCCGCGCCGCCAAGGAAACCGCTACTCAGCGTGCGCTCGTGAGCGGCACTGGCGCGAATTTCCGGCAGGGGCAGGTGTTCGCTCGGGTCGACCGCTTTCAACTCACCCCATGCCCGCTCCAGATAGGCCGGCAGCAATCGGTCGAGGTCGCCGACCATGATCAGGGTCATGTTGTTGGGCGCGTACCAAAGCTTGCGGACTTTCTCCAGTTGCTCGCGGGTCAGGTGATCGACTTCGGCGCGCTGCGGGCATTTGAGGCCCAGCTCCACCGCCAGTTGATTACTGGCCGTGTGACCGAGGTCCTGTCGATCGAGCCAGCGTTGCAGGTGTGTGTAATGACCGCCATCTTCGCGCTCGACCACTTGCTTGGCAGCGTTGATGGCGTTGTCGTCGATTCGGGTCTGGGTCAACAGCGCCAGCAACAGGTCGAGGACCTTGCGCTGGTTTTTCGCCGGTGCCTCGATGACGAATGTCGTGTCGGCGTTACTGGTGAACGCGTTCCACTCACCCCCCAGCGCTTGCATGCGCTCTTCCAGGCCGCCTTCGCCGGTGGCATCGATACCACTGAACAGCAAGTGCTCCAGCAGGTGGGGCAGTTCTTTGTCATCGCAGCTGAAATCATCCAGACCGACGCCGACGACCAGACGAATCGCCACATGCCCGCGCTCGGTGCCCGGCTTGAGCAGCAATTGCAGGCCATTGGGCAGCGTATAACCCTCGACCTGAAAGCGATCCAGGGCAAACGAAGGGAGTGAGCCAAGCAACAAACAGGCAAACAACAGGCAACGCATAACGAGCTTCCATACGGCGAGCGCAGTTCAACAGACTTCAGACAACGGTGGACGTTCAGGGTGAATGCGTGATGTCAGCCAAATCATCGACCGCCAGCGCGCCGGTGTCGGACGTTTCAAGCACCACGTACGCACTGCTGCAGAACAGCGAATTCAAACGTTTCATGTCGGCGATCAGCTCCAGATGCAACGAGCTGGTCTCGATACTTTGCACAATCTTAAGCTGCAACCGGCTGACATGGGCATGGGCCAGACGCCGCTCCTGTGCGCGAAAACGGCGTTTCTCACGCAGTAACTGGCGAGCACTTTCCTTGTCAGCGCTCAGGAACACCGACAATCCTAGCCGCAAATTGGAGATCAACTGACGTTGCAATCCTGACAACTCCTCCAGCCCGACCTCGGAAAAGGACCGGCGGTGTGAGGTTTTCTGCTGCTGAACCTTGCGCAGCATGCGTTCAATCAGGTCGCTGGCGAGCTTGAGGTTGATCGTCAACTCAATGATTTCTGCCCAGCGCCGGCTGTCCTGGTCGCTGAGGTCTTCGCGGGGCATTTGCGCCAGATAGAGCTTGATCGCGCTGTAGAGTGCGTCGACATCATCGGTCAGACGACGCACTTCCTGGGTAACGGCCGTTTGCTTGCCATTCAACACATCGAGCATCGCTTCCAGCATGTTGTCGATCAGATCGCCCATGCGCAGGGTTTCCCGGGCCGCATTGGCCAGCGCCAGGCTCGGTGTGACCAGCGCGGTGAGATCGAGATGGCGGGGTTTGGCGGTTCCGTTGACTTCCGGCCGCTCCGGCAACAGCCAGGCGCACAGCCTGGCCATCGGACCGACGGTCGGCAGCAGGATCAAGCAGCGGACGCTGTTGTAGAGCAAGTGAAAGCCAATGACTGTTTCCTGGGGACTGAAGTCCAGGCTATCGAGCCAGTGTACCAATGGGTTCAGCACCGGAATGATCAACAACAGGCCGATCAGTTTGTACAACAGGCTGCCCAGCGCCACTTGGCGCCCGGCGGGGTTCTGCATGCTGGTACTGAGGAACGCGAGGACGCCGCTGCCAATGTTGGCGCCAATCACCAGGCCGATGGCCACCGGCAAGCTGATCACCTTGGCACCGGCCAGGGTCGCGGTCAGCAGCACGGCGGCCAGGCTCGAGTAGGAGATCATCGCGAACAATGCGCCGACCAGGGCATCGACCAAAATGTCGCCGGTCAGCGAGGCGAAGATCACTTTTACCCCTTTGGCGTGGGTGATCGGCGCAGCAGCCTCCACAATCAGTTGCAACGCCAGAATGATCAGCCCAAGGCCAATCGCCACGCGCCCCATCTGCCCGAGTCGGGTCTGTTTGCGCGACAGAAATAAAATCACCCCGACAAAGATCAGCAGCGGCGACAGCCACGACAGGTCCAGGGTCAGCACCCGCGCCATCAGCGCCGTACCAACATCCGCCCCGAGCATGGTTACCAGTGCCGGAGTCAGCGCCATCAGGCCCTGGCCGACAAACGAGGTGACCAGCATGGCGGTGGCGTTACTGCTCTGGACCATCGCGGTCACCGCGATCCCGGAGAGAAACGCCAGCCAGCGCTTGGACATGTTCTGGCCAATCACATGGCGCAGGTTGGACCCGTAGACCCGCAAAATGCCGGTTCGGACAATGTGCGTGCCCCAGATCAACAAGGCCACGGCCGATAACAAATTGAGCAGGGTGAGCATAAAGGCCCCCTGTGATGGTCGCGCCCCAGCGGGGCAAGTTGACGGTACCGCGCGTTTTTCTACGTTCTGTACTTAAGCTGTAGTTGGCTAACGGTCTGAGCGCCAGCATTACATAGCCAAGGAAGTGATTGAAACAAAAGTGTCATGAAAACGGTTTTATGCAGGCGTGAAAAAGGGGCCCGAAGGCCCCTTTTTCTATCGCATGACAATCGGGTTATTGGCCCGGAATGTCCTTACGCAGTTTCACCGGATCTTGCTGCTTCTTCTTTTTCGCAATCGCGGTGCGCATCTTGATGTTGATCGCTTCAACCGCCAGCGAGAACGCCATGGCGAAGTAGACGTAGCCTTTTGGTACGTGTACGTCCAGGGACTCGGCAATCAGCACGGTACCGACGATCAACAGGAACGACAGCGCCAGCATTTTCAGCGACGGGTGTTTGTCGATGAACTCGCTGATGGTGCCGGAAGCCCACATCATCACCAGTACGGCAACGACGATCGCCGCGACCATGACCGGAACATGGGAGACCATGCCGACAGCGGTGATCACCGAATCCAGCGAGAACACGATGTCGATGATCGCGATCTGCACGATGGTGTAGAGGAAGTTGCCGCCCTTGCCGCTCGGTTCCTCGTTGGTTTCGTCTTCGCCTTCCAGCGCGTGGTACATCTCTTGCGAGCTCTTCCACAGGAGGAACAGACCACCGAAGAACAGAATCAGGTCGCGGCCGGAAATGCCCTGGCCAAACACCACGAACAGGTCCGCCGTTAGGCGCATGACCCAAGTGATCGACAGCAGCAACAGGATCCGCGTGATCATGGCCAGCGCCAGACCGAAAATCCGGGTGCGCGCCTGCATGTGCTTGGGCATGCGGCTGACCAGGATCGAAATCATGATGATGTTATCGATGCCCAGGACGATTTCCAGGGCGGTCAGGGTGAAGAAGGCAACCCAGATTTCAGGGTTGGTCAGCCATTCCATGTGTATTCCTTTGAGCGATTGTTAAACCGCAACGGGCCCAGGCTTCAAACCGCGAAGCCGGGACCCGTTGTGGTGAGTCTTGGGCTTATAGAGTGCTGAAGAGCGGAAAGATCCCCATCAGCAACGCTGCAACCAGTATGCACATGCACACCAACACTGCCCATTTCAGGGTAAAGCGCTGATGGTCACCGAATTCGATACCGGCCAGTGCCACCAACAAGTAGGTCGATGGTACCAGCGGGCTCAGCAAGTGGACGGGCTGACCGACGATCGAGGCACGTGCCATTTCAACTGCGGTTATACCGTAATGACTGGCGGCTTCGGCAAGTACTGGTAACACGCCGTAATAAAATGCGTCGTTCGACATGAAAAACGTGAACGGCATGCTCACCAGCGCAGTAATGACTGCCAGGTACGGACCGAGGAATTCAGGGATGACCGCCAACAGGCTCTTGGACATCGCATCGACCATACCGGTGCCGGTCAGGATACCGGTAAAGATACCGGCCGCGAAGATCAGGCCGACCACCGATAGAACGCTACCAGCGTGGGCCGCAATGCGATCCTTCTGCTGTTGCAGACATGGGTAGTTAACGATCATCGCGATACTGAACGCCACCATGAACAGCACCGGCAGCGGCAACAGGCCGGCGATCAGGGTGCACATCAGCGCCAGGGTCAGGAGGCCGTTGAACCAGATCAGCTTCGGACGACGCGCATCCGGGAACTGCGAAACGCTGATTTCACTGTGGTCGATTTCATCGCCGATCAGGTGCAACTCACCCAGGCGAGCACGCTCACGCTTACCGTAGAAGTAGGCAATCGCCAGGATCGCCACCACACCGGCCAGCATGGCTGGAATCATCGGTACGAAAATATCGGACGGGTCCACATGCAGTGCACTGGCCGCACGGGCAGTCGGGCCACCCCACGGGGTCATGTTCATCACGCCACCAGCGAGGATGATCAGACCGGCCATGATCCGCGGGCTCATGCCGATGCGGCTGTAGAGCGGCAGCATCGCGGCCACGCAGATCATATAAGTGGTCGCGCCGTCACCATCGAGGGAAACAACGAGCGCCAGAACGGCGGTGCCGACCGAAACTTTCAACGGGTCGCCCTTGACCAGTTTGAGGATCTTGCGCACGGCCGGGTCGAACAGGCCGGAGTCGATCATCAGGGCGAAGTACAGAATGGCGAACATCAGCATCACACCGGTCGGCGCGAGCTTGGTGATGCCTTCGAGCATCATCGGACCGATCTTCGGTGCAAAACCGCCGAACAGGGCGAAGAGGATCGGGATGATGATCAGGGCGATCAGCGCGGACAGGCGCTTGGTCATGATCAGGAACATGAACGTGATGACCATGGCAAAGCCAAGGAAAGTCAGCATGGGAATACTCCAGGCGTAGCGCGGCGAGGGGAAATGGGCGAACCGGGTGGGGTCAGCGCAGAACGGGGAGCACGAGGCGTACGGACGGAGTGACAGCGAAGCGGCGGGTAGCAGAGAACATCAGGATCACCATTGTTGTTGTTAAATGGGCCGTGCGAGCGATAAAACACTCATTGGCCAACCGGTCTGTTGCCGGCAGTGGGGCGATCCTAATCGGGGAAGCTTTCAGCCAGCTTTCGCCGATGAAAGCTTTGCGCGGATGTGCGACCGGTCGTCGGACGGGTTCAAAGCCCCTGAATACGGGGCAGGAGGCGAAATATGGGTGAAATTCATACAGGCGGATGCCACTGCGGACACATACGCTACCAATTCAGCGGGCCGCTGCACGACATCGCCCACTGTCATTGTTCGATTTGCCGAAGGGTCAGCGGCGGGATCGTGACCACCTGGATCACTGTGCCGACATCGGCGTTTGAATGGGTGAAAGGCACACCGACGCAGTACGATTCTTCAACAACCGGCGTACGTTACTTCTGCCCGAATTGTGGGGCGCAACTCGCGTTTATGACCCGTCTCAGCCCGCAGAACATCGACTTGACCATCGCCACCCTCGACCACCCGGAGCAGGCCCCGGCCGAGCGGCATATCTGGATGGACAGCCGCTTGCCCTGGTTGCACCTGGACGAGCACTTGCCGGGCGAAGCCGAAGAAAGCCTCTGATCAAAAAATAGACAGATCCAGCGGCCGGATTGCACCCATCCAGATCGCGTGCTCGGTGTGGTCGAGCAAGTCGTCGCCGGTGTCCGGGTGCAGGAACACCACCAACCCCTTGCGGTTGAGGGCCAGCCACGGCAATACATCGCCGATGAGTTCGGGGCCGAACGCCAATTGGCAGCTCCAGTCCGGGTGCGGGCCGACCAGCCGTTCATGCACGCGGCCCATCTTCAGCGGGAACAACTGCGCCGCCTGCTCGCACAAGGCCCGTGCCTGGTCGACCGTCCCGGCATCGAAATAAACGTGGGCGTGATAACCCTTGATCGGTTGCATCTGAATCCCTCAAATCCTGTTCGAACCCTCGACGATCCCCGCAGGTCACACGTCATATACTCAATGGAGGAGGAGTCTCAGCCATGAAAAACGCGGAAACCCCGGTGGTCAAAGTAGTGCTTTATGGTGCCATGAGTAGCTTGGGCAGTGCGCTGATTGCGCAAATGCTGCGCCGCCAACATGAAGTGATCGCCATTCTGGATGACCTGACGGCGCTGGCGCCGCGCCCGGGCCTTCGAACTAAAACCGGCGACCTGTTCGAGGCACAACGCGTTAAACAAAGTGTGGCGGGCTGCTCGGCCGTCATCTGCCTGTTAGACGCACCCGGGTTGCCTTTCAACAGCGAATACGTGGAAAAAACCATCGTGGTGGGCCCGGTCGAACAAGTGCTGGCGGTGGATGCACTGATCGACGGCATGCAAGCCGCCGGGGTGCACCGGCTGTTTCTGGTGGGCGATTTTGAAGTGCTGGATGATTCAGAAACAGAGGATCAGCTGCAACTCCACGCCGCCGAAGAAATCCGCGAGTCGCTACAAGCCAGTGCCTTGAAGTGGACCCTGGTGAATGCGCCACGCGGGGTGCCCGGGTTGAGCATCGAACATTTCAGCCATGTCTCCAGCCATCTGGAGCCGGGGCTGGCCGAACCGCTGGAGCGTCTGAACCGGGTCGCGGTGGGCATCGCCGATGAGCTAAAGCTGAACCTGCACATCCGTGAACACGTGAACTTCATCGCCACCGATCCTAAATAGCGATGGAAGGCAGCGCCAGGCCATTGAGCGATTGCGCGCTGCTGGCCTGCTCGGCCATCAACCAGTCCACAAACTGGTGAATCAACGCCCCGCGCCGTTTGCGCTGGGGCACGACCACGTAATAGCCGAGGCTGGACATCGCCGATTCCGCGACGGGACGACACAACAAACCCTGCGCCAGCAAGTTATCCACAAGGTGCCGCCAGCCGATCGCCACGCCCTGGCCGCCAATCGCCGCTTGAATCAGCAGCGTGTAATTGTCGAAGCGCAGTTGCCCCGGCGCCGGCGCCGAAGTTATCCCCAATTGACGAAATACACCGCTCCAGTCGAACCAGTTGCTGCTGTGTTCTCCCCGCAAGTGCAGCAAGGGAAATTCCAGCAGCGACTTGACCGGCAAGGGCAGGGGCCGATCCTTGAGCAACAGCGGGCTGCACACCGGAAAGACTTCTTCGCTGAACAGCCAATGGCTTTCACCCTGTTTGAAACGCCCATCGCCAAACAACACCGCCACATCGATATCCGTGCGCAGCATGTTGTGACTGCGCTCGCTGGTGACCAGGCTCACATCGACGTGCGGATTGGCGGCATGGAAGCGGTGCAGACGTGGCATCAGCCAGTACGCGGCGAAGGCAAAGTCGGTCGCCACTTGCAACACTTCATGTTGCTGTTGTGCGCTGATTGCGCTCAATCCTGCGTCGATATTCTGCAAACCGAGCTGAACCTGATCAAAAAGTATGGCCCCGGCCTCGGTCAGTTCGATACCTCGGTAGATGCGGTCGAACAGCCGCGTGGCGAGTTGCTCCTCCAACCGTTTGATCTGCTGGCTGACCGCCGGCTGCGTCGTGCCAAGCTCCACCGCCGCAGCGGTAAAGCTGCGATGGCGGGCCGCCGCTTCAAAGGCCCGCAGCAGGTCCAACGACAAGTCACCAAGGGCGTCATACATAAGCTGTGCTAATCCTAGTCATTGCCTGGCGTGGGCTTTACCACAATGTGCGTGGGTTACATGCTCGATCGCAGCACTCTCGCATAAATATTCACTATGGAATGCCGCGATCACATGAAGCGCAAGAACATTCTTTTCATCATGGCCGATCAAATGGCCGCGCCAATGTTGCCGTTCTACGGTCCTTCGCCCATCAAACTGCCGAACCTGAGCCGCCTCGCCGCCGAAGGCGTGGTGTTCGATGCCGCCTATTGCAACAGCCCCCTGTGCGCACCATCGCGTTTTACCCTGGTCAGCGGCCAGTTGCCGAGCAAGATCGGCGCCTACGACAACGCGGCCGATTTCCCCGCCGATGTGCCGACCTATGCCCACTACCTGCGTCGACTCGGTTATCGCACGGCGCTGTCCGGCAAAATGCACTTTTGCGGCCCGGACCAACTCCACGGCTACGAAGAGCGCCTGACCAGCGATATTTACCCGGCTGATTACGGCTGGGCAGTGAATTGGGATGAACCGGACGTGCGTCCGAGCTGGTATCACAACATGTCGTCGGTGCTGCAAGCCGGGCCGTGCGTGCGCACCAATCAGCTGGATTTCGATGAGGAAGTGGTGTTCAAGGCCCAGCAATACTTGTTCGACCACATCCGCGAAGACGGCGACCAACCGTTCTCCCTGACCGTTTCGATGACCCACCCACACGATCCGTACACGATTCCCAAGGCTTTTTGGGATATGTACGACGACGCCGACATCCCGCTGCCCGAAACACCGGCGCAGACAGAACTCGATCCGCACGCCCAGCGCTTGCTCAAGGTTTACGACCTGTGGGACAAGCCATTGCCTGTGGATAAAATTCGCGATGCGCGCCGCGCCTACTTTGGTGCTTGCAGCTATATCGACAGCAACGTCGGCAAACTCCTGCAAACGCTTGAAGAAACAGGGCTGATCGATGACACGATTATTGTCTTCTCCGGTGACCATGGCGACATGCTCGGCGAACGCGGGCTCTGGTACAAAATGCACTGGTACGAAATGGCTGCGCGAGTACCGCTGCTGATCAATGCGCCAGGGCAGTTCGGGCCAGGGCGAGTCAGCGCGGCTGTTTCCACCGCCGATCTGCTGCCCACCTTCGTAGAACTGGCTGGCGGCTCACTGGAACCTGGCTTGCCGCTGGACGGTCGTTCGCTGGTTTCGCACCTGCAAGGGCAGGGCGGTCACGACGAAGTGTTCGGCGAATACATGGCCGAAGGCACCATCAGTCCATTGATGATGATCCGTCGCGGCGCCTACAAATTCATCTACAGCGAAGACGACCCTTGCCTGCTCTTCGACGTACACAACGATCCGCGAGAACAGGAAGAACTCAGCCAGTCACCACAACATCGTTCGCTTTTCGAAGAATTTCTTGCCGAAGCCCGGGCCAAATGGAACATCCCGGCGATTCACCAACAGGTGCTCGCCAGCCAGCGACGCCGGCGTTTCGTTGCCGATGCGCTGACCCTCGGCAAGCTGAAGAGCTGGGATCACCAGCCGCTGGTCGACGCCAGTCAGCAGTACATGCGCAACCACATCGACCTCGATGATCTGGAGCGCAAAGCACGTTATCCACAACCCTGCCAAAACCAATAATCTCAAGGGGAAGTCCATGCAAAAGTTATCCACAGCACTGACGGTCGGGCTGCTGGCTCTGGGCAGTGCATCGGCGTTCGCCGATCAGAGTTGCGAGACGGTAAAAATGGCCGACCCAGGCTGGAGCGACATCGCCGCGACCAACGCCATCACCGGGTTTTTGCTGGATGGCATGGGCTACAAGGCAAAAGTCGACACCCTCGCGGTGCCCATCACCTTCGGCGGCCTGAAGGATGGCCAGGTCGATGTGTTCCTGGGTAACTGGATGCCGGCCCAGCAGGGTTTTTACGACAAGTTCGTGGCCACCGGCGATGTCACGCAATTGGCGAAAAACCTCGACGGCACCGAATTTACCCTCGCGGTTCCGGATTATGTGTGGGACGCGGGTGTGCATAACTTTGCCGACCTGAACAAATACGCCGACAAGTTCGACCATAAAATCTACGGCATTGGCTCCGGCGCCCCGGCGAACATCTCGCTACAGGAAATCATCAAGAAGAATGATTTCGACATGGGCCAATGGAAACTGGTGGAGTCCAGCGAGCAGGCGATGCTGGCCGAAGTGTCTCGCGCCGTGAAAAAGCAGAAATTCGTGACCTTCCTCGGCTGGACCCCGCACCCGATGAACGTGCAGTTGAAAATGCACTACCTCAAGGGTGGCGAAAAGTATTTCGGTGACACCGGCAGCGTCCATACCCTGACCCGCAAGGGCTACGCCGAAGCCTGTCCGAATGTGGGTAAGTTGCTGACCAACCTGAGCTTCACCCAGGACATGGAGAACAGCATCATGGCCGAGGTGGTGAACAAGAAGGTCAGCAATGCGGAGGCGGTCAAGGCGTGGATCAAGGCCAATCCAGCGGTGCTGGATAAATGGCTCGATGGCGTGAAAACCGCCGATGGCAAGGATGCGTTGCCGGCGGTGAAAGCCAAACTCTGAACCCCCGCCACCGATCGTTCCCACGCTCTGCGTGGGAATGCATCCCGTGACGCTCCGCGTCACATCTCCAAGCGGACGCAGAGCGTCCATGGCGGCGTTCCCACGCGGAGCGTGGGAACGATCGGCGGCTAGTCCTGCTACCCTTGCGCAAAAACCCACCCGAGAGGACCCATGGCCTTCCCCAGCCGCCATTCACTCTTTCCCTTTCTCAGTTGGTTGCCCCGGCAAACCCGCGCCAGCGTTGGTCGTGACCTGATCGTCGGCCTCAGCGGCGCGATTCTCGCGTTGCCGCAGTCCATTGCCTACGCACTGATCGCCGGTCTCCCACCTGAATACGGGTTGTACGCGGCCATCATCCCCGTGTTGATCGCCTGCCTGTGGGGTTCCTCGTGGCATTTGATCTGCGGTCCTACAGCGGCGATCTCCATTGTCCTGTTCGCCAGCGTCAGTCCTCTGGCCGTCCCCGCGTCACAGGACTACATCACGCTGATTTTGCTGCTGACACTCCTGGCCGGCGTTTTCCAGTGGCTGTTGGGCCTGTTACGTTTCGGCGCCTTGGTGAATTTTGTCTCGCATTCCGTGGTGCTGGGTTTCACCCTCGGTGCGGCGGTGGTAATTGCCATCGGCCAGTTGCCGAACCTGTTGGGCCTGGACTTGCCCAGCCAGGCCACGGCGCTCGACAGTTTCCTGATGCTGTTCAAGCACCTCGGCGCCCTGGATAAACCGTCGTTGGCGCTGGGGCTGGCGACGGTTGTTGTCGGCGCGGTGCTGAAATCATTGCTGCCTCGCTGGCCGACGCTGTTGATCACGCTGGTCCTCGCCGGGCTGCTGGTGTGGCTATGGCCCTCCATGTTCGGCCATGTGAAATTGGTCAGCGCATTTGTCGGGCGCTTGCCACCCTTGAGCCCCCTGCCGCTGGATCTGGACCTTATCCTGCGTTTGCTGCCGAGCGCAGTGGCGGTGGGCATGCTGGGGCTGGTGACCAGCCTGTCGATTGCCCGCTCGTTGTCGGCCCGCTCCCAGCAGTTGCTCGACGCCAATCAAGAAGTTCGCGCCCAGGGCTTGTCCAACATTGTCGGTGCGTTTTTTTCCGGTTCGCTGTCCGCCGGCTCCTTCACCCGCTCGGGCCTGAGCTATGAAGCCGGCGCCTGCTCACCCATGGCCGGGGTGTTCTCGGCGGTGTGGGTCGCGCTGTTCGCCATCTTCGGCGCCGGGTTGATCGCCCACATCCCGATCCCGGCCATGGCCGGCAGCATTTTGCTGATCGCCTGGGGATTGGTGGACCATCGCGGGATTCGTGCCCTGTTGCGCGTCAGCCGTGCCGAATTCGCGGTCATGGCCCTGACCTGTGTCGCCACTTTGCTGCTGGAGTTGCAGACGGCGATTTATGCCGGGGTGCTCGCCTCGTTGTTCTTCTACCTCAAACGCACCTCGCAACCGCGCGTGCAGCATTCGCGCGATGGGGATGAAGACATTCTGCGGGTGGGCGGTTCGATTTTTTTCGGCGCCAGCCATTACCTGCAAGTGCGCCTGCAACGTCTGCACGGTGCGCGCGTCGTGATCGAGGCGCAGCAGATCAACTTCATCGATTACTCAGGGGTGGAAATGCTGCATCAGGAAGCGCGGCGGCTGCTCAAGCAGGATCGCAGCCTGACCCTGCGACGCGCGCGGCCGCAGGTGGTGGACGAATTGAGGAAGCTGGAAGGGGCCGACAAGTGCCCGATCCGGTTTGAAGACTGAAACACGCCTTTGTAGGAGCAAGGCTTGCCCGCGATAAACGATAACGCGGTATGCCTGAGACACCGCGGCGCCTGAATCGCGGGCAAGCCTTGCTCCTACAAAGTTATATGGCGAGCTGGCGGCGCAGTTCGGCCAGCACTGGCGCCGTATCCGGGCGCACACCGCGCCACAGGAAGAAGGCTTCTGCCGCCTGTTCAGCGAGCATGCCCAAACCATCCATCGACACCGCCGCGCCATGCTCCGTGGCCCAACGGCAGAACGAAGTCGGCTCCTTGCCATACATCATGTCGTAGCAAACGGTTTTGCCCGGCTCGATCAAGCTGCCGGCAATCGGCGGCACGTCACCCGACAGGCTCGCCGACGTCGCATTGATGATCAGGTCCACCGACTCTTTCAACCAGTCGAAACTACTGGCCGAGACCGGGCCCAGGTCTGCGAACAACTCCGCCAGTAACTCGGCTTTTTCCACGGTGCGGTTGGCGATCACCAAGGAGGCCGGTTGTTCGGCCAGCAACGGTTCCAGAGCGCCGCGCACTGCGCCACCCGCCCCCAGCAACAGGATGCGTTTGCCCTTGAGGCTGAAACTGGCGTTGACCGTCAGGTCCCGCACCAGCCCGGCGCCGTCGGTGTTATCGCCCAGCAGGCTGCCATCGGCGAGTTTGCTCAGGGTGTTTACCGCACCGGCCCGCTGTGCCCGCGCCGTCAGGCTATTCGCCAGCCGATAAGCCTCTTCTTTGAACGGTACGGTCACGTTGGCGCCGCGACCTTCGAGGAAAAATGTCCGGGCGCAGGTGGAGAAGTCGTCAAGTGGCGCCAGCAGCGTGTTGTAGTCCAGCTTTTGCGCGGTCTGCTCGGCGAACAGGCGATGGATCAGAGGCGACTTGCTATGGCCAATCGGGTTACCGAATACAACGTAACGGTCCATAAGAACTCCTCGTTCAGGCCTCGGCCAACCAATCGCGGTCTTGCAGGAAGTACTCGGTCAGGCGGGCTTCTTCGCTGCCTGGTTCGGCTTTCCAGTCATAGCCCCAGCGCACTTGCGGCGGCAGGGACATGAGGATCGACTCGGTACGCCCGCCCGATTGCAGGCCGAACAAGGTGCCACGGTCGTAGACCAGGTTGAACTCAACGTAACGGCCACGACGGAACTCCTGGAATTCACGTTGCCTGGCGGTGAACGCATCGTGTTTGCGGCGCTGCACGATCGGCAGATAAGCGTCGATGTACGCATCACCGATGGCGCGCATGAACGCGAAGCTGGTATCGAAGTCCCACTCGTTCAAGTCATCGAAGAACAGGCCGCCGATGCCGCGCGGCTCGTGACGATGCTTGATGTGGAAATAGCTGTCGCACCAGGCTTTGTAGCGCGAATAGACGTCCGGGCCGAACGGTGCGCAGGCCTGCTCGGCGACGCGGTGCCAATGCACGCAATCGTCTTCATTGCCGTAATAAGGGGTCAGGTCGAAGCCGCCGCCGAACCACCAGACCGGTTCTTCACCTTCTTTTTCAGCGATGAAAAAGCGCACGTTGGCGTGGGAAGTGGGTACGTGCGGGTTGTGCGGATGAATCACCAGCGACACGCCGAGGGCTTCAAAGCCACGCCCGGCCAGTTCTGGCCGATGAGCGCTGGCAGAAGGCGGGAGACCGCTGCCGAAAACGTGGGAAAAGTTGACACCACCCTTTTCAATCACTGCACCGTTTTCGATCACTCGCGTGCGACCGCCGCCACCGGCAGGCCGGGTCCAGGCGTCTTCGACGAAGCGTGTGCCGCCGTCTTCAGCTTCGAGGGCCGCGCAAATGCGGTCTTGCAGGTCGAGCAGGTAGGCTTTTACGGCCTCGGTGCGGGTCGTCATGTCATCACCTTGAATCGGGCAAAACTACGCGGCGCTCCATCAGAGCGGGGACCGGCGCAAATGGGCGCGTAGCATAACATCGCAGACAGGCCTGCCGCAGTTGACGAAGATCAGGGTTAGGAGTTCGATAGGGCGCTTCGCGCTACAACCCCAGTAGCTAAGACCTAAGGAGAGTTCTGATGGCCAAGCGTATCCAGTTCCGCGCCCATGGCGGCCCCGAAGTGCTCGAGTATGTCGATTACCAACCCGCCGAGCCCGGCCCGCATCAGGTCCGCGTCACCAACAAGGCCATCGGCCTGAATTTCATCGATACCTATTACCGCAGCGGCCTCTATGCGCCCCCCGCGCTGCCGTCAGGTGTGGGCTCGGAAGGCGCGGGCGTGGTCGAGGCGGTGGGCAGCGAAGTCACACGTTTCAAGGTTGGTGATCGCGTGGCTTACGGCAGCGGTCCGTTGGGCGCCTACAGCGACGTTCATGTGTTGCCCGAGGCCAATCTGGTGCTTCTGCCGGACGCCATCAGCTTCGAAACGGCGGCCGGGGTCATGCTCAAGGGCCTGACCGTGCAGTACCTGCTGCGTCAGACCTATGAACTCAAGGGTGGCGAAACCATTTTGTTCCACGCTGCCGCCGGTGGCGTAGGCTCCCTGGCTTGCCAATGGGCGAAGGCGTTGGGCGTGAAGTTGATCGGTACGGTCAGCTCGCCTGAGAAAGCCGCGCTCGCCAAGGCCAATGGCGCTTGGGCGACCATCGATTACAGCCATGAAAACGTCGCACAACGCGTGCTGGAACTGACTGACGGGAAGAAAGTACCGGTGGCGTATGACGGTGTCGGCAAAGACACCTGGCTGACATCGCTCGATAGCGTTTCGCCGAGGGGGTTGGTGGTGAGCTTCGGCAATGCGTCCGGCGCGGTGGACGGGGTGAACCTGGGGATTTTGGCGGCGAAGGGTTCGCTGTACGTGACCCGGCCAACGCTGGCGACTTATGCCAACAATGCCGAGAACTTGCAGCGCATGGCCGATGAACTGTTCGAGATGATCATCAGCGGGAAGCTGAAGGTGGACATCAGCCAGACGTTTGCCTTGGAAGACGCGGCGAAGGCGCAGACCGAATTGTCGGCGCGGCGTACGACGGGTTCGATAGTGCTGCGGCCATAAGACATTCGATGTCAGTCAGGACCTCATCGCGGGCAAGCCCGCTCCCACAGGTCCGAGTCGTACACAACTTATGTGAACGACCGAAACCTTGTGGGATCGGGCTTGCCCGCGATGAGCGATGACGCGATCTTAGTCCGGGCGCACAACGTGCCCGGTCGCGAGGTCTCGAATCACGCTCGGGTTCTTGCGCCCCCCCAGATTCCCGCCCAACACCAAATCCAGCTCTCCGCGGAAATACTGCTCCACGCGAAGCCGCGTGCGCGCCGCCGGCCGTCCCTGCGGGTTGGCCGAAGTCGACACCAACGGCCCGACAATGGCGCATAAATCCCGCACCAGCGGATGATCGCTGACCCGCAACGCAACGGTTTCATGCACTCCGGTGATCCACTGCGGCAACAGATTCTGATGCGGCACCAGCCAGGTGTTAGGCCCCGGCCAGGTACTGGCCATGCGGTCCATCCACAGTTCCGGGAAGTCTTCGAAGAGGAAGTCGAACTGACGAATGTTGTCGGCTACCAGAATCAGGCCCTTCTCCATAGACCGACCCTTGAGCATCAGCAGACGATACACCGCTTCTTCGTCCCACGGATCGCAACCCAGCCCCCAGACCGCTTCGGTCGGATAGGCAATGACCGCCCCTGCGCGAACGGCTTGCGCGGCTTGTTGCACACGCCAACTGTTGACCATGAAAAACTCTCCAGAATAAGGCTCTGCGCAGTTTACCGATCTTCCTTATAAAACCTAGCTCACCCGCGCAAACCAACGCCCGCTTTCGCAGATTGCGCGACCGTCCATCTCCAGCTCCGTCAGCGCGGCCAGCACTTTGGACAACGCCCAGCCACTGGAGACGGACAACGCCTCACTGGTGTGCGGCGCGGCGTGCAACAGTATGAGCAACGGATGGGTCACCGAGGGTTTCTCGCTGGATAACGGCAACCGCTGCCAGCCACGCAAGGCTTCGAGGATATGTTCGACAGTTTCCACCAGTATCGCACCGTCACGGATCAGCCGATGGCAGCCCTTGGCGCCTGGGTGATGAATCGACCCGGGAATCGCATAAACCTCCCGACCTTGCTCCCCTGCCAGTCTCGCCGTAATCAACGAACCACTGGCAACGCTGGCCTCGACCACCAGCACGCCGAGCGACAAACCGCTGATAATTCGATTGCGCCGGGGGAAGTTGCTGGCGGTAGGGCCGGCGTCCAGCGGGAACTCCGAAAGCACTGCGCTCCCCGACGCAATCATGGCGTCAGCCAGACGTCTGTTGCGCTGTGGATAAAACTTTTCAAGTCCCGTGCCAAGCACCCCGACCGTTCGCCCGCCCACATCCAGAGCGGCTTGATGCGCGGCGGCATCAATACCCAGTGCCAGACCGCTGGTGATGACAAAACCGGCCCCCGCCAGGCTGCGGGAAAACGCGGCGGCGGTGTCCATGCCCGGACGCGAGGCGCGACGACTGCCGACCATCGCCAGCTGCGGTTTCTCCAGAATCCCGGGATCACCTGCAACGAACAACAATGGCGGCGCATCACTGATTTCTGCGAGCAGCGCCGGGTAGTCAGGTTGGTCCCACATCAATAAATGCTGGCCTGGACGCTCTAGCCAGGCCAATGCGTGGCTGGCGCCATCACGTACTTCATTGGTACGGCGAGCTTCGGCGCACGCCAATGGCAAGCCCAGCGAACGCCAGGCACTGGCCGGCGCGCTGATGGCTTTTGAGGCCGAGCCGAAGGCTTCGAGCAGTTTTTTGAAACGCGCCGGGCCGAGTTCAGGCAAACGGTGCAAACGTAAACGAGCTTCCAGCTCCGCAGGGGACACCGGTGTAACAGCAGGCAGCGACATGGATCATCCTTGATCGTTATGAGCCCCGTCGAAACGGGAATAAGCTGTGGATAACTCTGTTGGTAACTTGTGGAGCAGGTTAAGGATTTCGCACCTTGTCCATGACGGCCAGTGAGCGCGAAGCGTTGAGCACAAGCCCGTAGCTGAGCTTGTCGTAAGTGCGGAAAACCATCAGCAGACCGGCGCGCTCATCGGGAATTTTCAGTGGCTGACCGGTGATCCGGTCGCGTACGGTTTCGCCGGTTTTCATCACCACCAGCACGTTGCCTTCGGCCAGGCCATCACGTTGCCCCTTGTTCAGCGTGACCACGTCCAGCGCGCCAATCTGCGTCACCCCTCGCGGCACATCGATGATCACCCCGTTGACCTGGGTTTTCGGTGCACTGGGCATAAAGGTCGAGTTGATCGAGCGTTCTTCGCCACTGAACAAGCGGTCACCGAGACGCACCTCTTGAGTCGTGCGTTGTAGCGCCAATGTCGCGACGTCGCCTTCGGTGGCGACAATTTCGCCGCCGCCGATGTCGTCGGCGTTGATCCCCAGGAACTCCTTGCTCTCGGGATCGGTGTAGACCTTGCCTTGGCGGAAAATGCCGTAGACCGGCTGGTTCGGGTCAAAGTGGCCACGGGCGAAGATGCGGTCGCCCATGCCGCTGAGCACGCGCTCCGCATCGCCGGCGACGATGTAAGGCGCCTTGTCGAAATCCTCGACCTTGTCGACGATGCGGTTGCTCAACAGAAAGCTGTTGATCGATCGCAGCGCAATGCTCGGGATGGCCTCGGCCACTGGCGAGCTGCGCACCTGTGGCGAGAGTTTGATGGTGCCGCGCGATGCCCCGCGATTGAGGGTCAGACGGGGCTGGCCGTTGACGTAGACCAGCGACAGTGAGTCGCCGGGGAATATCAGATTGGGGTTTTCGATTTGCGGATTAACCTGCCACAGCTCGGGCCATTGCCACGGCTGGCGCAGAAATTTTCCCGAGATGTCCCAGAGTGTGTCCCCCGCAACCACTGTGTATTGCTGTGGAAAACCTTCCTTGAGTTGCACTTGCCCGTGCGCCAAACCGGCCGAGGCCAGAAGGAGCAAGGCGAGTAGTGATTTCCTCATGCGGTGAATCCCTTTATTATGTGCGTTCGCGTAAAACGCCAGAGCCTTCGTGGCTCGCTCCCTTTTTCTTTCCTGAACAGAAAAAGAGAGCTACGTTTTACAACGGTAGCCTGCATCTTCGGACCCGCCAGGCCATCGACCCGACTTCCCTCACACGTGCAGCAATTGAGCTTATGGCCATTTTAAACATCCTCGAATTCCCCGATTCGCGCCTGCGCACTATCGCCAAACCTGTGGCCGTAGTGGACGACGAAGTGCGTCAGTTGGTCGATGACATGTTTGAAACAATGTATGAAGCGCCAGGCATCGGCCTCGCCGCGACCCAGGTCAACGTGCACAAACGCATCGTGGTGATGGACCTCTCCGAAGACCGCACCGAACCACGGGTGTTCATCAACCCCGAGTTCGAAACCCTGACTGACGAGATGGAGCAGTATCAGGAAGGCTGTCTCTCGGTGCCGGGCTTCTACGAAAACGTCGATCGCCCGCAGAAGGTCAAGATCAAGGCCCTGGACCGCGACGGCCAGCCTTACGAACTGATCGCCGAAGGCCTGCTCGCGGTGTGCATCCAGCATGAATGCGACCACCTGAACGGCAAATTGTTCGTCGACTATCTGTCCAGTCTCAAACGCGACCGAATCAAGAAGAAACTGGAAAAGCTCCATCGCCAGAACGCTTGATGCCCTCCTTTCAAAGGCTTGCTGCGGCAAGCCTTTTTCTTTTGCGAGACCTTCTATATGACTGAGCCACTGCGCATCGTCTTTGCCGGCACCCCGGAATTCGCCGCCGAACACCTCAAGGCCCTGCTTGACAGCCCTTATGAGATCGTCGCGGTTTACACCCAGCCGGACCGTCCGGCGGGCCGTGGGCAAAAGCTGATGCCTAGCCCGGTCAAACAGTTGGCTCAGGAAAACAACATCCCGGTGTTGCAACCGCCAACCCTGCGCAACGAAGAGGCTCAGGCTGAACTGGCCGCGCTCAAGCCGGACTTGCTGGTGGTGGTCGCCTACGGCCTGATCCTGCCGCAAGTGGTGCTGGATATTCCGCGCCTGGGTTGCATCAACAGCCACGCCTCGCTGCTGCCACGCTGGCGCGGGGCGGCGCCGATCCAGCGCGCCGTCGAAGCAGGCGATGCTGAAAGTGGCGTGACCGTGATGCGCATGGAACTGGGCCTGGACACTGGCCCGATGCTGCTGAAAGTCACCACACCGATCACCGCTGAAGACACCGGTGGTAGCCTCCACGACCGTCTGGCGGAACTGGGCCCACCGGCCGTGATTCAAGCCATTGCCGGCCTCGCAGCGGGCACGTTGGAAGTCGAAGTGCAGGACGACAGCCTCGCCACTTACGCACACAAATTGAACAAGGATGAAGCGCGCATCGACTGGAGCCGTCCGGCCATCGAGCTTGAACGTCTGGTCCGCGCCTTCAACCCATGGCCGATTACCCACAGCACACTGAACGGCGAAGCGCTGAAAGTGCTGGCCGCGAGCCTCGCTGAAGGAAAGGGCGCGCCAGGGGAAATTCTCAGCGCCAGCAAGGACGGTCTGATCGTCGCGTGCGGTGAGCAGGCGTTGTGCCTGAGCCGTCTGCAATTGCCCGGCGGCAAGGCACTGAACTTCAGCGACTTGTTCAACAGCCGTCGTGAGAAATTCGCGGTCGGCACCGTGCTCGGTCACACGGCGGACGCTCAATGAACCCGCGCCTGGCCGCCGCCAAGGCACTTGCCGCTGTTCTTAACGGAAAAGCCTCACTCAACAGTTCTCTGCCCACGCAAATGGACAAGGTGGAAGACCGCGACCGCGGTTTCACCCAGGACCTGGCGTTCGGCACCGCGCGCTGGCAGCCGCGTTTGTCGGCGCTGGCGGCCAAGTTGCTGCAAAAACCCTTCAAGGCTGCGGATGCCGACGTCGAGGCGCTGTTGCTGGTCGGCCTCTATCAACTGCTCTACACCCGCGTTCCGGCCCACGCCGCCATCGGTGAAACGGTCGGTTGCGCCGACAAGTTGAAGAAGCCTTGGGCCAAAGCCTTGCTCAATGCTGTGCTGCGCCGCGCCCAGCGGGAAAGCGAAGCGTTGCTGGCCGAGCTGGAGCACGACCCGGTGGTGCGCACCGCCCACCCGCGCTGGCTGCAAAAGTCTCTGAAAGCGTTCTGGCCGCAGCAATGGGAAGCCATTTGCGCGGCGAACAATGCGCATCCACCGATGATTCTGCGGGTCAACCGTCGTCATCACACTCGCGATGCTTACCTTGGGTTGCTGACCGAAGCCGGGATCGCCGCGACGCCGTGCGTGTACAGTCAGGACGGCATCATCCTGGAGTCCGCCGCCGATGTGCGCAGCCTGCCGGGGTTCGCCGAAGGCTGGATCAGCGTGCAGGATGAAGCGGCGCAACTGGCTGCCGACCTGCTCGATCTGGCGCCGGGCCAACGGGTACTGGACGCTTGCTGCGCACCGGGCGGCAAGACCTGCCACATCCTTGAAGCCGAACCGAAGCTGGCGGGCGTGGTAGCGGTGGACCTTGAAGCCAAGCGTCTGGTGCGGGTGCGGGAAAACCTCGAACGCCTGAAACTCAGCGCCGAGCTGATCGCCGCCGATGGCCGTGACACCGCCACCTGGTGGGATGGCAAACCGTTTCAACGCATCCTGCTGGACGCGCCGTGCTCGGCGACGGGGGTCATCCGTCGTCATCCGGACATCAAGTTGACTCGCCAACCCGACGACATCGCCGCGCTGGCGGTACTGCAAGGTGAACTGCTCGACGCCCTGTGGATAACTCTGGAAGTGGGTGGCATTCTGCTGTACGCCACCTGTTCCACACTGCCGACCGAAAACACTGAAGTCATCGAAGCCTTCCTCGCCCGTACGCCGGGCGCCCGAGAGCTGGACCTCGCCACTGCCGCTGGCATCAAGCAACCTCACGGTCGCCAGTTGCTGGCCCAGGAAGGCGGGCACGACGGGTTCTACTACGCCAAGCTGATCAAGATTGCCGCTGCGCGCGGTTAAACGGATTTAATGGAGTGACTGGATGAAAATCATCATCCTCGGTGCAGGGCAGGTCGGTGGTTCGCTGGCAGAACATTTGGCGAGCGAAGCCAATGACATCACGGTGGTCGACACCGACGGCGAACGCTTGCGCGACCTCGGTGATCGCCTGGACATCCGCACGGTGCACGGCCGCGGCTCGCTGCCGACGGTACTGCGCCAGGCCGGCGCAGACGATGCCGACATGCTGGTGGCCGTGACCAACAGCGATGAAACCAACATGGTTGCCTGTCAGGTCGCGCACACGCTGTTTCATACGCCGACCAAGATCGCTCGCGTACGCGAAGCCTCCTACCTTACGCGCGCCGACGAGTTGTTCGACAACGACGCGATCCCGGTGGATGTGCTGATCAGTCCCGAACAAGTGGTGACCAACTACATCAAGCGCCTGATCCAGCATCCAGGCGCCTTGCAGGTGATCGACTTCGCCGAAGGCAAAGCACAATTGGTGGCCGTGAAGGCGTATTACGGCGGGCCGCTGGTGGGTCAGCAACTGCGGCAATTGCGCGAACACATGCCGAATGTCGAAACCCGTGTCGCTGCGATTTTCCGCCGTGACCGGCCGATCCTGCCGCAGGGCGATACAGTCATCGAGGCGGACGACGAAGTGTTTTTCATCGCGGCCAAGGCGAATATTCGCGCCGTGATGAGCGAAATGCGCCGGTTGGATGAAACCTACAAACGCATCGTGATTGCCGGGGGCGGGCAGATCGGCGAGCGCCTGGCCGAGGCCATCGAAAGCCGTTATCAGGTGAAAATCATCGAGATGAACCCGGCACGCTGCCGTCATCTCTCGGACACCCTCGACAGCACCGTGGTGTTGCAGGGCAGTGCCTCCGACCGCGACTTGTTGATGGAAGAGAACATCGCCGACGCCGATATCTTCCTGGCCCTGACCAACGATGACGAAGCCAACATCATGTCCTCGTTGCTGGCCAAGCGCCTGGGCGCGAAGAAGGTGATGACCATCATCAACAACCCGGCGTATGTGGACCTGATTCAGGGCGGTGACATCGACATCGCCATCAGCCCGCAATTGGCGACCATCGGCACGTTGCTGGCCCACGTGCGCCGCGGCGATATCGTCAGCGTGCACTCATTGCGCCGGGGCGCGGCAGAGGCGATTGAAGCGATTGCCCACGGTGATGCGAAATCGAGCAAGGTGATCGGCAAGGCCATCGAGAACATCGGTTTGCCGCCGGGCACCACCATCGGCGCGATTATTCGTGATGAAGAAGTGATCATCGCGCATGACAACACCGTGATTGAAACGGGCGACCATGTGATTTTGTTCCTTGTGGATAAAAAGCATATTCGCGATGTGGAGAAGCTGTTCCATGTGGGGCTGAGTTTCTTCTGAGGTTTTAACTGATCGTTCCCACGCTCTGCGTGGGAATGCAGCCCGGAACGCTTCGCGTCCCTGCCGAAGCGGACGCCGAGCATCCATTGAGGCATTCCCACGCGGAGCGTGGGAACGATCACTGACTGAGGGGTAGTGCTGATGATCGAATCCCTGGAAAAAATGCTCGCCAAGGGTGTGGATAACTCATTGCTGCGCTTTGGCCTGGGCAAGGGTTATCTGGATCTTGGGGAAAACGCCAAGGCTGCCGAGCATTTCCAGCGCTGTGTCGAGTTCGATCCGAAGTATTCGGCGGCCTGGAAACTATTGGGCAAGGCCTGGCTGGCGCAGGAGGATTTCGCGGCGGCCCGGCAGGCGTGGGAACAAGGTCTGAATGCCGCTCGCGCCCATGGCGACAAGCAGGCAGAGAAGGAGATGACGGTGTTTCTGAAGAAGCTCGAGCGCAACGCGCACTGATCAGAGGTAGCGCAGGCCTATCCCGTCGGCATCCACCTGAATCACTTCCATGCGCACACGCGGCGCACCTGTGGGTAAGCCCTGCACCTGCCCATAGACCACCGCGCCCTTAGGCAACGACGACAGCCCCGGATGTTTGACGTAGACACCCGTGGTCGAAAGGTTGCGTGTCTGGCCCAGGCATTCACCGAAGCTTTCATGGCTGATTTTGATGCGAAACGATTTGCGGTGTTCGGACATCTGCTGCGCCCTTTAATGAACAGTTGTGGATAACCCAGGCTCGGGAATTATCCACAGATCATGCCAATCAACTCAATACCAGCGTTCTTCACCCGGTGGACGCTTCTTGAAGCGCTTCATACTCCACATGTACTGGCTCGGATACGCCCCGACATAACGCTCGACCACTTTACTCATGGCCGCACAGGACTCCGCTGTGTCGGTGCTGTACATGGCCTCTGGCGCGGCTTCCAGGATCACTTTGTAGCCCGAACCGTCCGGCAACCGCAGGGCATGCAGGAACACGCCGACCGCTTTGCCGCCGGCGAGCATGTTCGGCACGAACTTGCTGGTCAGCGCCTGGGTTGCGAAGAAGGGCACGAAAATTCCGGCGGATTCGGCCGGTTCCGGGTCAGCGGGAATGCCCACTGCACCACCTTTGCGCACTTCTTTGATGACGCTGAGGATGCCTTCCTTGGTGGAAGCGGCCACTTTGTTGCCAAGCTGTACCCGTTGCTTTTGCAGCAATTCATCCACAGCCTTCAACTTCGGTGGACGATAAAAAATGATCGGTTTGCACTGGCTGCAATAGAAGTGATTGAGCACTTCCCAGTTGCCCAGGTGGCTGGTGATGCCGACCACGCCTTTGCCGGAGGCGAGGGCGTCCTTCAATATGTCGAGGCCTTCGACTTCGCGCACCAGGTCAATGGAGCGCTGGGCCGGCCAGATCCACGCGCAGGCGCTTTCGGTCAGGGACTTGCCGATGTCCTTCAAGCTCTGGCCCACCAGGCGCTCACGCTCGGCCGGGTCCATCTGTGGAAAACATTTGGCGAGGTTGATCCGCACCACGTCGCGGGATCTGTTCGGGGTTTTCCACATGACCCAGCCAATCGCCGAGCCCACGGCCTGTACGGCCCGCCACGGAAGCAGGGCAAACAGCCGCAGAGCGCCTACCAGCAAGGCGCCTTTCAACTTATCCACAGGTCACTCCTGAATTTGTGCTGTGCGCGAGGCGGCTATTCTAACCGCCGTTCGCTAAAGTCGCGTAGCGATCGCAATCGCGGGTGTGGTCCATGACCATGCCCGAGGCCTGCATCAGCGCGTAGCAAATCGTCGGGCCGACGAACGTGAAGCCGGCCTTTTTCAGGCCTTTGCTCATTTCCACGGCGGTCGGCGTGACGGCCGGAACTTCGCTGCGATCCTTGAAATGATTGATCACCGGCGTACCGCCGACGAACGACCAGAGAAACGCCACCGGGTCCTCCAGCGCCAGCCAGGCCTGCGCATTACGCCGGGCCGCGTTGAGCTTGAGGCGGTTGCGGATGATGCCCGGGTCGAGCATCAATTCATCGATTTCCGCGTCGCTCATTTGCGCCACGCGCTGTACATCAAACCCAAACATCACCTGGCGATAATGCTCGCGTTTGCGCAACACAGTGATCCAGGAAAGACCGGCCTGGAACCCTTCGAGCAAAAGCAACTCGAACAATCCCTGCGCATCGCGTAGCGGCGTGCCCCACTCCTGATCGTGATAAGCCATGTACAGCGGATCTTCGGAACACCAAAAGCAGCGTGGCATAAGGCTCCAGGGGGCGTGCGCAGCAACGAATCGGGTATACTCCCGCTCTTTAAATCGCAGCCCAAGAAACAGGTGAATTTCGTGAGCCAGCCTACGCCAGCCGTGCGTACCTTCCAAGACTTGATCCTCGCCCTCCAGCAATACTGGGCCGAGCAAGGTTGTGTGGTACTTCAGCCCTACGATATGGAAGTAGGCGCCGGCACTTTCCACACCGCGACCTTCCTGCGCGCCATTGGCCCGGAAACCTGGAACGCCGCCTACGTGCAACCAAGCCGCCGTCCGACTGACGGCCGCTACGGTGAAAACCCGAACCGTCTGCAGCACTACTACCAGTTCCAGGTTGTGCTGAAGCCGAACCCGGACAACTTCCAGGAACTGTACCTGGGCTCCCTCAAGCATGTCGGCCTGGACCCGCTGGTCCACGACATTCGCTTCGTCGAAGACAACTGGGAATCGCCAACACTCGGCGCCTGGGGTCTGGGCTGGGAAGTCTGGCTCAACGGCATGGAAGTGACCCAGTTCACTTACTTCCAGCAAGCGGGCGGCATCGAATGCTACCCGGTGACCGGCGAGATCACGTACGGTCTGGAGCGTCTGGCCATGTACCTGCAAGGCGTGGACTCGGTCTACGACCTGGTCTGGGCTGACGGTCCGTTCGGCAAAGTGACCTACGGCGACGTGTTCCACCAGAACGAAGTGGAGCAGTCCACTTACAACTTCGAACACGCCAACGTCGAGAAACTGTTCGAACTGTTCGATTTCTACGAAAGCGAAGCCAAGCGCCTGATCGAACTCGACCAGCCGCTGCCGTTGCCGAGCTACGAAATGGTGCTGAAGGCCTCCCATACCTTCAACCTGCTGGATGCACGCCGGGCGATCTCGGTGACCGCGCGTCAGCAATACATTCTGCGAGTACGCACCCTGGCGCGTTCCGTTGCGCAAGCCTACCTGCTGGCTCGCGCCAAGCTGGGCTTCCCGATGGCGACCCCGGACCTGCGTGACGAAGTACTGGCCAAGCTGGAGGCTGCACAATGAGTGCTCTGGATTTTCTGGTTGAACTGGGCACTGAAGAACTGCCACCCAAAGCCCTGAACACCCTGGCCGAGGCGTTCCTCGCCGGTATCGACAAGGGCCTGCAAGCGGCCGGCCTGAACTACGAGACCAAAACCGTCTACGCCGCGCCGCGTCGCCTGGCCGTGCTGATCACGTCGCTGGCCACCCAGCAACCGGATCGCAGCATCAACCTCGATGGTCCGCCACGTCAGGCAGCGTTCGATGCCGAAGGCAACCCGACCCAGGCAGCCCTGGGTTTTGCCAAGAAGTGCGGCGTCGAGTTGAGCGAAATCGATCAGAGCGGCCCGAAACTGCGTTACAGCCAAAGCATCGCCGGCAAGCCGACCGCGAGCCTGCTGCCGACCATCGTCGAAGATTCGCTGAACGACCTGCCGATCCCGAAACGCATGCGTTGGGGCGCTCGCAAGGAAGAATTCGTTCGTCCGACCCAATGGCTGGTGATGCTGCTCGGTGACGAAGTCATCGATTGCACCATCCTCGCCCAGAAGGCTGGCCGCGATTCCCGTGGCCACCGCTTCCATCACCCGGAAAATGTACGCATCACCTCGCCGGCCAATTACCTGGCCGACTTGCGTGCCGCTTACGTCCTGGCCGATGCCAACGAACGTCGCGAGATCATCAGCAAGCGCACCGAAGAACTGGCCACCCGTCAGGAAGGCACGGCGATTGTTCCGCCGGCGCTGCTCGACGAAGTGACCGCGCTGGTCGAATGGCCGGTGCCGCTGGTGTGCTCGTTCGAGGAACGTTTCCTCGACGTGCCGCAAGAAGCGCTGATCACCACCATGCAGGACAACCAGAAGTATTTCTGCCTGCTGGATGCCGACGGCAAGTTGCTGCCACGTTTCATTACCGTGGCCAACATCGAAAGCAAAGACCCGCAGCAGATCATCGCCGGTAACGAGAAAGTGGTTCGCCCACGACTGACCGACGCCGAGTTCTTCTTCAAGCAAGACAAGAAGCAAAAACTCGAAGACTTCAACCTGCGCCTGCAGAACGTGGTGTTCCAGGAAAAACTCGGCAGCGTCTATGACAAGGCCGAGCGTGTTTCCAGACTCGCTGCGTTCATCGCCCAGCGTATTGGCGGCAATGCAGCCTGGGCGTCCCGCGCCGGCCTGCTGTCCAAGTGCGACCTGTCGACCGAGATGGTCGGTGAGTTCCCGGAGATGCAAGGTGTTGCCGGTTACTACTACGCCCTCAACGACGGCGAGCCGGAAGAAGTCGCCCTGGCACTGAACGAGCAGTACATGCCGCGCGGTGCTGGCGCTGAACTGCCGTCCACCCTGACCGGTGCGGCCGTGGCCATCGCGGACAAGCTCGACACGCTGGTGGGTATCTTCGGTATCGGCATGTTGCCAACCGGCAGCAAAGACCCGTATGCCCTGCGCCGTGCAGCGCTGGGTGTGTTGCGCATCCTGATCGACAAGAAGCTGGACCTGGACCTGACCGACGCCGTGGCCTTGGCCGTCGATGCGTTCGGTGCCAAGGTCAAGGCCGCCGGCCTGAACGACGCGGTGCTGGAGTTCATCTTCGACCGTCTGCGTGCCCGTTACGAAGACGAAGGCGTGGATGTCGCGACTTACCTGTCGGTGCGTGCCCTGAAGCCGGGTTCGGCACTGGACTTCGACCAGCGTGTTCAAGCGGTAGAAGCTTTCCGCAAATTGCCGGAAGCTGCGGCCCTGGCTGCGGTGAACAAGCGCGTATCGAACTTGCTGAGCAAGGTCGAAGGCTCCGTTCCGACGGTGGTTGAAGCCAAGTACTTCGACAATGCCAACGAGTTCTCCCTGTACTCGGCGATCCAGCAGGCGGACCAGGCTGTTCAGCCGATGGCCGCGGCCCGTCAGTACAGCGAATCGCTGGCACGCCTGGCCGCATTGCGCGAGCCGGTGGATGCGTTCTTCGAAGCCGTGATGGTCAACGCAGAAGATGCCAAGGTCCGCGCCAACCGCTATGCCTTGCTGGCGCGTCTGCGTGGCCTGTTCCTAGGCGTCGCTGATATCTCGCTGCTGGGCTAAGGGGCTGCGTTTGAAACTGCTGATTCTCGATCGCGACGGGGTGATCAATTACGACTCCGACGCTTACATCAAGTCGGTGGAGGAGTGGATTCCACTTCCCGGTTCGATCGAAGCCATCGCGCAGTTGAGCAAGGCCGGCTGGACGGTAGCCGTGGCTACCAACCAGTCGGGTATCGCTCGCGGCTATTACGACATTGCCACCCTGGACGCCATGCACGAGCGCTTGCGCTCATTGGTGGCGGAGCAGGGCGGTGAAGTCGGGCTGATCGTCTATTGCCCGCACGGGCCGGACGAAGGCTGCGATTGCCGCAAGCCGAAACCCGGGATGTTGAAAACCATCGCCGGGCATTACAACGTGTCGCTGACCAATCTCTGGTTCGTCGGCGACAGCCTTGGTGACCTGGAAGCCGCCAAAGCCGTCGATTCACAACCTGTTTTGGTAAAGACCGGGAAAGGCGTAAAGACTCTGGGCAAGTCCCTACCGGTGGGCACCTTGATTTTTGACGATCTGGCGGCGATTGCCGCAGAACTTATCCACAATTAAAGTGCTTCGATTGTTCCGATTAAGGACTGATCGGGAGTACGCTTATAGACGGGCAGAGCCCGCACGGTAAACGTCACCATGTCGATACTGCAGGCCATCAGAACGTTCCTCTTTTATCTGTTGCTGGGCACCAGCTCTTTGCTTTGGTGCAGCCTGAGCTTTTTCATCGCGCCTTTTCTGCCGTTCAAGGCGCGATATCGCTTCATTAATGTGTACTGGTGCCGCTGCGCCTTGTGGCTGAGCAAAGTGTTCCTGGGCATCAGCTACGAAGTGAAGGGCGCCAAGAACGTGCCTGACCAACCCTGCGTGATCCAATCGAACCACCAGAGCACGTGGGAGACGTTCTTTCTCTCCGCTTACTTCGAGCCGTTGAGCCAGGTGCTCAAGCGTTCATTGCTGTATGTGCCGTTCTTCGGCTGGGCCATGGCCATGCTGCGACCAATTGCTATCGACCGCGACAATCCAAAAGCCGCGCTCAAGCATGTGGCGAAGAAAGGCGACGAGTTGCTCAAGGACGGCGTCTGGGTCCTGATCTTTCCGGAAGGGACACGGGTTCCGTTTGGCACCATCGGGAAATTTTCTCGCGGTGGTACCGCCTTGGCCGTCAACGCTGAGCTTCCCGTGTTGCCGATTGCGCACAATGCCGGCAAGTTCTGGCCAAAAACCGGCTGGGCGAAGAAGCAGGGTGTCATCACGGTGATCATAGGGGAACCGATGTACGCAGAGGGTAGCGGGCCTCGCGCCATTGCCGATCTGAACGACCGGGTGCAAGCCTGGAACGAGCAGATGCAACGGGAAATGGGTTCACTTCCGGCAACCCCGGCGGCGCCGACTGCCAGTGATCAAGTGACTGTCTGAGATTCTGTGGATAACCTGTGTACCGTTTTGTCGAAAAGCAGCGTTATTGTTTTATAAGCTTATGATTTATATACATATTTCTTAAACACATAAAACGCAGAAAATGGTGCATAAGTTTTTTTCGGGCGCAAAAAAACCGGCTGATATAGCCGGTTTTTTTATGCCTCGGATTTGCGGTTTTCCACTCTATGAACTAAAGGAGTGGACGACCTGAATCGAGGTGTTTTTAGTCCATAAAAAAGGCCAACGCTAAGCGTTGGCCTTTTTGGTTTGGCAGGTTCGCTGGATCAGAAATCCAGGTTGGAAACCGCCAAGGCGTTGCTTTCGATGAAGTCACGGCGAGGTTCGACCGCATCACCCATCAGGGTGTTGAAGATCTGGTCTGCGCCGATGGCGTCTTCGATGGTCACTTTGAGCATCCGGCGCTGGCTTGGGTCCATGGTGGTTTCCCACAGCTGATCCGGGTTCATTTCGCCCAGACCTTTGTATCGCTGGATGGTGTGACGCTTGGTGCTTTCAGCCATCAGCCATTCAAGGGCTTCCTTGAACTCGGTCACCGGCTTCTTACGCTCGCCACGCTGGATGTACGCACCGTCGTCCAACAGGGTGCTCAGTTGCGCGCCCAGGGAAACGACAGTCCTGTAATCGTTGCTGCCGAAGAAGTCGCGGTTGAAGGTGACGTAGTTCGACAGGCCGTGGGAGATCAGTTCGACCTCTGGCAGCCAGACGTTACGTTCGCGGTCTTCACGCAGGCTGGCTTTGTAAACCAGGCCGGACTTCTCGACGGTACGCAGGCGAACTTCGTACTGAGCCAGCCAATCCTGCATCGCTGCGTGATCGGACAGTTGCTCCATGCTCACCGCAGGCAGGTAGATGAAGTGCTCGGTCAGCTCCTGTGGGTACAGGCGCGACAGACGCTTGAGGGTCTTCATCACCAGACGGAAGTCATTCACCAGACGCTCAAGCGCCTCGCCGGAGATACCTGGGGCTTCTTCGTTCAGGTGCAGGCTCGCATCTTCAAGGGCCGACTGCGTCATGTACTCTTCCATGGCGTCGTCGTCTTTGATGTATTGCTCTTGCTTGCCTTTCTTGACCTTGTACAGCGGTGGCTGAGCGATGTAGATGTAGCCGCGTTCGATCAGCTCTGGCAACTGACGGAAGAAGAAGGTCAGCAGCAGGGTACGGATGTGCGAACCGTCGACGTCAGCATCGGTCATGATGATGATGTTGTGGTAGCGCAGCTTGTCGATGTTGTACTCGTCGCGGCCGATGCCGCAGCCCAGCGCGGTGATCAAGGTGCCCACTTCTTGCGAAGAGATCATCTTGTCGAAGCGCGCCTTCTCGACGTTCAGGATCTTGCCCTTGAGCGGCAGGATGGCCTGGGTGCGACGGTTACGCCCCTGCTTGGCGGAGCCGCCAGCAGAGTCACCTTCCACGAGGTACAGTTCGGAAAGGGCAGGGTCTTTTTCCTGGCAGTCAGCCAGTTTGCCCGGCAGGCCGGCGATATCCAGCGCGCCTTTGCGGCGGGTCATTTCACGGGCTTTACGCGCCGCTTCACGAGCACGCGCCGCGTCGATCATCTTGCCGACGACCAGTTTGGCTTCGTTCGGGTTTTCCAGCAGGAAGTCGGAGAAGTACTTGCCCATTTCCTGTTCGACGGCGGTCTTCACTTCGGAAGAAACCAGCTTGTCTTTGGTCTGGGAGCTGAACTTCGGATCCGGTACTTTCACCGAAATGATCGCGGTCAGGCCTTCACGGGCGTCGTCACCGGTGGTCGCGACTTTATGCTTCTTCGCCAGACCTTCAGCTTCGATGTAGGTGTTCAGGTTACGCGTCAGTGCGGAACGGAAACCCACCAAGTGAGTACCGCCATCGCGCTGTGGAATGTTGTTGGTGAAGCACAACAGGTTCTCGTTGAAGCTGTCGTTCCACTGCAGGGCGATTTCCACGCCAATGCCGTCTTCACGCTGGATGTTGAAGTGGAACACCTGGTTGACCGCAGTCTTGTTGGTGTTCAGGTATTCAACGAATGCACGCAGGCCGCCTTCGTACTTGAACAGCTCTTCCTTGCCGCTGCGCTCATCCTTGAGGACGATGCCGACACCGGAGTTGAGGAAGGACAGTTCACGAATCCGCTTGGCCAGGATGTCCCAGCTGAAGTGGATGTTCTTGAAGGTGTCTTCTGAAGGCTTGAAGTGAATCTGGGTACCAGTGGATTCGCTTTCGCCAACGATCTTCATCGGCTCTTTCGGAACACCATGGATGTAAGTCTGTTCCCAGATCTTGCCACTGCGGCGAACGGTCAGGACCAGTTCTTTGGACAGGGCGTTCACCACCGACACACCTACACCGTGCAGACCGCCGGATACTTTGTAGGAGTTGTCATCGAACTTACCGCCGGCGTGCAGCACGGTCATGATGACCTCGGCTGCCGAAACGCCTTCTTCTTTGTGCACGTCTACCGGGATGCCACGGCCGTTGTCACGAACGGTGATGGACTCATCCGGGTGAATGATGATGCTGATGTCGTCGCAGTGGCCGGCGAGAGCTTCGTCGATCGAGTTATCGACCACTTCGAACACCATGTGGTGCAGACCGCTGCCATCGTCGGTGTCACCAATGTACATACCGGGACGTTTGCGTACGGCATCCAGGCCTTTCAGCACTTTAATGCTCGTTGAGTCGTACGTATTTTCTTCGCTCAATGCCTTCACTCCCGATGGTCGTGGGTCTGGGTGATACGGCCCTGTTCCACGTGGAACAGAGCGACTGGCGTTTCCGTCTGCCAGCCTTCCCTCAATAATTCATGATCTACACAGGTGATAAAGACCTGGCAGCGTAAGTCTTCCAGCAAGCGGCACAGCGCGCGTCGGTGGTGCTCGTCCAGTTCGGACGGCAGGTCATCCACCAGATAAATACACTGGCCGCGTCGAGCTTGGCTAACCAAGTGCCCTTGGGCTATCCGCAATGCGCAGACCACCAACTTCTGCTGACCCCGGGACAAGATGTCCGCGGCATTATGTGCGCCCAGTCTTAGACGCAAATCAGCGCGTTGTGGTCCGGCCTGGGTGTGACCCATTTGCTGATCCCGTTGCAGGGATCCAGCGAGTACTGCACTCAGTTCGCGGTCTTTGTCCCAGCCTCGGTAATAGCTGAGGGTCAAGCCTTCAAGCTCAACCAGTTCGCTCAAGGTTTGTTCAAAGACTGGTTTCAAGACTTTGATATAAGCGCGGCGGTATTCATCGATTTCAGCGCTGGCCTGGCACAGTTCCCTGTCCCAAACCGCTTGCGAAACGGCGTCAAGTGTACCATGTCGCAGCCAAGAGTTTCTCTGGCGCAGGGCCTTCTGCAAGCGCTGCCAAGTGGACATGAATCGTGGTTCCACATGGAACACACCCCAGTCGAGAAACTGTCGGCGAATCTTCGGTGCGCCTTCAAGCAAACGAAAGCTGTCAGGGTTGATCAGCTGCAACGGCATGATTTCCGCCAGCTGCGCCGCACTGCGCGCATTCTGACCGTCGATGCGGATCTGAAATTCACCCTGACGGTCACGCGATATGCCCAACGCGCTGTTCCCCCCCTCAGCCAATTCGATCTGACCAAATACCGTACAGGCTAATTGTTCGTACTGAATGACCGGCAACAGACGGGTGCTACGGAACGAACGGGCAAGCCCCAGCAGGTGAATGGCTTCCAGAACACTGGTTTTGCCGCTGCCGTTGGCGCCGTAAAGAATGTTGATTCGGGGGGAGGGAGAGAAGGTCACCGGGTGCAAATTGCGCACCGCGGTGACCGAGACGCGACTGAGCGACATCTAGCTTCTGCTGAACATGATTACAGGCGCATCGGCATGACAACGTAAGCCGAGTCGTCGTTGTCGGACTCTTGCACCAACGCGCTGCTGTTGGAGTCGGACAGGATCAGGCGAACTTGTTCAGTGGTCATAACACCCAGCACGTCGAGCAGGTAGCTCACGTTGAAGCCGATTTCCAGATTGCCGCCGTTGTATTCAACACCCACTTCTTCTTCCGCTTCTTCTTGCTCCGGGTTGTTCGCCTGGATTTTCAGCTGACCGTTGGCCAGTTGCAGACGGATACCACGGTACTTCTCGTTGGACAGAATCGCGGTACGGCTGAAGGCTTCACGCAGCGCTTGACGGTCGCCCAGTACAAGTTTGTCGCCACCTTTAGGCAGAACGCGCTCGTAATCCGGGAATTTGCCGTCAACCAGTTTCGAGGTGAACGTGAATTCGCCGGTAGTTGCACGGATATGGTGCTGACCCAGGACGATGCTGACGATGCCGTCCGGCTCGGTCAGCAGGCGCGCCAGTTCAAGGATACCTTTGCGTGGGACGATGACCTGATGGCGATCGGGTTGACCGATGTCGGCCTGCATCGAGCACATGGCCAGACGGTGACCGTCGGTGGCAACGGCGCGGATGATGCCGGCCGACACTTCCAGCAGCATGCCGTTCAGGTAGTAACGAACGTCCTGCTGAGCCATGGCGAAGCTGGTGCGTTCGATCAGGCGACGCAGTTTGCTTTGCTCCAGGCTGCACGTCAGCGAGCCCGGGCCTTCTTCCACTGTAGGGAAATCGTTGGCGGGTAGCGTCGACAGGGTGAAGCGGCTACGGCCAGCTTTCACCACCAGCTTCTGCTCGTCGACCTTGATGTCGATCAGCGCGTCATTCGGCAGGCTCTTGCAGATGTCCATCAGCTTGCGCGCCGGCACGGTGATGGAGCCTGGGTCTGCCGGCTCTTCGAGTTGCACACGACCAACCAGCTCGACTTCCAGGTCGGTACCGGTCAGCGACAGTTGCTGGCCTTCGACAACCAGCAGCACGTTGGAGAGCACCGGCAAGGTCTGTCGGCGTTCGACGACGCCTGCGACCAGTTGCAGGGGTTTCAACAGGGCTTCGCGTTGAATGGTGAAATGCATGGTCTAGTCCCTTGCCTTAATAAGCTGCGCTGGTGTTCATCATGTGGTCAGTGTACGCAGCAGGTTCTTGTAGTCCTCGCGGATGTCCGCGTCGGATTCCTTAAGCTCGTTGATCTTGCGGCAGGCGTGCAAAACCGTCGTGTGGTCGCGGCCGCCAAACACATCGCCGATTTCCGGCAGGCTGTGGTTAGTCAACTCTTTGGACAATGCCATTGCAACCTGACGCGGACGTGCGACCGAACGTGAACGACGCTTGGACAGCAGGTCGGAGATCTTGATCTTGTAGTACTCGGCGACCGTGCGCTGAATGTTATCCACAGAGACCAGTTTGTCTTGCAGCGCCAACAAGTCTTTCAGGGATTCGCGAATCAGCTCGATGGTGATGTCGCGGCCCATGAAGTGCGAGTGGGCGATCACGCGTTTCAGCGCGCCTTCCAGCTCACGGACGTTGGAGCGAATACGCTGGGCAATGAAGAACGCCGCGTCATGTGGCAGATCAACTTTGGCCTGATCGGCCTTTTTCATCAAGATCGCCACACGGGTTTCCAGCTCCGGCGGCTCGACGGCAACCGTCAGGCCCCAGCCGAAGCGGGATTTGAGGCGTTCTTCAAGGCCTTCGATTTCTTTCGGGTAGCGGTCACTGGTGAGAATGACCTGCTGACCACCTTCAAGCAGGGCGTTGAAGGTGTGGAAAAACTCTTCCTGGGAACGCTCCTTGCGGGCAAAGAACTGAATGTCATCGATCAACAACGCATCCACTGAACGGTAGAACCGCTTGAATTCGTTGATGGCATTCAGTTGCAACGCCTTGACCATGTCGGCCACGAAACGCTCCGAATGCAGGTACACGACCTTGGCATTCGGATTCTTCTTTAGCAGGTGGTTACCCACAGCGTGCATCAAGTGGGTTTTACCCAAGCCGACGCCGCCATAAAGGAAGAGCGGGTTATAGCCATGCTTTGGATTGTCCGCCACCTGCCAGGCCGCAGCCCTGGCTAGTTGGTTGGACTTGCCTTCGACGAAATTTTCGAAGGTGAAGGTGCGGTTCAGGTAACTGGTGTGCTTGAGCGCGCCTTCAACCTGAACAGTACGCTGTTCGGCACGAACCGGAGCCTGTTGAGAACTGGCGCCGGCCATCGGGTCGAAACTGTCGCGGGACGGCTCTTCACTGACCTCGGCAACCTTTTGGGTAGCCCGCTTGGTCGGTGCAGCTGTCGGAGCGGGTGCCGGTGCGCTAATCGGCGCTTGAGCAGCCTGAGCCTGGGACGCTGCAGCAGCCAGCGGAGCATTGGGTGCTGCGCGTGGTGCTGAACTGCGTTTACTGCCTATTAATAAGGACAGTGCCGGCGCCATCCCGTTGCCATGCTCATCCAGCAGTTCAAGGACGCGGCCCAGGTACTTTTCGTTGACCCAGTCGAGAACAAAACGATTCGGTGCGTAGACACGCAACTCGTCGCCTTCGGCTTCGACCTGTAGTGGACGGATCCAAGTGTTGAATTGTTGGGCAGGCAGCTCTTCGCGCAAAAGCTCCACGCACTGCTGCCAAAGTTCCACTGACACGGATATCCCCTAAGTTGAAAGCCGGTGAGGCAAAAACAAGCCGCCATTGTAACGACCAGACGCCCACTTATCCACATGCAGGTTGCGCACAGGGCATGAATTATCAACGCCTTAACCGACAAAAAGCAGACCAATGGTCTGTGCATAAGCTCTGTGGATAACCGGTCCTGAGGGCATTGGACAAGTGGGGGCGAAACTCGGTGGATAACAAGCCTGTGGATAACAAGCCCTTTCACACACAGCTTATCCGACAGCGCAGCACAGGCTTACCACCGTTTTCCACCGTAGTTGTCATTCTCTGTACATCACGGATTAGAAGGCTTAAAGCTAGTTATCCACAGATGATCGCCACCCTAGCTTTTATAAGCTTTACAGAAAAGCTTTAAATAATTCCCTTCTTTATTCTTATATCTAGCGAATGACCATCGGTGAACAAAACGCCTGGAGATCTATTTATAAGGAAACGCTGGTTGGAAATTGACCTAGAGGCTTGCTTTCTCTAGAATCCCCGGTCTCTTAAAACGGGGGCCATTCCGGCCCGTTGTGGACGAACCAGGTAACACGACAATGAAACGTACTTTCCAACCAAGCACTATCAAACGCGCTCGTACCCACGGTTTCCGTGCTCGCATGGCTACCAAGAACGGCCGTGCCGTTCTGTCGCGTCGTCGCGCCAAAGGTCGTGCGCGTCTGGCAGTTTGATAAGCCGGCACTGGAGGTGAGTCAGGACTTCAGTCGGGAAAAGCGTCTGCTTACTCCCCGGCATTTCAAGGCAGTCTTTGACTCCCCTACCGGCAAGGTTCCGGGGAAAAATCTCCTGCTCCTTGCGCGCAACAACGATCTTGATCACCCCCGTCTCGGGTTGGTTATCGGGAAAAAGAGCGTAAAGCTCTCCGTTGAGCGCAATCGCCTCAAACGTCTGATGCGCGAATCGTTCCGTCTGCACCAGGATTCACTGGTCGGCTGGGACATCGTTATCGTCGCGCGCAAAGGTTTGGGTGATGTAGAAAACCCCGAATTGATTCAGCATTTCGGCAAACTCTGGAAGCGTCTGGCACGCAGCACGCCAGTACCAGCAGTCAAAACCGAAACTGTAGGGGTAGACAGTCCCGATGCGTAAACTGGCACTCGTTCCGATCCAGTTTTATCGCTATGCCATTAGTCCCCTGATGGCCAACCACTGTCGCTTCTACCCCAGTTGTTCCTGCTACGCGTTAGAGGCCATAGAAAATCATGGTCTTCTGCGCGGTGGCTGGCTGGCCTTTCGTCGTTTAGGTCGCTGTCATCCGTGGAATCCCGGTGGTTATGACCCGGTTCCACCTATCCCTACCTCCCGTTCTTCTTCGATGGCCGAGTAATCATGGATATCAAACGCACGATCCTGATCGTCGCCCTGGCAATCGTGTCCTACGTTATGGTTCTTAAATGGAACCAGGACTATGGCCAGGCTGCCCTGCCGACTCAGAATGTTGCTTCCAGTACGACCGCACCGGGCCTACCGGATACGGCTACTGGCAATAATGCTTCTGTCAGTGACGACATTCCACGCGCTGCAAGCGATACCAGTGCCACTGCACCTGCTGAAACACCAGTAGCTGCAAGCAAAGACCTCATCCAGATCAAAACGGATGTGCTCAACCTGGCTATCGATCCACAAGGTGGTGATGTTGCCCAGCTGACGCTGCCACTGTATCCACGTCGCCAGGACCATCCGGAAATTCCGTTCCAGTTGTTCGATAACGGCAATGAGCGGACTTATCTGGCTCAAAGCGGTTTGATTGGCACTGATGGGCCGGACGCAAGTCCTGCCGGTCGTCCGGTTTATTCCTCGGAGAAGAAGGTTTATCAACTGGCTGACGGTCAGGACCAATTGGTCGTAGACCTGAAGTTCAGCAAGGATGGCGTCAACTACATCAAGCGTTTCACCCTGAAACGTGGCCTGTATGACGTAACCGTCTCCTACTTGATCGACAACGAAAGCGCCAAGCCTTGGTCGGGTGCGATGTTCGCCCAACTGAAGCGTGACGCCAGCTCCGATCCTTCTTCCAGCACTGCCACCGGCACCGCGACTTACCTGGGCGCCGCCCTGTGGACAAGTAACGAGCCGTACAAGAAAGTGTCGATGAAGGACATGGACAAGGCTCAGCTGAAAGAAACCGTCAACGGTGGTTGGGTTGCCTGGTTGCAACACTACTTCGTGACCGCGTGGATTCCGGCGAAGGGCGAAAACAATGTCGTCCAGACCCGTAAAGACAGCAAAGGCAACTACATCATCGGCTATACCGCCCCGGCAATGACTGTTGCGCCAGGTGCGAAAGCTGAAGTCAGCGCTGTTCTGTACGCCGGCCCGAAAAGCCAGGCTGTGCTGAAAGAGTTGTCCCCAGGTCTGGAACTGACCGTCGACTACGGCATTCTGTGGTTCATTGCCCAGCCTATCTTCTGGC
The DNA here is from genome assembly GCF_003148705.1 of Pseudomonas sp. OV226. Lineage (NCBI taxonomy): Bacteria > Pseudomonadati > Pseudomonadota > Gammaproteobacteria > Pseudomonadales > Pseudomonadaceae > Pseudomonas > Pseudomonas sp. OV226. The sequence goes on along the minus strand of NZ_QGGS01000014.1, from coordinate 35,489 downwards.
TGCTGCAACATATCCACGCCATTGTCGGTAACTGGGGCTGGTCGATCATTTTCCTGACCATGCTGATCAAGGGTTTGTTCTTCCCTCTGTCGGCCGCCAGCTACAAATCCATGGCGCGCATGCGTGCAGTGGCACCGAAACTGGCTGCGCTGAAAGAGCAACATGGCGATGACCGGCAGAAAATGTCGCAAGCCATGATGGAGCTGTACAAGAAAGAGAAGATCAATCCGCTGGGTGGTTGCTTGCCAATCCTCGTGCAGATGCCGGTTTTCCTTTCGCTGTACTGGGTTCTGCTGGAAAGCGTTGAAATGCGCCAAGCGCCGTTCATGCTGTGGATTACTGACCTGTCGATCAAGGACCCGTTCTTCATTCTGCCGATCATCATGGGTGCAACCATGTTTATCCAGCAGCAGTTGAACCCAACACCTCCGGATCCGATGCAGGCCAAGGTGATGAAGCTGATGCCAATCATCTTCACCTTCTTCTTCCTGTGGTTCCCGGCTGGTCTGGTGCTGTACTGGGTAGTGAACAACTGCCTGTCCATCACTCAACAGTGGTACATCACTCGTAAAATCGAACGGGCTACCAAAGCAGCCGCTTGATTTACACTGTGGATAACCACTCAAAACGCCCCCTAGTGGGGCGTTTTGCTATCTGTCACTTTTGTCTGGATACCGGTTTATGAGCGTTCCTCGTGAAACCATCGCAGCCGTCGCCACCGCTCAAGGTCGCGGTGGCGTGGGCATCGTCCGTATTTCCGGACCGTTGGCGAGCCTTGCGGCCAAGGCCATCAGCGGTCGGGAATTGAAACCCCGGTTTGCCCATTACGGCCCGTTCCTCAGTGCAAACGAAGAGGTGCTGGACGAAGGCATTGCGCTGTATTTCCCGGGACCGAACTCCTTCACCGGCGAAGACGTGCTGGAACTGCAGGGCCATGGCGGGCCGATTGTTCTCGATATGTTGCTCAAGCGTTGCCTGGAATTGGGCTGTCGTCTCGCTCGTCCCGGTGAATTCAGCGAGCGCGCGTTCCTCAATGACAAACTCGACCTGGCTCAGGCTGAAGCCATCGCCGACTTGATCGAGGCGAGTTCTGCACAAGCAGCGCGAAACGCCCTTCGATCCTTGCAAGGCGCATTTTCCCAGCGTGTGCATAACCTCACCGAGCAACTGATAGGCCTGCGCATCTATGTCGAGGCCGCCATCGACTTTCCAGAGGAGGAAATCGACTTCCTTGCTGACGGTCATGTATTGGCCATGCTCGACAAAGTACGCAATGAATTATCCACAGTGCTCCATGAAGCAGGGCAAGGCGCCTTGCTTCGAGATGGGATGACGGTGGTGATTGCCGGTCGGCCAAATGCCGGTAAATCCAGTCTGTTGAATGCTCTGGCGGGTCGAGAAGCCGCGATCGTGACCGAGATTGCCGGCACAACCCGGGACATTCTTCGTGAACATATCCACATTGATGGCATGCCGCTGCACGTGGTCGATACCGCTGGTCTGCGAGATACCGATGATCAGGTCGAAAAAATCGGCGTCGAACGCGCGTTGAAAGCCATCGGCGAAGCGGATCGTGTGTTGTTGGTGGTCGATGCTACGGCACCGGAAGCGCTTGATCCGTTCGCGCTGTGGCCCGAGTTTCTGGAAGTGCGTCCCGATCCCGCCAACGTCACGCTGATTCGTAACAAGGCGGATCTGACGGGCGAAGCCATTGCCCTGGAAGTCAGCGAAGATGGCCACGTCACCATCAGCCTGAGTGCCAAATCTGCTGGTGATGGCCTGGAATTACTGCGCGACCACCTCAAGGCCTGCATGGGTTACGAGCAAACGTCGGAAAGCAGCTTCAGTGCCCGCAGGCGTCACCTCGAGGCACTTCGTCATGCCAGCGCGTCCCTTGAGCATGGCCGCGCACAATTGACCCTGGCAGGTGCTGGCGAGTTGCTGGCCGAAGATTTGCGTCAGGCACAGCACTCTCTTGGTGAAATCACCGGTGCATTCAGCTCCGATGACCTGTTGGGACGAATCTTTTCCAGCTTCTGCATCGGCAAATAGTCCTTCCGTTGTCCACAGACAGGCTATTCGTGCCTGTCTGTTCCCTCCCTTTTCAACAATCTTCGCTGAGTGCCGAGCAGATTCTTTCTGCTTGAGCGGTTTTCCCGCGCCCCGAATTCACTCGATCGAGCCTTTTCTGTGGATTAAGCCCTGTGAATAACTGCCACTGAGGGCAGTTGATAACAGGGCCTCAAAACTGAAGATAACCGCCCCTGTGGATAACCACCTCTTTCATCCACAGGCTTACACCGGTTATCCAAGGGCCTCATTGGCACATGACCACAGGGTTTTGAATCTCTGTACATATTGAATATAAAGGCCTGTAGAGATCTATCCACAGAAAGGTGCCTCAGTAGAAATAAACATAAAAACAAAGATTTAATAAATTTCTTTCTTTTTAATTTCTATAACCCCGACTTCTCCACAGCTGGTTAAATTTTGTGCAGAGGGTTCTTTAGGGAGGGCGAAGTCCCTATACTTGTCGACCAGGTCCAGAAACCTGAGCTCAAACTATTCCTGAATTACCTACTTAAGCAGGCACGAGGTGCGTGGTGGATTTCCCTTCCCGTTTTGAAGTGATCGTCATCGGCGGCGGTCATGCCGGTACCGAGGCAGCACTGGCCTCAGCACGTATGGGGGCAAAAACCCTGTTGCTGACGCATAACGTGGAAACCCTCGGCGCAATGAGTTGCAACCCTGCCATCGGCGGGATCGGCAAAAGCCACCTGGTCAAGGAAATCGACGCCCTCGGCGGCGCGATGGCCATGGCGACAGACAAGGGTGGTATTCAGTTTCGCGTGTTGAACAGCCGTAAAGGCCCGGCCGTGCGAGCTACTCGTGCTCAGGCAGACCGGGTTCTCTACAAAGCCGCTGTCCGCGAAGCACTGGAAAACCAGCCGAACCTGTGGATATTTCAGCAGGCAGCTGACGACCTGATCGTTGAACAGGACCAGGTACGCGGTGTTGTCACCCAAATGGGCCTGCGTTTCTTCGCCGATTCAGTGGTGTTGACCACTGGCACCTTCCTGGGTGGACTTATCCACATCGGTTTGCAGAATTTTTCCGGCGGTCGCGCCGGTGATCCGCCATCGATCGCGCTGGCTCACCGTCTGCGTGAACTGCCATTGCGTGTGGGTCGTTTGAAAACCGGTACTCCGCCGCGTATCGATGGCCGGTCTGTGGATTTCTCGGTGATGTCCGAACAACCGGGTGATACGCCGATCCCGGTGATGTCGTTCATGGGCAACAAGGAACAGCATCCACAGCAGGTCAGCTGCTGGATTACCCACACGAATGCGCGCACACACGAAATCATTGCCGCGAACCTCGACCGTTCGCCGATGTATTCCGCTGCCGGCGAAATCGAGGGCATCGGCCCGCGTTATTGCCCATCGATCGAAGACAAGATTCACCGCTTTGCCGACAAGGAAAGCCATCAGGTCTTCATCGAGCCGGAAGGCTTGACCACCCACGAGCTGTATCCGAACGGGATATCCACATCCCTGCCGTTCGATGTGCAGTTGCAGATCGTGCAATCGATCCGTGGCATGGAAAACGCCCACATCGTGCGTCCGGGTTACGCCATCGAATATGACTACTTTGATCCGCGCGACCTGAAATACAGCCTGGAAACCAAAGTGATTGGCGGGCTGTTTTTTGCCGGTCAAATCAACGGCACCACCGGTTACGAAGAAGCCGGCGCCCAGGGTTTGCTGGCCGGGGCCAACGCCGCACTGCGTGCAAAGGGCAAAGAAGCCTGGTGCCCGCGACGCGACGAGGCGTACATCGGCGTGTTGGTCGACGACCTGATTACGCTCGGTACTCAAGAACCGTACCGGATGTTCACTTCACGTGCCGAGTACCGCCTGATCCTGCGCGAAGACAACGCGGACCTGCGCTTGACCGAAAAAGGTCGCGAATTGGGTCTGGTCGATGACGCGCGTTGGGCGGCGTTCTGCAAGAAGCGCGAAAGCATCGACCTGGAAGAGCAACGCCTGAAAAGTACCTGGGTTCGCCCGGGCACCGAGCAAGGCGATGCAATTTCCGAGAAGTTCGGCACGCCGCTGACCCACGAATACAACTTGCTCAATCTGCTGAGCCGTCCGGAAATCGACTACGCTGGTCTGATCGCCGTGACCGGTGGCGGCGCAGAAGATCCACAAGTCGCCGAGCAGGTCGAAATCAAGACCAAATACGCCGGTTACATCGATCGCCAGCAGGATGAAATCGCACGGCTGCGGGCCAGCGAAGACACAAAACTGCCTGTGGATATCGATTACACGAATATTTCCGGTCTCTCCAAAGAGATCCAGAGCAAGCTCGGTGCGACCCGTCCAGAGACTTTGGGCCAGGCGTCGCGTATCCCGGGTGTGACGCCGGCAGCGATTTCGCTGTTGATGATTCATTTGAAAAAACGCGGCGCGGGCCGTCAGTTGGAGCAAAGCGCTTGAGTTCGTTGGTCACCTCGCAACACGCAGAAGAGTTATCCACAGGTGCTCGCCAGCTCGGTGTCACGCTGACAGAAACCCAGCATGCCCAGCTGCTGGGTTATCTGGCCCTGTTGATCAAATGGAACAAGGCTTACAACCTGACCGCCGTGCGCGATCCGGACGAAATGGTTTCCCGTCATTTGCTTGATAGTTTGAGCGTGATGTCGTTCGTCGAAAACGGTCGCTGGCTGGACGTTGGCAGCGGTGGCGGCATGCCGGGCATTCCGTTGGCTATCCTGTTCCCAGAGTCCCAAGTGACCTGTCTCGACAGCAATGGCAAGAAAACCCGCTTCCTGACTCAGGTCAAACTCGAACTCAAACTGGATAACCTGCAAGTTATCCACAGTCGCGTCGAAGCCTTCCAGCCTGCCCAGCCATTCAACGGGATCATTTCCCGGGCGTTCAGCAGCATGGAAAACTTCAGCAACTGGACTCGCCACCTCGGCGACGCCGATACACGCTGGCTGGCAATGAAGGGCGTTCATCCGGCCGATGAGCTGGTAGCATTGCCGGCAGACTTCCACCTCGATAGCGAACACGCCCTGGCCGTACCTGGTTGCCAAGGCCAACGCCATCTGCTGATACTGCGCCGCACGGCATGATTGGGAACACAAGCAAGAATGGCTAAGGTATTCGCGATAGCGAACCAAAAGGGTGGTGTGGGTAAAACCACCACCTGCATCAACCTCGCAGCTTCCCTGGTCGCTACCAAGCGTCGGGTGCTGCTGATCGATCTCGATCCACAGGGCAACGCCACCATGGGTAGCGGTGTGGATAAACACGGCCTGGAAAACTCGGTCTACGACCTGCTGATCGGCGAATGCGATCTGGCCCAGGCCATGCACTATTCCGAGCACGGTGGTTACCAACTGCTGCCGGCCAACCGCGACCTGACGGCAGCCGAAGTGGTTCTGCTGGAAATGCAGATGAAGGAAAGCCGCCTGCGCAGTGCGTTGGCGCCGATCCGTGAAAACTACGATTACATTTTGATCGACTGCCCGCCGTCGTTGTCGATGCTCACATTGAACGCACTGGTTGCCGCCGATGGGGTGATTATCCCCATGCAGTGCGAGTACTTTGCGCTCGAAGGTCTGAGCGACCTTGTGGATAACATCAAGCGCATTGCCGAATTGCTGAACCCGAACCTGAAAGTCGAAGGGCTGTTGCGCACCATGTACGACCCGCGCCTGAGCCTGATGAACGACGTATCTGCCCAGCTCAAGGAACACTTCGGCGAGCAGCTCTACGACACTGTGATTCCGCGCAACATTCGCCTGGCCGAAGCGCCTAGTTATGGCATGCCGGCGTTGGCTTACGACAAGACATCGCGGGGTGCCATTGCCTACCTGGCACTGGCGGGCGAAATGGTTCGCCGTCAACGCAAAAACTCACGCACCACCGCTGCTCAGGCAACTTAAGGAATCCCCATGGCCGTCAAGAAACGAGGTCTCGGACGTGGACTGGATGCACTGCTGAGTGGTCCGACTGTCAGCTCGCTTGAAGAACAAGCGGTACAAGCTGATCAGCGTGAGCTGCAGCATCTGCCTCTGGACCTGATCCAGCGGGGCAAATACCAACCGCGTCGGGACATGGATCCGCAGGCGCTGGAAGAATTGGCGCAATCGATCAAGGCCCAAGGTGTGATGCAGCCGATCGTGGTTCGCCCGATTGGCAGCGGTCGCTTCGAAATCATCGCCGGTGAACGCCGCTGGCGTGCAAGCCAGCAGGCGGGCCAGGAAACCATCCCGGCGATGGTTCGCGATGTTCCGGATGAAACGGCCATTGCGATGGCGCTGATCGAGAACATCCAGCGTGAAGACCTCAATCCGATCGAAGAAGCCGTGGCGTTGCAGCGTTTGCAGCAGGAATTCCAGCTGACTCAACAGCAAGTTGCCGAGGCCGTGGGCAAATCCCGCGTAACTGTGGCCAACCTGCTACGCTTGATCGCGTTGCCGGAAGTTATCAAAACCATGCTGTCACACGGCGACCTGGAAATGGGTCACGCACGTGCTTTGCTCGGTTTACCGGAGAATCAACAGGTAGAAGGGGCGCGACATGTTGTCGCACGGGGGCTGACTGTGCGCCAAACTGAAGCACTGGTTCGCCAGTGGTTGAGTGGCAAACAGGAGCCTGCCGAACCGGTAAAACCGGACCCGGATATAGCCCGACTCGAGCAGCGCCTGGCTGAACGCCTAGGCTCTGCGGTGCAGATTCGCCACGGTAAGAAGGGGAAAGGGCAGTTGGTCATTGGTTACAACTCCCTCGACGAATTACAAGGTGTGCTCGCACACATTCGTTGAAACATTTCCTCATGTAGCGTGCAGTCGGAAATCACTACCTGACAGTTGAATAGGGGCCGAACCGCCCCTATACTCTGCGCGCATTTTGTCGGCACAAATTATGCCAAGTTATTGATTTCTGGCAGCCGACCATTGGAGAGTAAACGTGATGGAAACCCGCACGCCAAACCGCTTGCCGTTCCATCGCCTGGCAGTTTTTCCGGTGTTAATGGCTCAATTTGTCGTTCTGCTGATCGCTGCTTTGGCGCTTTGGCAATGGCGTGGAGTCGTTGCCGGGTACTCGGGACTTTGCGGAGGCCTGATAGCCTTGCTTCCCAATGTTTATTTCGCTCACAGGGCATTTCGGTTTTCCGGCGCCCGAGCAGCTCAAGCCATCGTCCGGTCATTTTATGCCGGTGAGGCGGGCAAACTGATTTTGACGGCAGTGCTGTTTGCGCTGACGTTTGCAGGTGTGAAGCCATTGGCGCCGCTAGCTGTATTCGGCGTCTTCGTGTTGACCCAACTGGTCAGCTGGTTCGCGCCCCTGCTGATGAGAACAAGACTTTCGAGACCTTAGGGCGTTTGAGGCAACCATGGCAGAAACAACCGCTTCGGGCTATATCCAGCACCACTTGCAAAACCTGACTTTCGGTCAGCACCCAACTGGCGGGTGGGGTTTTGCCCACACCGCAGCAGAAGCCAAGGAAATGGGCTTCTGGGCTTTCCACGTCGATACTCTCGGCTGGTCGGTCGCGTTGGGTTTGATCTTCGTTCTTCTTTTCCGCATGGCGGCAAAGAAAGCGACTTCCGGTCAGCCTGGTGCTTTGCAGAACTTCGTTGAAGTATTGGTCGAATTCGTCGATGGCAGCGTGAAAGACAGCTTCCATGGCCGTAGCCCGGTGATTGCACCGTTGGCACTGACCATCTTCGTCTGGGTGTTCATGATGAACGCCGTCGACCTGATCCCGGTCGACTGGATTCCTCAACTGGCCATCCTGATCACCGGCGACCATCACATTCCGTTCCGCGCCGTGTCGACCACTGACCCGAACGCAACGCTGGGCATGGCCCTGTCGGTGTTCGCGCTGATCATTTTCTACAGCATCAAGGTCAAGGGCATTGGCGGCTTCGTCGGCGAACTGACCCTGCACCCGTTCGGCAGCAAGAACATCTTCGTTCAAGCCCTGCTGATTCCGGTGAACTTCCTGCTGGAGTTCGTGACACTGGTTGCCAAGCCAATCTCCTTGGCACTGCGTCTGTTCGGCAACATGTACGCCGGCGAACTGGTCTTCATTCTAATTGCTGTGATGTTCGGCAGCGGTCTGCTCTGGCTTAGCGGCCTGGGCGTTGTTCTGCAGTGGGCGTGGGCAGTGTTCCACATCCTGATCATCACCCTGCAGGCGTTTATCTTCATGATGCTGACCATCGTTTACTTGTCGATGGCGCACGAAGAGAACCATTAAGACCAGTTTCGACTAGTCTGATGTCCCACTCGGTAAAACGAGTGGGTGCCCGAACAGGGCTATGAAACGATTTGTTTTACCGCTTTAAAATCTAAAAAACCTAAACCATACGACGTAAAAGTCGGGAGGAAAGATGGAAACTGTAGTTGGTCTAACCGCTATCGCTGTTGCACTGTTGATCGGCCTGGGCGCACTGGGTACCGCAATTGGTTTCGGCCTGTTGGGTGGCAAGTTCCTGGAAGGCGCAGCGCGTCAGCCAGAGATGGTTCCAATGCTGCAAGTTAAAATGTTCATCGTTGCCGGTCTGCTCGACGCCGTAACCATGATCGGTGTTGGTATCGCTCTGTTCTTCACCTTCGCGAACCCATTCGTTGGTCAACTCGCTGGCTAATTACTCGAACCTTCGAGTAATTGGTGTGATGTGTAACGAACGAGCGAGGTGTTGGCGTGAACATTAATGCAACCCTGATTGGCCAGTCCGTTGCGTTCTTCATTTTTGTGCTGTTCTGCATGAAGTTCGTGTGGCCTCCGGTCATCGCGGCTTTGCACGAACGTCAGAAGAAGATCGCGGATGGACTGGACGCTGCCGCCCGAGCAGCTCGCGACCTGGAATTGGCCCACGACAAAGTGGGTCAACAACTGCGCGAAGCTAAAGCTCAGGCAGCCGAAATCATTGAGCAGGCCAAGAAACGCGGTAATCAGATCGTTGAAGAGGCTGTTGAAAAAGCCCGTATCGACGCTGACCGTGTGAAGGTTCAGGCTCAGGCCGAGATCGAGCAGGAACTGAACAGTGTCAAAGACGCGCTGCGTGCCCAATTGGGTGCTCTGGCCGTTGGCGGCGCCGAGAAGATCCTGGGTGCCACAATCGATCAAAACGCGCACGCGGAGCTGGTAAACAAACTGGCTGCTGAAATTTAAGCGAGGGCGATCATGGCAGAATTGACCACGTTGGCCCGACCTTACGCTAAGGCAGCCTTCGAGCACGCCCAGGCCCACCAGCAACTGGCCTCTTGGTCAGCCATGCTCGGCCTGGCTGCAGCAGTGTCGCAAGACGACACTATGCAGCGCGTGCTCAAGGCCCCGCGACTGACGAGCGCAGACAAGGCCGCCACGTTTATTGACGTGTGCGGCGACAAGTTTGATGTCAAGGCACAGAACTTCATTCACGTCGTTGCCGAAAACGACCGTCTCCCGCTGTTGCCGGAGATCGCCGCTCTGTTTGACCTGTACAAGGCCGAACAAGAGAAGTCGGTAGACGTTGAAGTGACCAGTGCTTTTGCATTGAACCAAGAACAGCAAGACAAACTCGCCAAGGTTCTCAGTGCACGACTCAACCGGGAAGTGCGCCTGCAAGTCGAGGAAGACAAATCCCTTATTGGGGGCATTGTCATCCGCGCCGGCGACCTGGTTATCGATGGCTCGGTTCGCGGCAAACTCGCGAGCCTTGCCGAAGCATTGAAATCTTGAGTTTGAAGGGGCAGCAGAGCAATGCAGCAACTCAATCCTTCCGAAATAAGTGAAATTATCAAGGGCCGCATCGACAAGCTCGATGTGACCTCCCAAGCCCGTAACGAAGGCACTGTCGTCAGCGTATCTGACGGTATCGTGCGGATTCACGGTCTGGCCGACGTAATGTACGGCGAGATGATCGAGTTTCCGGGCGGCGTCTTCGGTATGGCTCTCAACCTGGAGCAAGACTCCGTAGGTGCCGTTGTATTGGGCGCATACCAGTCTCTGGCTGAAGGCATGAGCGCCAAGTGCACTGGCCGCATCCTCGAAGTTCCGGTTGGTAAGGAACTGCTGGGTCGCGTAGTCGACGCACTGGGTAACCCGATTGATGGCAAAGGTCCACTGAACAACACCTTGACCGACGCGGTCGAGAAAGTTGCTCCAGGCGTGATCTGGCGTAAGTCGGTAGACCAGCCTGTACAGACTGGCTACAAGGCTGTCGATGCCATGATCCCTGTCGGCCGTGGCCAGCGTGAGCTGATCATCGGTGACCGTCAGATCGGTAAAACCGCTCTGGCGATCGACGCGATCATCAATCAGAAAGACAGCGGCATTTTCTGCGTCTATGTAGCCATCGGTCAGAAACAATCGACCATCGCTAACATTGTTCGCAAGCTGGAAGAAAACGGCGCACTGGCTAACACGATCATCGTGGCAGCGAGCGCTTCGGAATCTGCAGCACTGCAATACCTGGCACCTTATGCCGGTTGCACCATGGGTGAATTCTTCCGCGACCGCGGTGAAGACGCGCTGATCGTTTATGACGATCTGTCCAAGCAAGCAGTGGCTTATCGCCAGATTTCCCTGCTTCTGCGCCGTCCACCAGGCCGTGAAGCTTACCCAGGCGACGTGTTCTATCTCCACTCCCGTCTGCTGGAGCGCGCATCCCGCGTTTCGGAAGAATACGTTGAGAAGTTCACCAACGGCGCAGTGACCGGCAAAACCGGTTCCCTGACTGCACTGCCGATCATCGAAACCCAGGCTGGCGACGTTTCCGCGTTCGTTCCGACCAACGTGATTTCCATCACTGACGGTCAGATCTTCCTGGAATCGGCCATTTTCAACTCCGGGATCCGTCCCGCTGTGAACGCCGGTGTTTCGGTATCCCGTGTGGGTGGTGCCGCTCAGACCAAGATCATCAAGAAGCTCTCCGGTGGTATCCGTACCGCTCTGGCTCAGTACCGTGAACTGGCGGCATTCGCCCAGTTTGCATCTGACCTGGACGAAGCGACCCGTAAGCAACTTGACCATGGTCAGCGCGTTACCGAGCTGATGAAGCAGAAGCAATACGCACCAATGTCGATTGCTGACATGGCGCTGTCGCTGTATGCCGCTGAGCGTGGGTTCCTGACTGACGTCGCAATCGCCAAGATCGGTAGCTTTGAACAAGCGCTGATTTCCTTCTTCAACCGCGATCACGCCGATTTGATGGCGAAGATCAACGTGAAGGGCGACTTCAACGACGAAATCGATGCGGGCATGAAAGCCGGTATCGAGAAGTTTAAGGCGACCCAAACCTGGTAAGCCGCAGCGGGAGCCGCAAGGCTCCCGCTTGCTAACCTGATAGGTGTTACATGGCAGGCGCAAAAGAGATTCGCAGTAAGATTGCGAGCATCAAAAGCACGCAAAAGATTACCAGCGCCATGGAAAAAGTGGCGGTCAGTAAAATGCGCAGGGCACAAATGCGCATGGCTGCTAGCCGTCCTTACGCGGAGCGCATCCGCCAGGTTATTGGTCATTTGGCCAACGCCAACCCGGAATATCGCCACCCGTTCATGATCGAGCGTGAAGTAAAGCGCGTCGGTTACGTTGTGGTGAGCTCTGACCGTGGTTTGTGTGGTGGTTTGAACACCAACCTGTTCAAGGCCCTGGTCAAGGACATGGCGGTAAACCGCGAAAACGGCGTCGAGATTGATCTGTGTGTAGTGGGTAGCAAGGGTGCGGCTTTCTTCCGCAACTTCGGCGGCAACGTCGTAGCAGCTATCAGCCACCTGGGTGAAGAGCCGTCGATCAATGACCTGATCGGCAGCGTCAAGGTGATGCTGGATGCCTACCTGGACGGCCGTATTGACCGCCTGTCCGTGGTGTCCAACAAGTTCATCAACACCATGACGCAATCGCCTACCGTGGAGCAGTTGATTCCACTGGTGGCAACCCCGGATCAAGGACTCAAGCACCACTGGGACTATCTCTACGAACCGGACGCCAAAGAGCTGCTTGACGGCTTGATGGTTCGTTACGTGGAGTCGCAGGTCTACCAGTCGGTGGTCGAGAACAACGCGGCTGAACAAGCTGCGCGGATGATCGCGATGAAGAACGCTACCGACAACGCCGGTGATTTGATCAGCGATTTGCAGCTGATCTACAACAAGGCGCGTCAGGCTGCGATCACCCAAGAGATCTCGGAAATCGTCGGCGGCGCTGCCGCGGTTTAACGGTTCAAATATTCAGAGGATCCAGCTATGAGTAGCGGACGTATCGTTCAAATCATCGGCGCCGTTATCGACGTGGAATTCCCACGCGACAGCGTACCGAGCATCTACAACGCGCTGACTGTACAAAGCGCGGCCGCAACCACTCTGGAAGTTCAGCAACAGCTGGGCGACGGCGTGGTTCGTACCATTGCGATGGGCTCCACCGAGGGCTTGAAGCGTGGTCTGGACGTCATCGACTCCGGTTCCGCCATCTCCGTACCGGTCGGTAAAGCGACGCTGGGCCGGATCATGGACGTACTGGGCAACCCGATCGACGAAGCTGGCCCGATCGACACCGAAGAGCGCTGGGGCATTCACCGTCCTGCGCCAACCTTCGCTGAACAAGCGGGCGGCAACGACCTGCTGGAAACCGGCATCAAGGCTATTGACTTGGTTTGCCCGTTCACCAAGGGTGGTAAAGTCGGTCTGTTCGGTGGTGCCGGTGTAGGCAAAACCGTAAACATGATGGAACTGATCCGTAACATCGCCATCGAGCACAGCGGTTATTCCGTGTTCGCCGGTGTGGGTGAGCGTACTCGTGAGGGTAACGACTTCTACCACGAGATGAAGGATTCCAACGTTCTGGACAAAGTGGCACTGGTTTACGGTCAGATGAACGAGCCGCCGGGTAACCGTCTGCGCGTAGCACTGACCGGTCTGACCATGGCCGAGAAGTTCCGTGACGAAGGTAACGACGTTCTGCTGTTCGTCGACAACATCTATCGTTACACCCTGGCCGGTACTGAAGTATCCGCACTGCTGGGCCGTATGCCTTCCGCAGTAGGTTACCAGCCGACCCTGGCCGAAGAGATGGGTACTCTGCAAGAGCGTATCACTTCGACCAAGAACGGTTCGATCACCTCGATCCAGGCGGTATACGTACCTGCGGATGACTTGACCGACCCGTCGCCAGCGACCACTTTCGCCCACTTGGACGCGACCGTCGTTCTGTCCCGTGACATCGCTTCCCTGGGTATCTACCCGGCAATCGATCCACTCGACTCGACTTCGCGCCAGCTGGACCCGAACGTAATCGGCCAGGATCACTACGACACTGCTCGCGGTGTACAGTACGTCCTGCAGCGTTACAAAGAACTGAAGGACATCATTGCGATCCTGGGTATGGACGAGCTGTCGGAAGAAGACAAGCAGTTGGTAAACCGTGCTCGTAAGATCCAGCGCTTCTTGTCGCAGCCGTTCTTCGTGGCTGAAGTCTTCACCGGTTCTTCGGGCAAATACGTTTCCCTGAAAGACACCATTGCTGGCTTCAAAGGCATCCTCAACGGTGACTACGACCACCTGCCAGAACAAGCGTTCTACATGGTCGGCGGCATCGAAGAAGCGATCGAGAAAGCCAAGAAACTGTAATCCCGGCGCCCGGAAACGGGCGCTAATTTAGGTTGAGGCAATCAGATGGCTATGACAGTCCATTGCGATATCGTCAGCGCGGAAGGAGAAATCTTTTCCGGCCTGGTCGAGATGGTGATTGCGCACGGTGCTCTGGGTGATCTTGGTATCGCTCTGGGTCACGCGCCGCTGATCACTAATCTCAAACCGGGTCCGATCCGCCTGATCAAGCAGGGCGGGGAAGCCGAGGTGTTTTACATCTCCGGTGGTTTCCTCGAGGTTCAGCCGAACATGGTCAAAGTACTTGCCGATACCGTGCAACGTGCTGTCGACCTGGATGAAGCCTCTGCTCAGGAAGCCGTTAAGGCTGCCGAGAGGGCCTTGCATGACCGTGGTGCAGAATTCGACTACGGTGCTGCTTCCGCACGTCTGGCCGAGGCAGCAGCTCAGCTGCGCACCGTCCAGCAGATCCGCAAGAAGTTCGGTGGCTAATTGCCTGCGACTTGTTGCGCGATTGATTAAAAAGGGTAGCCTCGGCTACCCTTTTTTCTTTTCCGACTTTCATAATCTGGTCGCAGCCGCTGACCACCCAGGATTGGTAGCCAGTCATGTCTCTTGAAATCGTTATCCTCGCTGCTGGCCAAGGCACGCGCATGCGTTCGGCATTGCCGAAAGTTCTGCACCCGATTGCCGGCAACTCGATGCTTGGCCATGTTATCCACAGCGCCCGGCAACTTGATCCACAGCGTATTCATGTGGTCATTGGTCATGGAGCCGAAGCGGTGCGTGAGCGCCTGGCGGCGGACGACCTGAATTTCGTCCTCCAGGACAAGCAACTGGGTACCGGTCATGCGGTGGCGCAGGCCGTGCCGTTCATCGAGTCCGATACCGTACTGATTCTCTACGGTGATGTGCCGCTGATTGAGGTCGAAACCCTGCAACGCCTGCTCAAGAAAGTGGCGCCGCAGCAACTGGGTTTGCTCACCGTTGAGCTGGACGACCCTACCGGTTATGGCCGCATCGTCCGCGATGCCGACGGCAAGGTCACGGCGATCGTCGAGCAAAAGGACGCCAACGAAAAAGAGCGCGCAATCACTGAAGGCAACACTGGCATTCTGGCCATGCCTTTCGAACGCCTTGGCAACTGGATGAGTCGTCTCTCCAACAACAATGCCCAGGGCGAGTATTACCTGACAGACGTGATCGCCATGGCGGTCAGCGATGGTCTGATCGTGGCCACCGAGCAACCTCATGACGCCATGGAAGTGCAGGGCGCCAATGATCGCAAGCAACTCTCCGAACTGGAGCGCCATTATCAGCTGCGCGCCGGCCGTCGCTTAATGGCTCAAGGCGTGACCCTGCGTGACCCGGCCCGTTTCGATGTGCGCGGTGAAGTCACCGTTGGCCGCGACGTGCTGATCGATATCAACGTGATCCTCGAAGGCAACGTCGTCATCGAAGATGACGTGGTGATCGGCCCGAACTGCGTGATCAAGGACAGCACCCTGCGTAAAGGTGTCGTGATCAAGGCCAACAGCCACATTGAAGGCGCCATTCTGGGTGAAGGCAGTGACGCCGGCCCATTCGCCCGCCTGCGGCCAGGCACTGTGCTTGAAGCTCGCGCGCATGTGGGTAACTTTGTTGAACTGAAGAACGCACACTTGGGTGAAGGCGCCAAGGCGGGTCATTTGAGCTATCTGGGCGACGCCGAGATCGGTGCGCGGACCAACATTGGCGCGGGCACCATTACGTGCAACTACGATGGCGCCAACAAGTGGAAGACGGTGCTGGGTGAAGATGTGTTCATCGGTTCCAACAACTCGTTGGTGGCACCTGTGGATATCTTGTCAGGTGCGACCACGGCGGCCGGTTCGACGATTACCTCGACTGTGGATAAATCCCAGTTGGCGGTAGGGCGAGCTCGTCAGAAGAACATCGATGGCTGGAAACGGCCGGAGAAGATCAAGAAGAGCTGAGTTATCCACATACCTGTTGTCAGCCTGATTTATTCACAGTCTGCACAACTGCATTCGCGGGCCAGCCCGCTCCCACAAGGATCTCCCAATTCCTGTGGGAGCGGGCTGGCCCGCGATGCTTTTACCCATAGACATTTTATCGCTATCCGCTTGACGAACTTTCGCTGATAGGTTTTGATTGCTTCCGTTATCTTTCGAATCGAAACTTACAAGCCCATGTCGAAGCGCAATACACCCCAACGCCGGCACAATATTCTCACCTTGCTCAATGAGCAGGGCGAAGTCAGTGTGGATGAGCTGGCGAAGCGCTTCGAAACTTCTGAAGTTACGATTCGCAAGGACTTGGCAGCGCTCGAAAGTAACGGCCTGCTGCTGCGCCGTTACGGCGGAGCAATCACCATGCCTCAGGAACTGGTGGCCGACATCGGCCAACCGATCTCCAAATACAAACAAGCCATTGCTCGCGCCGCCGTCCTGCGCATTCGCGAGCATGCACGCATCATCATCGACAGCGGCAGCACCACGGCGGCCATGATTCCGGAACTCGGCCAGCAGCCGGGTCTTGTGGTGATGACCAACTCGCTGCACGTTGCCAATGCCTTGAGCGAACTTGAACACGAGCCGGTGCTGTTGATGACCGGCGGGACCTGGGATCCGCATTCCGAGTCTTTCCAGGGGCAAGTCGCCGAGCAAGTATTACGCTCCTACGACTTTGACCAATTGTTCATCGGTGCCGACGGCATCGATCTGGTTCGCGGTACGACCACCTTCAACGAATTGCTGGGTTTGAGCCGAGTCATGGCCGAAGTCGCCCGTGAAGTCGTCGTGATGGTGGAGGCCGACAAGATCGGTCGCAAAATTCCCAACCTGGAGCTGCCGTGGAGCAGTGTCCATACCCTTATCACCGATGATCGCCTGCCCCTGGAGGCTCGCGATCTGATACAGGCGCGCGGTATCAATTTGATTTGCGCAGCTATCAGTCAGGAGAAATAGCCATGTGTGGAATTGTCGGCGCAGTCGCAGAACGTAACATCACCGCCATCCTGCTCGAAGGCCTCAAGCGCCTGGAATACCGTGGCTATGACAGCGCCGGTGTGGCGGTCTTCACCAACGATGAAAAACTCGAGCGTATGCGTCGTCCGGGCAAGGTCAGCGAACTGGAAGCGGCGCTCGAAGCCGAGCCACTGGTCGGCCGCCTCGGCATTGCTCACACCCGTTGGGCCACACACGGCGCACCCTGCGAGCGCAACGCACACCCGCATTTCTCCGGCGACCTGGCCGTGGTGCACAACGGCATCATCGAAAACCACGAAGCCTTGCGTGAGCAGCTCAAAGCCTTGGGTTACGTGTTCACCTCGGACACCGACACCGAAGTTATCGCTCACCTGCTGAACCATAAACTCAAGGACCTGCACGATCTGACCGCCGCCCTGAAGGCGACTGTCAAAGAGTTGCACGGTGCTTACGGTCTGTCGGTTATCAGTGCTCATCAACCGGATCGCCTGGTTGCGGCCCGCAGCGGCAGCCCGTTGGTAATTGGCCTGGGCCTGGGTGAAAACTTCTTGGCTTCCGACCAACTGGCACTGCGTCAGGTCACTGACCGTTTCATGTACCTGGAAGAAGGCGATATTGCTGAAATCCGCCGTGACAGCGTGCAGATCTGGGACGTGAATGGCAAAGCCGTCGAGCGTGAAACCGTGCAGTACCGCGACGGTGCCGAAGCCGCGGACAAGGGCACGTTTCGCCACTTCATGCTCAAGGAAATTCACGAACAACCCGCCGTCGTGCAGCGTACCCTCGAAGGTCGTCTGAGCCCCAACGGCGTGTTGGTACAGGCATTCGGCCCACAGGCCGCCGAACTGTTCGCCAAAGTGCGCAACGTACAGATCGTTGCCTGCGGCACCAGCTATCACGCCGGCATGGTTGCCCGTTACTGGCTCGAAGAACTGGCCGGTATCCCGTGCCAGGTCGAAGTCGCCAGCGAATTCCGCTACCGCAAGGTGGTGGTGCAGCCAGACACTCTGTTCGTGACCATCTCGCAGTCCGGTGAGACGGCCGATACCCTGGCCGCGTTGCGCAATGCCAAGGAATTGGGCTTCCTCGCCAGCCTGGCGATCTGCAACGTCGGCATCAGTTCGCTGGTGCGTGAGTCCGACCTGACGCTGCTGACCCAAGCCGGTCGTGAAATCGGCGTGGCGTCGACCAAAGCCTTTACCACCCAACTGGTGGGTTTGCTGTTGCTCACCCTGTCCTTGGGTCAGGTACGCGGCACGTTGGCCAAAGGCGTCGAAGCCACGTTGGTCGAAGAATTGCGTCGTCTGCCAACCCGCTTGGGTGAAGCCTTGGCCATGGACAGCACCGTGGAGAAAATCGCCGAACTGTTCGCCGAGAAAAACCACACGCTGTTCCTCGGCCGTGGTGCGCAATTCCCGGTAGCGATGGAAGGGGCCCTGAAACTCAAGGAAATTTCCTACATCCACGCTGAAGCCTACCCGGCGGGCGAACTGAAACACGGCCCGTTGGCACTTGTGGATAACGACATGCCAGTGGTGACCGTGGCGCCGAACAACGAGCTGCTGGAGAAGTTGAAATCCAACCTCCAGGAAGTCCGCGCCCGTGGTGGCCAACTGATCGTCTTTGCAGACGAAAAGGCTGGCATGACCAACGGCGAAGGCACGCACGTTGTCCACATGCCGCACATCCACGACACCCTGTCGCCGATCCTCTACACCATCCCGCTGCAATTGCTGTCGTACTACGTGGCTGTCTTGAAAGGCACGGACGTTGACCAGCCGCGTAACCTGGCGAAGTCGGTGACGGTGGAATAAGTTATCCACAGGTGATCGAAACGGTAAATTTAGAGAATAAAAACTGTCGCTGGTGAATAAAAACTGTCGCAGGAGGAAGAAGGCCGGTCGGCCTCCTACCTCTGTGGCAGGCGCCCAGCCTTAAGTCGCATGCTTATGCGGACGAATCTTGTGAACAGAAATGCTTTTAAAAATACAAAGTGGCGAATCTGTGCATTCTTACATCGACAGGAATATTTCCCTGAATTGGAGGGATCCCTCTGCGAGATTTTTCAAAGCTTTTTCCAAATCAAACCTTTCATTCTCAGAGTTAAAGACTATCGCTTCAACTATGGGGTGGTTAGGTTGTCGAGGTCTAAATCGCCTTCTCCATTTTCATACGGAATACCCTGTCTATTCAGTGATTAAAAATGGCCAAAATCTTTCTTATTCCCAAGATGCTTACATAAGCCAAGCAAAGTGGATGGGCGCGAAAAGGCAAGCTTTTAGTTTCTGCCCAGACTGCATAAGAGAAGACATACTTACGCTCGGATTTCCTTTTTGGCATAGATTGCACCAAAAAAATATCGAGGTTTGTGAGAAACATAACGTGCTTTTGCAAAGAGTCTGCCCTTTCTGTCAAAAAGGGTTTTATTTTGATAATCACGGTCTAGATGTTATATGGAATGGCTGCGATAGCCGCAGTCTCGCAGAAACTGTAGCGATTGCTAACAATGACCCAATAAAATATAAGAGGTCTAAACTTTTAAACGAAATGTATCATTGTGGCTTTCATATTTCCGAACAGGCTGCGCTCAAAGTTTTATATGAAAAGCTCTCATCGGTTGATTATCAAAATTTCCTGCCAGCTCAAAATGCAGATTTATATATTGATCATCTAAAATTAACAGTTTCAAGGTTGAATCTTAAAATATTTAATAGTCGCGTTCAATTAAGCATTACTGGGTTGTGCTTTGAAGCAATAATGCTTGCATATGAGGATTTTGATAGCTTTTTAAGTGATATTAAATGTCACGATAATGCGTTACGTCCGATAGATTCGTTGTGGGGGACTTATCAAGCAGGGGGTGGATCTTGTTTTAATTACATAACTGTTTAGAACCGAGTAAATCGCCATCTGATCGATTCTCTCAGCTCTCTCGTAAGGAAGCTCTTCGTCGTACCCTTCGTAGTCATCCTTGGTTCCATCTTTTAAACGAGCTTCGATGTTCACAACTTACCGCTTTGCTCAATGCTGACCGACAGTCTTTGGAGTTCGGCTGCATCGACCTACTGCTAGG
Organism: Pseudomonas sp. OV226; assembly: GCF_003148705.1. Lineage (NCBI taxonomy): Bacteria > Pseudomonadati > Pseudomonadota > Gammaproteobacteria > Pseudomonadales > Pseudomonadaceae > Pseudomonas > Pseudomonas sp. OV226. The sequence continues at coordinate 15,813 of NZ_QGGS01000014.1, read as the reverse complement.
CAATGTGGCGATTAGCGATACCGTTTTATCGGCCGCTCGCTCAAGTCGATCCTTCACTGCGGACCAGCCATAGCGGTCGGCTATAGACCGGTCGCTGCTGGGGAATACGTCCCTCGGAAACAGCCGATCACCACAGTATTTAGGTCAATGAGTGTAGTCAGGCTGCATTTGAGTATTTTTAATCTAAATATTCCTTGGTGATACCCGACAAGGCCGCGTCGCTTCCTTTCGTAATAGCCGCGACAAAGTGGCCACAAGTGAATTACCACGCCTCAGAAGTCTGCGGCTTTCGCATATCGCTTCCCGCCTGGAACGTCTGACGCTGCATCGGCAAGCATTACCCTCCCTTTCCGAGTTGCAGATAACTTGGCGTAACTTTGAGTCGGCCACTGAAATCGAACGTAAGCGTTTGCTATCGCTAAACGGAAGCGCAGAGCTATGTCCCACCCACGAAACCAACCAATGTCTGGCAGTAGGTTCCCGAGTTTTTCTCTCGCGGTGTCAGATAGCTGTGATCTAAGCAACTGATCATGTATGACATCAAAGAGCTTTTCGACTATGTCTATTCCGCGGCTATCTCCAGAGGAGAGCGCGATAGCAATCAAGAAACAATACAACGTGTCCGATTTCTCTGCAGGAAGATCGTTTAAAGCGTTTCTGAGAGTTGAGGTCCACAACTCGGGACCTGCTGCAATAACATTTGGAGTCAGCCAACCCAAAAACTCGGCCATAGCGTAAAGCTGGCTCGTGCAAGATACAAAGCGCCAAACCTCGGGCTGCAATATTACAGCGGGACGTTGCATAAGCGTGTGTCGCCAGGCATCTGCTACTCGGCGGCCCGCCCCCGTCGCCAATATGATTTGTCCAGCTGTAACGACGGAAAAATGCTCGAACGCTACCTTTGCCAAGGCATCGTCATTTCGGGTAAGCAATTTCGCCAATAGAGCGTCAACTCCTGCAAGCTTGTCAGGGATCAATGGAAGTAGTTCGACCAGAGCAGAGCTTTCCAGGTCAAGCACCCAATCTGCGAGCAAAAGCTCTGGACTTGCTTTCGCAATCCGCTTTCGAGCGTGGGAGGAGGCGTGCACGAGGAGCCAAGCCAGAGACTCCTTAGGTCCCCCGGTAAGAAGGTCAAACACCGATTTACCCATAGGATCAGCCGCGTCCACAGTGATCTCCACTAGGGAAATCATCTCCTCTCGCCTCTCCGGCCACAGATCAGCTAGTTTTGATACACCTGAATGTGTCGGCATTGGGAAGACAGTGTTTCCTGTGCCTGAGAGCACCGATCGCAGCAATTGTGGTTGGGCTATCGAGGCCAGATTGCCATCCACGAGGTCTTGTTTCAGGCTCTTTGCATCATCTGAAGCAGAAAATGATTCGGTGACGATTTCGATCAAGCGCTTGCCTGAATCATGCCCCCCGCCGATGTCGATGTCCCTAATTTCTACCAGCGGGAGAAACGAGCCGCGCTGACGTCGGACATCGCGCCCATACCGCCACAGAAAAGGCCTCAGTGCCCCTGCTACCCCCTCTTGAACATCAAGTGCAGCAGCCACCAGCCAAGGCTCACCCTTCACGCTAATACCTGATAGCGCTGCACTGGTTTGAGCCAGTTCTGCTGTGACGTCAAAGCGTATGGAGCCGGTGGAACGCGGAGCTCTCGAAGCAGCGGTCTGGAAACGAAGGTTACGTCTTAATCTCGGCCATTGTTGGGACCAGACAGCAAAAAGCGGAGCGTCCAGTTGTCCAGGTGAGTCGACCTCTACAGACGTCGTACCTGCAGCGTAAAGCGCCAAGAGGAGTCGCTTGACTACAGCGTTGTCGACCAACTCGGGTTGATGGACTAAGTGACTTACATCGACCGTTAATGGCTCACGATAACGCTCCTTATCAGCTAACCCAAATGGGCGGATCGCAAAGTCTTGTAATACTGACAAATCTTCAATCGATTCCAAAAGTGCTGGTTCGAGAAGAAGAGCGTGGGTCCATACACATCCCGGCCGAGACATTTCGGGTGCTGGCCAAGTGCGCATCAACACATAGCGGCCTATGGCTGGCAGCGGGAGACCAGTCCAGTAGCCCTCCGACTGATTGAAAATAGTCCCGGGAGCCAAGTCGCTGAGCTCTGTAAGAAGTGATGTTTCGCTACCCAAGGGTAGCGAGGATGCGAGTAGCCTATGCCCGTCATCATAACCAAATAGACATTGATCGAATTTCATTCTGCCGCCGACATCAGCCATACAAGGGGGGCTGTTAAGTCGTGCCCTTCGCCATCATGCCCCACAATTTGAACACGCCGACTTGGCGCAATCTTCGTCGCACCGTCAACTGCAACGTCGTCATCAAGGCGAACACCCTGTGCTGAGACACCAAAAACCTGGTAGGTAAATGACATACCGTTGGTGCGAAGAAATTGGTCCACGAGTGGCATAGTTCTAGCCAGCCACTGTTCAGGGGTATTTCCTTGATCTCGAACGAGATCCCATGCAGAAATCAATAAGGCTAACTTGCGGGTACGATAGGTGAATGGCGGGCGCAGGAGGTCGCTAAGCAACTGTACGATTCGAACCTGCGCAGGCAAAAATTTCGGTTCCCACTCTGGTGCAACGACCGGGGCATTCACATCCCCCACCGCTTGCGGAGACTCTCCCGCTAAAACAGCACCTACCGCTTCCTTTGGCAATCTTGCATTCAGATCAATGATTGATAGACCGTCTTCTTTCACATCGGCGTTGACGAAAAAGAGGATTCCATCCTCTGCATCGGCTTGCACGACAAACTCGGGTCTACAGCGTCGTTCCTCAACCTGAAGGTCAAATATTTCCCCGGCCAAGTCAGGGAAAAGTGCCGTTCCCCGTGCACCGGTTACACGATCATGTAGATAGATAGTAACGTCTGTGTCGCCAATTTGAGATGTGCGAGGGACTTTTTTAAAATTACGCCACGCATCGGCAATATTATTGAGGTAAGTAAAATCTCCTCGGTAATGGTCCATCATAAGGCGGCAGTCAGTCTCTCCTGACTCCACGAGATGCCACAGCGCTGCCAGGAAGGTAGTTTTACCTGACGCAGGTAATCCCATGATTACGAAACTAGCGTTCATGAGCTGCTTCCTCTCAACAAAAGTCGATCAAACTCGCTCACTAGTACGGGCAGCTCCGGCTCTTCCAAATGAGAGCGGGATGGCGGCGAAATCCAGCTCTGCAAAAGCCGATCCATCCCGCTGGCAGGGGCGACATTTCCATCTGGATCACGTGCCGCAGTACGAAATGTTGCTAACAGGAATTTGCCGTCTAGCAGTGCAGTAAGGTTAGCTTCAAACGCCGTCAACGCTTCCAAGGCATCCGCCGCCCCATCTCCCATTAGCAAGTCGCATTTGGTGGTAACGAGCTGGATCCGCGTTTGAGGACCAATGTCGCCAGAACCCACCAGTGCCCGAGCAATATTGCGAACGGAAGCAAATACCCCCGCGCGCATTCGTGGCTCAGCCACGCGCTGACCATCGACGATAAGCACAATCGCGGCAGCTTTCCGGATTTCTATCAGATTGGCGGCAAGCTCAGGTCTATCACGCAGTTCCCTATAAGTTTCTCCTGCACGCTCGGAAATCAGGAGATCTGTGCGTTCCAGGCTGGTTTCATCTGAAACTGCAATATGAAAGAAAGTCAGTCCGTCTTGAGCCGATGTTCGTGGGGTATCTGGGCGGTCTGCCCCATATTCTGCTCGAGACTGAAAGCTTTTCCTTTCAAAACCTTGAAGGCTCAAGCTGTGGGAAAAAAGCGTCTGTGCGAAAGGGCCGCGTAAGAACTGCTCGTACAGTTGAGCGACCAGAGTTGTTTTGCCTCCATTTCGCTCGCCAACTACTGTGATAATCGAGGCCTTTCGCCACTGTAGTAGTACCTCAGCATCCTCTATCGACAGCATCGAGGATGCAGGCAATAACTCCCAACGCAGATCCGAACTGGCAGCCTGCTCCGTCACCGACTGCTCGAAGACATCAATGTCTACGTCTACCTCTTCATTCTCATCTGTCACAGCAGTTGACCTAACAAATGTTCGCGATAGAGTTGATTTGCAAGGGTTAACGGCTCGCTCACGATGGAGGCGTCCAGGCCGGTCTTACTTGAGAAGCGCGCGTGCCATGCTCCATTCCCCATAGTCTTGGCGAGATCGATCGCAGCGGTGAATGGAGCTAGTCTGGGGGGCAACTGTGTCGAAGCGACTTCAAGACTCTCAAGATCCTCAGGGTTAAAACCGTCGATAACCTTGGAAAGCTCAACCGCCTGCGTTCCCTTCGATTTTTTGGATAAGCCGATTATTCGTTCAAGGATGGCTGGAGCGGCAACTGGACCTAGAAACGAAACTGTAGTTAAGGTGCCTAAGTCGCAGGCACCAACAACTGCGGCTTGGTGGGGGGTGAGCAAGCTGAAACTGCGCTCTACTGATCTACTATGGCCACTGAACAACCACCATAGCATCTGACTTTCTTCGCGGAGTAGGTCAACCTCTCGATCAAGCGCCTTGAGCGCTTTTGTAGACTGCGTTGCCACTGTACTAGCTGACGACTGCGTTTCCGCTCTCATTTTGCCGAGCGCTACCAGCAGTGCCGCCCAATCACCCTCTCCAATAGCCGCAATTTCTTCTTTCAACTTCGCCGTATACGTCGAGGTGACATTCGTCTCCACAGTCTGCGGCTCTCGATTCGTCACTGAAAACCGCCCAAGTGCTTCTTTTGCGTCGCGAAGTAGCCATTCGCACTCAGCAGGCTGTCGTAGCCCCATTACGCTGCCGACAATGATCGCCAAAATCGCTTCGGAGCGAGCTTTCCCAACCAGCTGTTCAAGGATCAGCGCAGCAAGCAATTTCGTTTCTCGCTCGTTGTTGACGAGACTGAAGCTTGCATCCTCTTTAGCAAACTCGTCTCTGAACCAACTCAGATCGACATCAGGACTACCGTAGTACGCGCCTACAAGATCCAAGATACCTGTTCCGACGACAGTAGAGACGATGCGATTCGCTGGCTCCTGTCGGGAGCTGATTACTTGGGGGCTGGGCGCCAACGAAGCCTGTGCGTATCGGTCTGCAAACGTAAATTTAGCCATTACCGCTCCATTCATTCTTTTTCTGCGGCCGTGACGGCCCGTGCAAACTCTTCAAGCTTCCCGCGCTCATGTGCGCGAATAAATACGCGCCGAAAACGTTCGTGATCCGGCTGCCCCATATCCTCGTCTTCGAGGAGCTCTAACCGTCCTGCAATTTCCGATTTTTTGCTGAATGACAGCCGATAGAAACGCAGTCCTAAATCTCGGATGGTGTTCATGGCCTGGCCTTCCTCGATTAGCATCGTTGCAGCGCCGATGCCCGAAATTGGCACTTCAGTTGGTATAGCCGTTACCGGGGTCACCTGAGGAGGATGCCACGGCTCCAAGTCAACATAGTGCTCAAATACCGAAGAATCCCTGTCCATCTTGGCTTGGAAGCTGCCAGGTGCCGTCTGCCACACTCTGACATGGGCTTTGAGATGAAGCTTGCGCGCTTCAGGCTCTCCGACTACAGACACCTCTAAAAAATTATATCCAGGCTCCCAGCCGGCTTCTCTCCGGTCAGGGTGAGCCGCACTTGCGGTTAGACGCATGAAGTCCCGGTTCATCTCGATCCGGTTCGTATGTATATGACCAAAAATTTGTACAGGCGCGACATCGTTGAGATGGTCAGCGAGTTCGGCATTCTGTCGCAGCCATGAAAGGTGATGGTGTGCAACCACCAGATTCACTACTCCGGTTTCGCGTGTGATCTGCAAGCTTGCGCGGTCGACAAAGAGTTCGCCCACCCGATCGTGACGACTCGATACCACGGCAGTATTCAACCCCCACAGCCGAAGGATTGAGCCATCATTGAGTTGTAGATCGCGTGTCGCTCGAGTCCTTTCCGGTGGAAGCAAATCGCAAAGAAACTGAAATGCGAACTGATTGAAATTGTCTAGGCTCTGGTAAAGCAAACGGCTGACAGCAGGGTTGCCCAAGTATTTGGCGATCTCGGCGGTTGGGTCGCTAGCTCTTTTTATTTGTCCATGAATTAGCTGCACGAGATCTTGGTCTGCCAATTCACGCACAACGTCGTGATTGCCAGGGACCACAAAGACGGATTGCATGGAGCAGCCGCAAGCATCACAGAGCGTTCGAAGCCATTCCGTTGCGAATTCGAACTCATCTTGGTCGCCGGCAAATGCGATATCACCCGATATGATAATCGCATCAGGCGCACCTAAGAGCCTGCTCTGCCGGACTACGTCACGAACCAATTCAGATCGAAGATGGAAGTTCGGGTCTTGTGCTGTGCTGATCTCAGATTTACGGAAATGAATGTCCGAGAAATGAAGTATTAGCAAGGGCCACTCCTTTGGTTTGTGCCCATCCTAATGGATCTCGGCGACGAGCGGAACTGACAGATCTGGTACGCCTGATGCTCTGAGCAGTTGCGCATCGATGGCGACCAGATGTTCTCCGAACAGTCCCTATTGCTGACACAGCACGACGAACTGGCGACAGACACCTCGGATGGCCTTGCTGTTGTCTTTTGGGAAGTTGGCGATGGTCTTAAAATCCGGCATCAAAAGCCCGGTCAACCACATCAGCTCGACGTTTCGTTGAGCTTCTCGCTCCAAACGTCGGCTCGACTGGATGCGGTTGAGATAGCCGTAGATGTAGATCTTCAGCAAGATCGCGGGGTGGTAAGCAGGCGGCCAGTATCGGCTGGAATGGCGCCTTCAAAACCCAGATTGACCAGGTCGAGTTCGTCAACGAAGACGTCGACTGCGCGAACCGGATTGGTATCGCTGACGTAGTCGTCGAGGCTCTCGGGAAGTAAGGTGCCTTAGCCTCGATGTTCACCTTGGATAAAGCGCTTCATGGGCGATCTCTGCGATGAAATCCTCAGAAATCATAGCAAGGGTTCAAGAAAGCGTTTTTACACACTCTGGGCCATTAGGTGCCGGTCGGAATGACCGGGGCCGGCCCAAAAGTTGACGCCCAGCTACATCAATATCGTGGTCTGTCCTCGATATTTGTCTGGCTGCTGGGCAGCAATCTACCCGCGGTGAATTGGGCTGCCACAAAGTTCATCGCCGTTTACAAATGTCGCATTCAAATCGAAGATGTTCCCGAGATGTCAAAATCGAGCATTTAGCTTTGACCTATCCTGACTCTCATGTTGATGTATAGCTCCGCCATGTAAGGCGGGACTTTTACAGGTCACTTACCTTTTTTGTGCTTATGTACGTCTAGATCCGGATGTTTGGGTTTGTTCTCAGGGGTAACACTACGGCGCTGGTCTGTTTTGCCTGTCGAATCAGCGATCGGTTTTGGTCCAGGTTTGATACTCATATAGTTATCTCCTTCAATTGATATGTACATGCCTTTGCAAACCATCACCGTGTAGTTATCCGCCCAGCACGGGCACATGAACACGGGCACACCTGACACTGTAGCTTGCATATCAGCCTTCAGCCTTCAGCCTTCATCCTTGTTTCCCTCTTCCCTGCGGGCATACCTGCCAAGCTATTTCCTGGGTAATCGCTATCCCGCGCTCTGACTGGTCAAGTTTCGGTTGGCCTCGTCGTACTCGGGGCTGGTTTGGCTGCTCTCTGGGATGGTCTGTCCGCTTGCGAGCCATCGCGTTTACTGCGGGAGGACTATCACGAGTAAATCGATCTCTCTGTACTAAGTTCAAGGATCGCCGCCGACTCTCTGTTTTGGTGAAAATGTGACCCAACCTGCATGGTGTTGCATTGGCTGAAGGTCATCGTCGATTTTCCATCCTCGACGTAGATTCGGGACAAACCACAGCAGTGTTCACCACTAGGCCCGTAAGCTTGAAACATTTGGCCCAATGCCCAGGATCAATTGGCACGGTTAGAAAAACCTATTTATCTAATTATTTCTAAGATAAATACCATGTAAGAAACTCATAAAAACTATGCCATTTTATCCCCTGCTTTCCAGCTAAAAACTCATCTCTGCTAGCAAGACTAAAATCTAAAACCTCACCGCTATTTTTATCATATAAATAACAACCTTCACCTTGTACATTTGTGAGGCAGATGAAATTCTCGGGAAGCTCCCACACTTCATGGATAAAGTCGGTGCCAACTTTTATCTCATTGCTCGGGTCGGCGATATCACATAGTTCTTCATCTGAAGAGTTGCTCCTAAAAAATGTTATCGTATATTTTAAAAAAAACTCTGACAGCTCACTATCTAAGCTTATGTCCAGCGCTGTCAGGGCCTCAATGACGGAGCGTTTATCTGTCCGGTGAATATCGCCAGGCTGCTTTTCGATTAGTTGAATCAGCTCATTCGGGATCATTTAGAGGTCTCTGCTGCTCGATCTTTCCAGTATTGTGGGACTTCTTTCTTAAAGAGCTCTCTATCTACAGGCGCATCTGGGTGTTGGTTATGTCCGTAGGGGTGAACTGCTTCTCGGCCCTGGCCTTTTAAGGTTGTAAGATGAGTCTTACGACTTAGCTCAAAAAGCGGCCCCTTACCGTTTTGCCTAGAGTGGTGCAGCTGAAGCTGTTGAGGAACCCCATCTTTCATGATGTATGGCGCGCCGCCTTCTTTTGCTCTATCCAAATTCGACATGCCTTTGTGTTCTAAATCCCAGTCGATATCCTGTTGGTAAACTTTGTATTCATTCCCTGTACCTTTTCCACTTGCTTTCCATTTGGTTTCAGTTTTGAAAAAAACCGGATTCTTACCACTTTCGGGTCGCGGGGCATCAGGGGCTCCTTCGTTTACCTTAGCGCCAGTTTCAGGAGACTCAAGTCCTGATGCTGGCTTACACCCATCCGCACCCGGACAATTATCCAACCCCAACGGATCCACCCACCCCGTAGGGTTAGGCACGTACTGGTAGTTGTTCAACCCACCCGCAAGCTTGATCGGATCCGGCGTCAGATACCGCCCAGTCCCCGGATTGTAGTAGCGATGCCGGTTGTAGTGTAAGCCCGTCTCCGTATCGAAGTACTGCCCCTGAAAGCGCAATGGGTTGTCGATTTCAGCCACATCCAGCGCGGCGAGGTTACCGTAGGCGCGGTACTTGGCGGACCACATGATCTCGCCGCTGTAATCAGTGAGTTCCTGCGGTGTGCCGAGGTGGTCGAGTTGGTAGTAAAACGGCGTCGCTTTCAGCGAGCCTTCGCCGTCGAGCATCGCCAGTGGGCGGAAGCTACCCGGTTCATAAATGTAACTGCGATAGCGGTTGTCAGCGCTTTCGGCGACGAGGCGTTCGCCTTGCCAGAGGAACTCGGTGGTACTTCCGTCGACGATTTTTTCGATGCGGCGGCCGAAGGCGTCGTACTTGTAGCTCGCGACGCTACCGCCCGGCAGGCTGGCGCCGATCAGGCGGTGCTGGCAGTCGTAGCGGTATTCGGTGACGAGTTTTTGCCCGGTACCGCGGCGTTCGCGGATCAGGTTGCCGTAGGCGTCGTAGTCGTAATGGCGGTCGCCTTGCATCAGCAGGCGGTTGCCTTTGATGTTGGCCAGGTTGGCGCTGGCTTGGTCGCCTTGGCCCAGCAAGTTGCCGGCTGGGTCATGGGCGAAGCTTTCCGGGGTGCTGCCACGGACGTTGATCAGGCGATCAAGCGGGTCGTAGTGGTAACTGCGATTGCCTTTGCGGCTGTCGTCGATGCCGGCGAGGTTACCGTTGGCGTCGTAGGCGTAGCGCCTGCGGAACAGGTTGCGTTCCTGCTGGCTAACGCTGTGCGCCTGCAATCGACCTTGCTCGTCGTATTGGTATTGGCTCAGCAATAGGCCTTGTTGGCGCTGGAGTTCGCGACCGGCAGTGAACTGATGGGTCGTGAGGCGTGAGCCGTTGAGGTCGATGCTGCTCAGTCGGCCGCCGGACTGATGACGGTAGTCGAGTTTGCTGCCGTCGGGGAGCCGGCAATGACTGAGTTGACCGAGGGTGTCGTACTCATAACGCAGAGTGCCCCAGCCTTGGTGCTCCGTGATCAGGCGGTCTTGCAGGTCATATTCATAGGCGAGCGGCCAATGGCCATCGTCGACGTTGACCAGGCGCCCAAGCGCGTCGTAGCTGTAGTGAATTTCCTCACCGTCAGCCAGGGTTTTCACCAGCAAGCGACCAGCAGCATCGCGTTGGTACTCGGTGATCAGCTCACTGCCGTCGTCACCGAACTCGGTTTTCTTCAGCAACTGGCCGTTAAGGTCGTACTCGTAGGCCGTGCGGCGCCCGTCGAAGCCGGTTTCCTGCTGGATCAGGCCGTTGGCGTAGTAATCGAGGTGGTAGTGCTCGCCACGTTCGTTTTCGATCTCGGTCAGCAATAAGCGCGAGTTGTCATAGCGGTAGCGCAGTTGGCTGCCGTCCGGATTGAGGCGGCGGCTAACCAGGTGCAGGTCATCGGCGTACTCGTAGCGCGTGACACGGCCCAGTTCGTCGCGTTCGGCCGTGACTTTGCCGTAGGCGTTGTAGGTGAATGCACGGGTGGCGCCACCGGGCAGAGTGACTTGTGCGAGGCGATTGACGGCGTCCCATTGGTATTGAGTGATCGCGCCGGTTTCTTCCTGGCGGGTGATCTGCCGGCCCAAGGCATCGTAACGGTATTTGCGCTGACCGCCGTCGGGCAACTGTTCTTCCAGCAGTTGGCCGAGGTTGTTCCAACCCAGTTGGTGGCGACTGCCATCGGTGTGGCGGATTTCCAGCAGACGGCCTTGGCGATCGTAGCTGTAGAGGGTGGCGTTGCCATCCGGGTCGATCTGTTGGGTGATGTCGCCCTGGTTGTTGCGCTGATATTTCCAGGTGGCTTTGCCGCGATGGACTTCACTCACCAAACCATTGCTGTACTCATATGACGTGGGCTCGTCCTCCGGCGGAACTACCTCTACCAAGTCACCCACCTCGTCATAGCGGTACTCGGTCACGGCGCCCAGTGGATCTTTTTCTGCAATCAGACGGCCCTTGTCGTCGTAGGCCTTGAGGTGTTCAGCACCATCAGGATCGACTCTGCTGATCAGTCGCGCCTGGTCGTCGTGGGTATAGACCTCTTCACTGCCATCGGCCTCGGTGGAGGTGACACTGCCTTTGTCATCCCAGGCGTAGCGTTGATCCATCTGAGAGAAGTTCGCCCAGTGATGGATACAGCGTGCTGCTTTGCCCGAAAGTTCCCACTCCCAATAGAAACTCGCCCCACCCGCCAGTTGCCGCTCAAGAATCACGTTCTGATCGTCGTAGGCATAGCGTTCGGTTTCACCGGCGGCGTTCTTCGCTTCAATCAGGCGATGCTGCGCGTCATAGCTGTACGTGACCAACGTCTGGACGGTGTTCCAGGCGTCTTCCAGATTGTCTGCCGGCAGGAACTGCTGATAATCGACGGCGACGATGTGCTTGCGGTCGTAACGCAAGAGAAGGGCGCGACCGGCACCATTATCGAGGCGTTTAATCCGGCCGTGAATGTCACGGGTGATGTGCAACCGGTTGCCATAGCTGTCGCTGATGGCGATCAGCGTGGCGCCCTTGCTGTCGTAGCGGAAGTGGTAAAAACGGGAGCGAACACCGGCTTGCGCGAGGATCAATTCAGACGGGTCGTCGCCCAAAAAAATGGCTGCGCGTGACAATGTGTTGGTAATGGTCGGGCGTTGTTCGCTGGGCAATGGAAACGCCATCGAGCGATTTTCATGGTCAGTCCAGAGGACTTCCTCGCCGTTGATTTCAATACGTTGCGCCAGCGCATGACTCCAGCCGTAACCCAGGCCGCAGTCGATTTCTGCAGCGCTGGTGCGGTACAGGCGTGTCCATTCGAAGGGCAATAGCCCATCGAGTTGGCCATCAGTCAGGGTCAACAGTTCTTCACCCGTGACCATCGAGACCGGGCAGCCTTTCTTTTGGGTCTTGCTGTCTGAGTCAACGTTCTGATTGTTACCGTTCTTGCCACCTTTGGATGCATCGGGTCTGGCTTTTTTGCCAGCAAGCTTGGTGTTTTTTCTGCCATCAAAACGCAGCAGCGCCTTCCCTTTTTTGACTTGAGCTGTCACTCCACGGGCGGCGACCACGACGTACTTTTCCACGTACCCCATGAAGCTTTTGATGATGTTGAACAGGGATTTCACGAAGCCTGTCACGGCCTTGATAACAATTTCGCCGTATTTCTTTAAGCGGGCAGCCAGGTAAATGAGACCGGTACCTTCTGCTGCGACGGTCAGCACCACCGAAATTACGATGTCGATCAGAATCCCAACGACCGCCGCCGTGGTCATTTTCGCCGCCTTGCCGGCCATCTGGGTCGGTGGTAAACCGGCAAGCCAGATTGCCGCACTGCGTACCATTAGAAACAGGGCCGCCTCGTCGCTGGCGAGCAACATGGCTTTTTTCATGACGTCCGGTGCTTCTTTGGCCAGTTTGACCAGTTCTTGGGCACCTGCTCCCAAGTCTGCGGCAAATTTCATCGGATTCTGAAGTATGTCGAGGACCAGAGTAATCCCGTCCCAGACACCTTTGATGGCTTCCCAGCCGCCTTCCAAAATACCGCTACCAATCGCCATGGCTGTGGCTGAAGCTGACTGAGTTTTCCATTGGGGCTTAAAGCCGGCCCATTCTTTGCGCAGGAAGCCTTCCAAGTCAGCACTTAAACCGTCATAGGATTTGAACAGGGCGTCGAGCTGCGAAGGTGTCACTTCATTGTGAACGCGTATTTTGTAAGACTTACCCGGCACTCCGCCGGTCCAGCTGGCTTTGCCTTGAGCATCCAGTTTGACTTTGCTGACCGCACCGCCATCCACCTCGACGATTTCAACTTCAATGCCGCCCAAAGGAATGTCGTAGACCGATTCGAACTTGCTCTCGATCAGCAACGGGCCCTTGAGCGGACACTTGGCTACGTACGAGCTGAAGTCGCCATCAGTAACACTGACAGCTTTGCTGGTGTTACCGACTTTGATTACCCGCTCCATGCCCAGCAGAGATGGTAAATCCCCCTTTCTGCTGACAGCGTCGGCGGTATTGGCGTACCAGGTTTTGGTTTGTTCCTGGTACAGCTTCAGACTGTCCTTGAACGTACTCAGTTGGTTATCAACGTAGGCAACGCGATCCATCAGCCTTGCTCCAGAATCAGGTGGTTTAACAGTGCTTCATTCAGGTTTTTCGGAGCATCTGGCCGGCGCACGAAGCGTGCGACTTTCAGCTTCAGGTTGCTCTCGGGGTAAGCGGCGTAGATGTCTGGACGTTCCTCTTCCAGCCACTGCATCAAGTTGTCGATCAGGGTGGATTGGTCTTGGGTGGCCAAGCTGTCGAGCAAGTGCTGCGGTACTTCCCACCAAGGCCAATCCTTCGCCACCGGCACCATGCGCGGCCTAACCTCCAGCCGCTTGCCGTTAATCAGATACCGATCAAACACCGGCAGCACTTCCCCCGCAGCATCACCTAACCCCTCCAGAATCGGGTAGATATGCCGCCCATCCCAGAACCGGAAAAACACTTCGGTCCCATCGGGCATGCGCACTTGGGTCAGGCTGCGAAGGTGTTCAAAGACCACCTCCGGCGTGCTGGTTGAAACCGCCAGCCATCCCCAGTCCTGCGCGTCCGTTTCGGCAATCCACGACAGAAAACCCGAGTTCGGCTTCAACTCGGTGAAGTAAGGCATTACCTGTTGCCAACTCGCGTAGGGTGTTCCGCCCCAGATCGGGGTGGCCTGGGTGGTGGGTTCATTTTGATAAAGCGTCTTCAGCGCGTCGGCATCGCTGGCCGCACTGACCATCAGATAAAGCCGTTCACCCGCTTGCAACGGCCGTTCAGCCAACCACGCCTGTGGCGTCAAAAGATCAGCTTGCACAAACACCTGCCTTGCATTTCTCGCATTCTTCACAGAACGGCGCGTTACGTTTGAGGGTGTTCACCTGCGCCGGCGTCAGTACCGCCCCAGCCTTGTCCGCATCGGCCTGTTTCAAAACCCCCGGCATCAACGGTGCAGCGCCGGTGCCGCTGCCTGGGCTGCCGCCGGAGTTCATGTTAATCACCGGGCCGCTCAGGGTTACGCCGCTGGCGTCGATCTTGATGAAGCTGCCGCCGGCCTTGAGCGTCAGTTCGCTGCCGGCTTCGAGCACGACTTTCATGCCGCTGCTCAGGTGGATTTCCTGGCCGGCTTCGATGAACTGGCCGGTGCCGATCTTGATGTGCTGGTTTGCACCCACGGTCAGGTGGTCATTGGCGCGTGCTTCGACTTTGCGGTCGGCGTACACCGTGTGGTGTTCTTCGGCCTTGAATTCGCTGTAGCTGTTTTGCTCGACGGTGTCGTGGCGTTCGTTGCCGACGCGGATTTTCTGGTCGTGTTCGACGTTTTCGTCCCAGTCGCGCTGGGCGTGCAGGAAGATTTGTTCCTGGCCCTTTTTGTCCTCGATGCGCAGTTCGTTGAAACCACCGCCACCGGGGGAGCTCAGGGTCTTGAAGGTGCTGCGGGTCTTGTTCGCCGGCAGCGGATACGGGACGACGTTTTCCTTGTGGTACAGGCAGCCGCTGATCAGCGGTTGGTCGGGGTCGCCTTCGAGGAAGGTGACGAGCACTTCCATGCCGATGCGTGGAATGGCGATGCCGCCGTAGTGGGCGCCGGCCCAGGCGGAAGAGACGCGCAGCCAGCAGCTGGTCTTGTCATCGGCCTGGCCTTCGCGGTCCCAGTGGAATTGCACTTTGACGCGGCCGTACTCGTCGCAGTGGATCTCTTCACCTTTCGGGCCGGTGACCACGGCGCTTTGGCTGCCGAGGATTCGTGGCTTGGGATGCTGCAGTGGCGGGCGATTCGGCACGTCCCACGGGGTGGCCTGGAAGCGGTTGCGGTATCCCTGGTGGAAATCGTCCTTAAGGTTGGTCGTGTGGCTGGTGACCGATTCTTCCAGCACTTGCGGCTGTTTACCTTCGTGGAGGATTTCGGTGAGCAGCCACAGGTCGTTCCATTTGGCTTTCGGGTGTTGGGTCAGGGCCAGGAAGTGGCCGCTGACCAGTATCGGCTGATCGCTTTTGCCTTCGGCGAGCTGGAAGTCGCTGCGGTGACGTTCGAGGGCGCGTTTGGCCAGGTGCTTGCCGCGTTCGCGGTCGAGGAAGCGACCGGGGTAGTCGTAGTCTTCGAGGTCGGGCAGGGCGTCGCCACGGTTTTCGCTTTCGAGGGTGATGCTCGGTTTTTCGAAGTCGTAGTCGCGGCGGGTGGTGCGGCTGGTGCGGGTTTCCAGGCGCAGGTCGAAGCGCTTGATCACCGGGTCGTTGGCGACCATGCCGGAGTCTTGCTGGTAGGCCACGGGTGCGAGTTTCGGGAACACCGTCTGGTCATCGCCGAACACCAGTTTGTGGGCCGTGGCGCTGTGCTGGAAGTGGTAATGGATACCTTCTTCCTCGCACAGGCGCTGGATGAACTGCAGGTCCGATTCATCGTATTGAACGCAGTAGATGCGCTCGGGATAAGTCGCCCCGACTTTGAATTCGTAGGCGTTGCTCTGGATACCGTGCTCTTCGAGGACCTTGCCGATGATTTTCGGCACGTTGAGGTTCTGGAAGATGCGTTGGTTGATGCGGTGCGCGAGGTAGAACAGTTGCGGACGCAGGGTCACTGCGTAGCGGGTCAGGCGTTTGCCGGAATCACCCTGGGCGGCGCGGTAGATCTGGCCGTGAATGCCGCTGCCGTCCGGCGAGAGCTGCAGGAAGGCCGGTTTGTGCAGCAGGGTTTCGAGGTCCAGGGACGGCTGTTCACTGACCAGCTCCACCTCAAACACGAACGGTTGGCTGATCGCCTCCCGACCTTGCAAGGACAGCACCTGC
>NZ_QGGS01000013.1:0-155991 GCF_003148705.1 Pseudomonas sp. OV226 | reverse complement strand
AAGTGCGAGTTCGACGGGTCCTGGCAGTTGTGCATTTTGTTGTTGATGGCGACGATGATCGCGTCTTCCAGTTTGGTGGTGTAGTAGTGCTCTTGGGTACCTTGAGCCGAAGTGCGGTACCACTGGATAACGATTTCGCTCATGCGCTCGCCGGAAGTCAGTGCGGCTTGCAGCAGTGGCGAGGCTTTGTCGTAGACCTTGGTGATGACCACTGGCTTGTGAACGCGCTGACCGGTTGGCTGGCCGGATTGCGGGTCACGCGGGATGATCACGTCGTGGCTGAAAGCCTGAACCATGACCTGGTCTTCGTGGCCTTCCTGGTAGGTGTTGCCAACCGAGTCGGCAGTGAATGCGCCGGCGGTGATCAGACCTTGTTTTTCGCCCATGACGGACATGTACGCTGGTGTAGCCATGGATGTGCTCCTTGCTAAAAGTTAAGGGTGCCCGGGAGGCGGTATCGCCCGGTGGGTACCTGACTGTTATCAAGGTTCATGCCATGGATTTATTTATCTATATAAATCAGCGAGTTGATTAGAATTTTCGCTAGGGAGGACGGATTTTTGAGGATGGGAGCCGCGTAAAGTGCGCAAGAAGTTGCGCAGTGGTGCGCAACTTCTTGCGCACTGGGCTAGAGGCCTTTGGTTGTAAGGTCTGTAGCGCTTTTCGAGGGTTTTAGGAGAATCAACTGCGCAACTTCTTGCGCATAATGGCTATTCGATATCTATAGCGACTTAATTCCGGACCAAGCGGTATAGGCAAGTATCGAAAGCCACCGGTACGACCGGCTTAAGAAACTCAGGTCTGGTGGGTTTCCCCATTCAAGCCTGCTCATACATTCTGACAAACTATCGTTCCATTCTCGCTCGGCACGTACCCGGACCCTACGAGCGCCGGACCTGCGTGATTCGCGCCACCGACGACACCTGGCACCGCCCCTTCACCACTCTAGAAATGGCCCACTCGCAGAGCCCGCCCGACCTTAGCGCCTGGAGTGGTCGTTGCGCCCACAAGGCCGTGGTATCTGGTTAGACTTCCCGGATTCCAAAGTGGTCCGGTGCTGAAGCTCCGATGCCAAGGCCAGCGTGCATCAACGCAACCGAACCAAGTGCGTTGAGAAAGCTGCTCCCCTGTTCTTTATAAGTTGCTCGTTTAGGAACTGGAGGCCCGGCCAGACCACTACAGAGGACGGTGAATCGAGGATGCATCATGCGTAACTACTCAATCAAGATCGCTAATACGGGCGAGATTTTCCCGCCCTCTAAGCAATTCGGCAAAGCATGGTTAGAGGCACTTGAGAAAGCTCACCGGAACACACATGGCCTTTGTCTGTGCTTGGACGATCACCATGAACGACCTGTGTCCATCAGGCGTAAGGGGCAAAACCTGCACCTAGCCCGTTTCCGCGATACGAGCCATCGCCATCACAAAAAATGCCGGTTCTACGCACCCAGCAATCAACAGAATGGACTGCAAGGGTATACCAGGGAAGCGGTTCAAGATCGCGAGGACGGCGGCTTGAGTATCCGTTTGGCACGGTCATTGACACCTCCCCGAGAGGCGGCTGGCGAGAACCCGAACCATCCCGCTGCACCCAAAGTTCGCGCTCCCGGAGAGCGCCGCAACACGATGAGTTTGGGGGCCTTGCTAGACTTGCTATGGACCGAAGCAGACCTGAACACTTGGCATGGCGACCAGCCCAGCAAGCGCTGGGATCAGAAAGTCGGTAATGCACTCCTGCGCCAGGCAGAGAGGTTTCATATCGGCCATCGGACGCTGGACGAGGCGCTGCTGCTGCCCGCGAAGAAGGACGAACACGAACATCAGCGCAACCAATCCGTGGTCAACAATGCCTACCAGAGCGGCTTACGTTTGGTGGCCATCGGGCCACTGGCTCGTTTCGATCCTGCGCGGGACGAGGAACTGTCTCAGTTGCGCCTCGGGGCTCCCTTTGGCATACCCAGGCTCCTGTTGGACGAGGCAACAAGCGTGTCGCTCCGACGCAGCTATGCCAATGAGCTTGGCGCTTGGCAGCGCGGGGACAAGGTGTACGCCATCGTCCAAATGGCACTGCAGGCCAAAAATCCGAAATCGTTCGCCGACACCGCTGATGTACTCAGTGTCAGCCTTTTACGCCTGAGCGCTCGGTTCATTCCTCTGGACTCAAGCTACGAAGGAGTGTTGGAGCAGCAGTTAGTTGACTCCGGGCGCAGCTTCACCAAGCCGATGAAGTTCGACCACGACGATTCAGTCTTTCCGGACTTCTGGCTGCTGGACATGGGGTGCGACTACCCCGTCGAAGTGTTCGGCATGAACACCCCGGAATACCTGCAGCGTAAGGTCGCCAAGTTCGACCATTACGAAAACTCCCAGAAATACCCGAAAGGTTGGTGGTACTGGGATGTATTTGAGCATGGCGAAACTCCACCGCTACCTATCCCCGAGTTGGACGGGGACCAGCTTAACTGACATAGCCGGGTCGCGAACTCAATCTGCTCCGTCCCCTTGCCGAGTTTGATTCCTATAAAAGATTCGATGGAAAGTCCTGAGCTGGTCGCAAACGGAAACCGGGCCGCCGCGTGCTACCGGTCGTCTAATGGCACTCCGATAATTCCTGTGCTAATACCCTTAACGGATAAGGAGCAAGGACATGGCTATTTACGAGGAAGTGCTGGCATGGGCAGACAGGCTGCCACCATGGCGTCAAGACGCCTTGCGGCGCCTGTGTATTCAAGGAGCCTGGAATGAAGCGGATCTTGGAGAGATTCTAGAACTTGCCAAACAACATCATGGAATCCGCAGCGCAATCGAGCCTACACCGCAGCCGATCAGGTTCGCCGCAGACCATTTTCCAACAGAGGCGAATCAGGGCAGGACTGTCGTTCTCACGTCGCTACATACGCTTCTTCATGTCGGGAAAATTCCGAGCGACCAGGCACTGGAGTTTCAGTCGCAGGGGCTCACGATCGCGTACGGTGGCAATGGCACTGGCAAGTCCGGGTATGCGCGCGTGCTGAAACAAGCGTGCCGAGCCAGGAGCCCCGGCACGGTATACGCGAATGCCTATGACCCGAACTTCCAGCGGCTTACACCGAGCGCCACCATCAACTTCGAGTTGGACGACGTCCCCGATCAGACGCTCTGGAGCGGTCAACGCGGTCACGTCCCGCGGCCCGAACTCAGAGGTATCTCCGTCTTTGATGGTGAGTGCGCGCGTCACTACCTTCAGGCAAGGGAAGCGGCAACCTTTCAGCCGGTCGCCTTAACCTACCTCCAGCAACTGGCCAATGGTCTCAATCAGGCGCTACGTCCAGGGCTACAGGCAGAAATCACTGGTCTAGCTGTAGACATTACACCGTTTAACGTCATCCCCACCGATACAGAGGCCGGCCGGACGGTGCATCCGATTAGCGCGGCCACGGATCTGACGCGGGCGCGCCAACTAGCGACGCTGACTCAGGGTGAGCAAATAGAACTCGCTCGCCTGCCTCAGGAAATCAGTGAGACTGACCCGGCGGCCAAGGCGACGAACCTGGACAACGCCGCGACGAAGGTTGATGAGTTAGCTAATAACATCGCGGCCGTCGCCAACGTCGTGTCTGATGATGCGATCAACACCACGCAGTCGGTGCATCGAAGGCTGGTGGAGGTCGAGGTGGCTGAGCTTGCCGCATCCGCCCTGCTGCAGGCGGAAGATGTCACGCAGCTGCTTCCGGGCACGGGCCAAGGCCCTTGGGCGCTTCTGTTCAACGCCGCACGCGAGTACTCGACCAGCTCGGCGTATCAGGAATAAGATTTCCCTGTCACCGACGAGGGCACAGTCTGCGTGCTCTGCCAGCAAGAGCTGAGTCCTGCCGCGAAGGATCGTTTGCAGCGCTTTGATCGGTATGTCCGAGACACGGCGTCCGAAGCTGCCCGGGACGCGCGCAACGACTGGCAACAGATTGTACGCGACGTGGGCCAGGCGATCGTCACCCTCACCGTCTCCCAAGTCATGTTGGATAACTTGGGCGGTCGAATAGCAACGCTGCCGGGCGACACCCAAACCTTCCAGGAAGAATTGCTCTCACGGCTTCAGTGGCTCAGAACAGCCGTTGCGAATGGGGACTGGCTAAACAGGCCAGCATATCGCGGCGCGAATCCGACTGCTTCGATCCGCCAGATCGCGGATATTCTGCGCGCCGAGGCAGTCGGATTGCGCGCCAACCTTGATGCGGAAGCCCTGGCAGCTAAGAGGCTTCGTCTGAAGGAATTGGAAGCACGGCGGCTGCTTTCCGTGCATATCGAAAGCGTTGCGCAAGTAATTGAGAATCTCGCCCACAGGGCGAAGCTTCAAAGCTGCCTTGAGGATATCGGCAACACGCGCCCAATTAGCTTGCTTGCTGGTCATCTCTCTAGGACGTACGTCAGCGAAGCGCTTGCCGCGAGGATGAACGATGAACTCAGTAGGCTGGATCTTTACCACATTCGGGCCGGGGTCAGTTCAACCGGTGATGCGGGATCAGTACGCCTTGGGATCCTACTTCACGAATGCCAACTCGATCCGCATCTTGTACTAAGTGAGGCAGAGCAGCGCATCTGTGCGCTCGCGAACGCCGACTGAAGCGATTCCCCCAATCCATCGTAGCCCCGCGCATACACGACCAAAGTTAGGTGCCATAGCTCTCTTCACCTCCACGAGCGATGCTAGTCCCCAGCAAATGACGAAATAGATGAAAAAGTCGAGCAGCAACGGGACAACGGCTATCGTGTAAGCCAGCGACGTGGCCAGACTCGGGGTGTACCAGGGAAGAGGAAAGCCATAGCTCATCGTCGAGGGTTCGCCATCCCAGGACGTCACGGTGCGCATGGTCACACAGGCAAACAGCATCACGGCGGAGAGCAGGCTTTTGCTGAGCCTACTCATGGCGATTCGGCAAAGGATTGGGTGAGCGTCCACGTCGTAATATCCAAGGCTAACGCGTCGACTACCGCGTCGATCATGCTGCATTCCGTCGAATCAGCGGTGATTTCAGACCACTTTAAGCTCCCTTCGCGAAGGGCACGATAGTGCGCTGTCGGTTGTCCAGGTTGTTCGAACTCGGCATCGGCCATCACGATGGTGGGGCCACCAATACTGATGGTCACCACGTCTACGATGGTTAGTTTTAGCCGAGCAGTCTTCGGGCTGGCATCACGCGCGGAAGGCATGAGTTTAAATCGCCTCTCCAACCGATCGTAGACGGCTGAATACAACAAGTTGAGCACCCCGCACGCGTCATCGGCTTCCGATAGCTGATCACCTTGAGGTGAAACACCGTACACAACGGCAGGCAGCAGCAACGTGATGTCTTGCGCGGGTACAACCGTTGGCTTCGCAAACGTGCTGTCAGCCGCAGATACTGATGGGGTGGAGATCAGTATCTGCGGCGAGCTGCAAGCCGTCAAAAATAAAATCATGGCTATCGTGATGTAAGCACTGCGCATCAAATGTCATCCCTAGGGTGTATTGCAGTGCGTAGCCACTCCGCATAGCGCCGTACATGAGCGAACTCGCTCGACGCCGCGCGAACGCAGGCGGCAGAGGTTTGCTTCAGGTCGAGGTGAATCGCTAAGCGAAGCTGGTCTTTGAACTGCTCGGAGAATTCCCCAGATTGGAGGCGCTGCAGAATGCAAACCAAGAGCTTGGTTTGGTTTGTTCGACTCAATGCGCAGTGCTTCAAACGGCGAGACATCAGGGCCCTTATCCTGCCGTGTCCATTACTTTTGGTTTCGGCTACAACGAATTCGACGCAGCAATCTATGGTCACCGATTCTTGCGCGATCATCCTGTCCGCGAGTCCTCGGAGTTCCTGCTTAGAAAATAAGGAGAACTCGGCGGGACCAACGGGAGTCCTCAGCATGTGATCTTCCAGGTTCTGATGTCTAGAGGGCCAGGGATCGGCTGGGTCGCAAAGCCATGGATTTGCGCAGTACGGTTGAGAGCAATGGAAAGGGGCTCCCCCTGCTTTAAATTCCGAATTCTGAGGCGCCGCCCCTAGTTTCAATCTGAAACAGAGGCGCGTGCTTTCAGCCAGCAATTGTTTGAAGCTTGAGCCAGAGGAGGACGACGATGGCAGCCCCGGACAACAAGACCGAACCTATGATGATCGGAAGGTGTCGGCGGGCGCTTGCGAAATCATCAGCCCTAAAAAGCTTAAAATCCGTGTCATCTTTAAATCCATATAAGCGGCATACTCCGCGGAAGTCGTCTGCGGAAAATCCAGTCCAGCCGTACTCTCTGACAATCCGCCCCGTTTCTCTATTCAGAATAGCGATAGATAATGATGCCTTTTCCTCTAAAAAAGGAGCATTTATGGTTTTGTGCAAGCGAGGCATAAGGCTAAATTGTTGCAGGTCAAACCTCTTACTGAAACCAAATAATGTTCGAATAACAATTTCTTGCGGGGTGAATTTAAATTCCGATATAAAAATATAATCTTTACGAAACAGAATAACTATTCCAAACCCTAAAACTAATGTCGCAATATAAAAAAATGACGAGTTAATTGTACTGTCGAATAAAAATCGGTAGCCATAATTAAAACCTACAGAGGCAAGACCGACCATTAATATCAATATTACAGCATGATAAATAAAACACTTCAGTCTTTGTGACACTAGAACAATCACTGCCATATCCTTCTTTAATTAAGTTGGTAATATTTTTAATATGGGGGTGTAAGCCGAGACCCAGAAAAACTTCATCGTTTACGTACACGTTTTGTCCCTGAAAGGGTGCCGTTTTCGCGCGTGATTCAGCAGTGTCGGAAATCACTTGTGGGTTTGGGCGTACAACGCCTAAATGCACTTACTGTCTTTTCACGTCAAGATAGGGCACCACAGAGTTGGGAAGCATCGTCGTTGGTAGTTTTCCATCCCAACGCTCGGCTTTGGTTAATTCCACCAGGTTCTGATTACTGGACAATGCCGCCGCTCGCGCCTTAATCGCATCAGCCTCTGCATCACCGCGCAAACGCGTCGCTTCAGCTTCCGCCTTGGCCTGAGCCAGAACGGAGTCTGCCCCCGCCTGGGCCATGGTGGTCTGAATTTGAGCTTGAATTTTTTCTGTCGCAAGCATTTGCTCGCGAGTTTTCACTTGGACTTCAGCATTCATGCGCTCCTCAATGGATCGCTCATAGGCATCGGAAAAATCGATGTTCTCGATCTGGACACTATCGATGATTACCGGTGCATCAATTGAAGACTTCAGCGCTTCCGCAACGTCGGTCACAAACTGCCCTCTGTCTTGAACGGCACGAATAGCGGTGTAACGACCAAATATATTTTCTACCTGGGTAGGAACTTGGCGGCTGATGACGCGTGAAACCATGTTCTCAACATCGCCATACCCCCGGTACAAATCTGCTACTTGACTTGGCTCGACATGCCATGACACCGAAACGTTCAGTGTGGCCGCCTGCTGATCCATGGAATAGGCCGTCAACGATTCATAACGCGTAGTTTGATTCTGAACACTGATTAGCTTTACAACTTCGATTAACGGAATTTTGAATGCCAAGCCTGGCTCAGCGGTGCCGACCAACGCGCCATTTCGCAGAACCACCCCTCGTTCTTTTTCATCAATGGTGTAGAGCGCGGAGGAAGCGGCGAACACGGTTAATAACATGGCTGTTGCTATTGTTGGATATTTTAAAGAATTTATGCTGATCGACATATTGGAAAATACTCAATGATTCGGTGGTGTACACTTCGAACAGTGCAAGTAATCTGCTGGTTAAGTAGAAGACTTCGCCGAACGCTTACGCCCGTCCCTACACTGATAAGCTTTATTAGCTTATCTAATGATGTTGGCCTTCCCAGCAGCTATGACTGGTCAGCATAAAAGATCGCTTTCTGAGACGCGCGACGGCTTGCGCCAAGCGACACACTGATTGTGCCAAACGTTCCTCCAAGAGAGAGCGCCCGAGCTCGCTCAGGCGCTAAGCCTCAGTAGATTCACTGTTCCGTTGGTCTTTGGGGGGGGCATGATCGATCTGGATGCGATTGTGGCTAGGGTCTATCGCTGACTAAATTTTGGAGGTTCCGGCTTACCCTCCTATTGCAGCGATGTGGCATTGGATAAGGCAGTACATGAACTACTGGCCGATATCAGCCAAGAGGCCCTGATGCGCAATTGTTCCATTGAGGCGGATGCCTGGGAAGAAGGCCCTGAGCGGCGGTGGTAGGGCTTACATTGGTTTTTGGTTCCATTGCTCCCCAAACCCCAGGTTGCATGCGCCGCTGATCGCCCACGTGATGGCGCAAAGTGTCCAGTCTTCTGAAAAATCATTCTTTAGACTTGGCAGGCGATGCCGAACGTCATCGATGGGGTTGGGGGCTCAATGGAACAGCCAGTGCACTTAGGGTGTCATTTCGCCCCCAGCCAGAATTGTCCCGAGGAAGGTTATGCTCGATTTAAAAACACCAACCATGCTTACCGCCCAGAAACGGATCATCTGTACAACATGCAATGGCTTCATTGAGCCAGGCCAACAGTACCAACTCCTTTCTGGAAGTCGGGAAGGTTACCTAACTTCGTTAAAAACCTGCCTGCCCTGCCTTAAGGGTAAGCGTCCGATCAACACTCCTTGATGAACTGAGAGGTCTTTGGGGGACGTCACGGTATGAAGTTCGGTTTGCGGTCTGCACCGGTACAGACGGCTTGCCAAAGCCAAAGCAAGAAACGCATCGCCTACCGAGTTAGGGCCTTGATGTCATCTCCAAACTCACAAACGTAAAGTTGCAAATCGTAGTAACCACCTCGATCGTGGCACTGGTCGACCATAACGGACAAAAAGATGCAGAGTCCAGTCCAGCATACAACTGCCAAAAGTCCGGCCACCAAAATGAATTTGACAAAAAGCCCCAAGGCTTTCTTGCGCCGCGTCCCAGCTCCGTTAATCGCAGACATGCGACGCGACCCTCACTTCATCGTTGCGGAACGAGGTGGTCCACTGTTGCAACAGTACGTTCATTGCGTCTTCTGGCCTTTGTCACGTGAGATTGGTTTACGGCGTCCCCGGCGACCGAACCGGAGAGGTGCATGACTTGCGGCATCGGTTCGCCATTCGCACGCCGGTGAGCTGGCAACGCCAATGCCGAAGCGTTGATCCGCACGGCCAAGTAGTGGGGGCGCAACGGAACAGAAAATGCACTTAAGCCCAGTCCCAGCCCGCAAACTCGTATGCTGTCAGGGTGGTCAGATAAAACGACCGTTTTATGAAACCGCTTTAGAGATGTCCTGGAATGGACGTAAATACCCGAAAAGAGGTGTCGAAAACTAGTTTCACTAATGAAAGTTCGCCAATTCACAGTTTTGAATGATTAAGTCGTACTTTAATCAGGGCTTACGTTTGTTTCGGGTCCATTGCTCCCGGGCCCCCGAATTTAATCCGCCTCGACCGATCGCAACTTGCGCGGCGTTCAAAGGTGCTCGCGGATAATTCCGCTGCGGATGCGCAAGATATCGGCCAGTACCGCCAGGGCGATTTCGGCGGGGGTCTTGCTGCCCAGATTGAGGCCGATCGGGGCGTGGATGCGCGCCAGTTCCGGTTCGCTCAAACCACCGATGCGACGCAACCGTTCGAAGCGTTTCTGTGAGGTCTGCATCGAGCCCATCACACCAATATAGAAGGCATCGGTGCGCACGGCTTCCATCATCGCCAGATCATCGATGCGCGGGTCGTGGGTCAGCGCCACCACCGCTGTATCGCTGTGGCAACCGCCTCGGGCGATGAACAGTGATGGCAGCTCGCGGCGAATCTCCACGTTTTCCAGCACCACGCCGTCCAGCGCCTCTTCACGTGGGTCACAGAGAATCACTTCGAAGCCCAGGCCCACCGCGAACTCAGCGCACACCTGGGCCACGCTCGAATAGCCGGCGAGCACCAGCCGCTGGGCGGCACCGATGCGCAGACGGACTTGGCTGGCATTGCGTTCGACTCGAGGGCCGTGTTCCCGGTCTGCGATCAGTTGCCGAGTACCGTTGGCCAGGTCAACTTGGCGGATCAACCGACGCTGACCCAGCAAGGCAGACTCCAGCTCGCGCAGGTGCGCCTGCACCTCGCAGTTCGGGTCGAGCTTTTCTACGAGCACATCCAGTATGCCGCCGCAGGGCAAGCGCACTTGGCTGCGCGGGTCATCGCCTTCGCCATAGCGCACCACGGCGACGGCATCGGCGAAGGTACCTTCGGCCACCCGGGCAAGGAAGTCGTCCTCCACGCAACCGCCGGAGAGGGAGCCGATGCACTGCCCGGCGGCGTTCACCGCCAGCAGCGAGCCCGGCGCACGTGGCGCCGAGCCGTAGGTGCACAACACCGTGCAGAACCACACACGCTGGCCGGCGGCGGCCCATGCCAGCGCGCGGCGTATTACTTGCAGATCCAGATGCTGCATGGTCAGTGTGCCTTGTGCTCGGTCGTGACCTTCGCCTGTAACTGCTGTACCAGGCTGGTGGACAGCGCACCCGGTTGACCGCCCCAAGCTTGTTGCAAGTAGTTGAGCAGATCAGTCAGCTGTTCGGCATTGAGTTTGTCGGCGAAGCCCGGCATCGGTTGCATGCGTTCGAAGCCTGCGAATTTCTGTTCGCCAATGCCATCTTCAATCACCCGGACCAGGTTGCGAGGGTCTTCCAGGCGCAGGGTGGTATTACCCTGCATGGCCACGGCAACATGCTGCTTACCTTGGCCATTGTCGGCGTGGCAGCCAGCACACAGGTTCAGGTAGTGTTGGCGACCCCGCTGGGCGCTGGCGTTGAGCTTGTCCATCGAGACCTCGACCAGGGGGCGGGGCTGAGGTGGCGGGTCGCCGAGGAGGAAGGTCGCCATGGCGGCCAGGTCCTGGTCGTTCAGGCCCACGGTGCTGTTGTGAAACACCGGGAACATCTCGTTGAACATGGTGCCCTGGGCGCTCATGCCGTGCTTGAGGAAGGTGCTCAGGTCCTGGTGAGTCCAGCCGCGCGCCGCCAGGTCGTTGGCCAGCAGGCTTGGCGCCTGGTAGCCGTTGAGCAAGCTGCCGGTCAGTCGTTTGTCCTGCCGCATTGCCTCGGTCACGTTGCGCGGGGTGTGGCATTCACCGCAGTGGCCGAGCACATCGACCATGTATTGGCCGCGTATCCAGGCGTCGCTCTTGCCGTCGGCCGGTGCCAACTGCACGTCCTTGGCATAGAGCAGGTTCCAGCCGGTGAGGCCCAGGCGCACGTTAAACGGGAAGCTCAGACTGGTAACCGGTACTGCGCGGTTGATCGGTTCGACGGTCTGCAGGTACGCATGAATGGCGTCGGAGTCTGCGCGCGACATCAGGTGGTAGGAGGTGTAAGGCATTGCCGGGTACAGGTTGGCACCATCACGGCGCTTGCCTTCGGTCAGCGCGGCGAAGAACTCGTCATCGCTGTACAAGCCGATGCCGTGTTCCTTGTCCGAAGTGATGTTGGTGCCATAGATGGTGCCGAACGGCGACACAATCGGCAGGCCGCCCGCATACGGCGCGCCACCCGGTGCGGTATGGCAGGCCATGCAGTCGGCGGCGCGGGCGAGATATGCACCGCGTTCGATTTGCTGCGAGTCGGCGGCCTGGGCCAGAAGTGTCGGCACGGCAACGGCAACGCCGACCGCCAGGGCCAGGCGGGATACGAGGGACTTCATGCTCAACCCTCCTTGACCAAGCCGAGATCGAGCAGCACATCGCGTGTGGCGCTGTAGTAGCGCACATAGCCGGTGCAGCGGCAGATATGGTGCCCGAGGCTGTCTTCGATCACCTGTTCCAGCTGACTCTTAATGATCGGCTGACGCTGCAGCTTTTCCACCAGGACAGTGGCCGCGTTGACGAAACCGGGGGCGCAATAGCTGCACTGGAAGGCGAACTTGTCGACGAACTTCTGCTGGATAGGCGTCAGCTCGGTGACCTTACCGCTTTCGTCACGATGGGCATGGCCTTCAATGGTGCGGACTTTTTTGCCCTCGAAAAAGTGCGCACCGGTAATGCAGGTACGCACTTCTTCGCTGGTGCCGTCAGGATTGTCGACGATTACCACGCAGGCGTGGCAAATGCCCTGCCCGCAACCCAGGCGCGAGCCGGTCAGGTTGCGGTACTCGTGGAGGAAATCGATCATCGGCAGATCATCGGGGACCTCCACTGGACCGACGGATTGACCGTTGAGGGTAAGTTGCAGCGGACGATTAGCCATTGAGGGCCTCCTTGATGCGTGCAGACGTGATGGGCAGATCGCGAACTCGCTTGCCGATGGCATGCGCCACCGCGTTGCCAATGGCGGCGGCCACCGGGATCATCACCACTTCGGCGATGCCCTTGGAGGGGTCACTCGGCGACAGTGGAGGGAGGATTTCCGAGGTCTGCTTCCAGACCGCGACATCCCGAGCGAGGGGTAAACGGTAGCGGTTGAAGTTCCAGTCACCTTCGCCTGGGCCTCCTTCATATAGCGGCATTTCTTCAAGCAACGCATGGCCGATGCCCATGGCCACGCCGCCTTCGATCTGGCCGTTGACCAATTCAGGCACCAGCACCCGACCACATTCGGCCCAGGTGTGGTGGTCGAGCACTTTGACTTCGCCCGAACCTTTGTTCACTTTCACTTCGACCAATGTTGCCAGCGCGGTGTAGTTCGTCACTGCTGCATTGTTCAATTTCGTGGGTGGATAGGCCACGTTCTGGCGGTCGAGCAGGTGAAAGCCCGCGCTGGTCATTTGTGCCAGCTTCACCTTTGGTGCGCCATCGCCGTACTTCACGGCAAGACCATCGAGCGGCAGGCGCTCGCGCACGCCTTCAATGGTGAACTCCGATTCCGCCCAGCTCCAGCGGTTGAAGGTGTGCACAGTGGCGCCGGTCACCAGGCCGCGCTCATGAGCGCGTTTGGCGAGCATGGCCAGAGGTAGGGGTTCCATGCCGTTGGCGGTAAGTCTGCCATCGACCCAGTGGGCGTCTTCACGGCGCACCACATACGGGTTGGCCTGGCCTCCGTACGGGCCTTGCCGCCAGATTTCCAGGGCTACCGGCCACAGGCCGTGGTTGAACAGCACGCGCGCTGCTTCACGGGTAGCATGACTGAAGTAGAAGGACGAGTTGGAGGCCGAGGAGGCCGACGCGAGCTTGCCGACCCAGCGCGGATTGCGCAGTACGGTGTCCTGCTCGGCCTGGCTCATGAGGTAGGGGTTACCGCTGGTGATCAGTTGCAGCTCGGCCCACTCGGTTACGCCAGTTTCCACTTCGTTGGCAGCGGTGCCGAGGAAGTCGGCCACGACCAAGGCCTGGGAGGTGGACATGCCGGTACCGAGCTCAATGCCGACATGGCGCAGGGTGATGTGCCCCTCGGCGTTGAATTCGACGCTGGCCATGGGCGCCTCGGAGCCGGTACCGAAGTCTTTATGGCAGATGGCAAATCCCACACCGTACCAGTTGTCCGAATCCTGGGCGTCGAACTGCCGTTTCCGGGCATCGCGGTTTTTCCAGACCTCATTGGTACTGGCCTTGTCGAGAATTTCGTGCATGCGCAAGCCGCCGGCGGGTACCGCACCCTGGGTGTTTTTCATGCCCGACAGCAGGACGTTTTTCTTGCGCAACTCGATGGCGTCGACGCCCAGGCGGTTGGCGATTTCATCCACCATCATCTCTGTGGAGGCCATGGTTTGCAGGGTGCCATAGCCGCGCATGGAGCCGGCTTCGACCCCACGCGATGGGTAGGCGGTGGCCTGCAGGTCGCTTTGCGGAATGTAATAAATCGACTGTGCGGCGCTGGCGCCGACCGCAGCCACCGAAGCGCTGTAGTTGATGCGGCCGCCGCCATCGAGTGCTATTTCAGCGCGGAATATCTTGAAGCTGTTGTCGTTCTTGTCCACAGAGAGCTGGTAGTGGATGTCGAAGCTGTGGCGCTTGATGCCGCTCTGGAACTGCTCGTAGCGATCGTTGGCCAGGCGGATCGGCACACCGGCGCCATACAACGCGGCCAGGGCGGCGTAGTAGACGAAAATGTTGTGGTCCTTGGAGCCGTAGCCGACGGTGTAGCCGGGGTGCATGTTGAGCTTGGTCAGGCCGAAACGCGACGGCGCGATCATCTTCGCGGTTTCCGTGGCCACTTCCGTTGGGCACTGGGTGGCGACGACAAAGTGCAGAGTCTTGCTCGCCGGGTCGTACCAGCCGTTGCCGTTGTCCGGCTCCATCGCGGCAGGTTCAATCGATGGGGTTTTGTAATGTTCGTCGAACACCAGCCAGTTGTCTGGCGGTGTATCGATCTGCTGTTTCATGCGGTCAGCGTAGAACAATCCGCGCTCGGTCAGATTACCGTGCAGGTTCGGCTGGGAATTCCACACCGGGCGACGGTTGCGGATCATCGGGAACAGAATCGAGTCCTTCAGGCTAGCGAATTCGTCTTCGTCTGCCGAGGTCGCACCTCCCACACGCACATAGCGGAAGCTGCCGTAGGGATCGCCTTCGTAGAACGGCACTTGAGCACCGTAACGAATCGCTTTGTCATTGAACTTGAGTTTGCCCTTGGCCTGACGGAAACGCTCGAAATCGTTCCAGATCAGGATCGCCACCGGGTGACCGATGAACATCGGCACTTTGCCTTCCGGCAGCAGTGGGTCCGGTGCGTGATCTTCCGGGAAGGCAATATTGTCTTTCACCAGGTCGGCGGCGGTGACGATACGGTCAGGCTGCAACTCGGCGCCTAGCCACGACAGGTCCATGCCCGCGTAGATGCGGTCGGCCTTGATGGTTTTCAGCAGCATGGCGTGGCCTTGCTGCTGCGGCCAGCCCGGCATGTCCTTGGCGCGGATATCGCGGGCAAAGACTTTGCTGCCGCAGACTTTGGACAGGGCATCGTTGCGAAAGCGAGCGTGTCCATTGTTGGACAGCCATTGCTCCGAGGGGACGGTCACGCTGCTTTCCATCAGCGCCGCCATTGCCTGGCTGCTCAGAGGGGCCAGCGTCACGCTGACACCCGCTACCAGTCCGCCTTGGAGAAAGGAACGACGGGATATATCTCGGTTGGACATGTATCACCCTCAGACGGTGTAGAAATCCGCCCCATACTTAGTTGTGTGCTTGGAAATTTCGGGGCATGCGGGGGCCCTTCCCGGCGGTGCAAAGGGCGCTATTTTTTAACGCATAAAACTGGCCGATGATAAAAGATAGCCCCTCAAGACACGCGACTGCTTATGCCAATCGCGCCCCCCATTGTGTCAAACGCAGTATTTTTCGAACGGTGAGTGCATTCGCTCGCTCAGGCATTACGCCCGAATAGGTTCGCAGTTCGGGTTGTTCGGCCGCCATCCTTGGGCCCCGATAATCGAAGGGTGAAAGCATCGATTTTGAGATTTTTGGCGTGTCAGGTTGCATGTGTCGCTGATCGCCCAGGTTGATGGCGCAAAGTGTCCAGTCTTCTGAAAGATCATTATTTAGACTTGGCCAGCGATGCGGAAAGTCATCGATGTATTTGCGGGCGGAATAGAACCGTCAGTGCACTTAGGGTGTCATTTCGCCCCCTGCCGGAACCGAACCGTA
The DNA here is from genome assembly GCF_003148705.1 of Pseudomonas sp. OV226. Classification (NCBI taxonomy): domain Bacteria; kingdom Pseudomonadati; phylum Pseudomonadota; class Gammaproteobacteria; order Pseudomonadales; family Pseudomonadaceae; genus Pseudomonas; species Pseudomonas sp. OV226. The sequence continues at coordinate 140,457 of NZ_QGGS01000013.1, read as the reverse complement.
GTAGCCCCCCCAAAAAAAGAAAAAGGATTCACACATGAATAACGACATTCAAGAAATCAGTAAAATTCGGAGTCAACTAAAGAAGCACGCTGGGCTCACCCTGCTAGTGCTTGGCCTCGGAATCGGCTTCTGGCTGCTGTCCTGGTGCATCCGATAAGCCGCTGTTTCTGGTCGAAGGGCATTCATAGTTCACCTCACGAAGTTCTAGGAATCGGCGGCGGATCTACCGCCCAGGAACACCACGAGCCCAGCCGTCAAACTGCTGGGCTGAGGACGTAGAGGGATGCGGTTTTCGCGTCCGCGAAACTGAGGCAACACAATGAAGCGCATCAAGTCCTTGGTCTGGTCTGGCCTGGCAGGTGGCCGAGGCCCTAAGGATGCTGCCATTGCCTCCACCGGATCTGGAAATGCCCATGCTCGAACATCTCGACCTTAACGCGCTGATTGTCTCCTACGGATACTGGGCAATCTTCATCGGCTGCCTACTGGAAGGCGAAACAGTTCTGATCCTCAGCGGTATGGCTGCGCACCAGGGCACCCTGCAGATGCTGCATGTGATCGGCTGGGCCACCCTGGGCGGCATACTTGGCGATCAGTTGCTATTCTGGACAGGACGTTATTTCGGGGCGCGCTTGCTACCCAAGCTTAAACGTCACCAGTCTGCGATCGAACGGGTCGAGGGTATGATCCATCGCTACCCTACGCACTCTGTATTCGCCGTGCGCTTTCTCTACGGAATGCGCCTGGTGGGGCCCATTGTGATAGGTGCAAGCGGTCTAGCTCCCTTGCGTTACACCCTGATCAATGTGCTGAGCGCTGCGATCTGGGCAACCCTCTTTGTCAGCGCCGGCTATTGGACTGGCGAAGCATTACAGCATTTCCTTGGCGATCTGAAGCCCTATCGCCTGCTGATATTCCTCGCGGTGGTAGCAATAGTGACCCTTGCGGCACTGGTGCTGTATTTGCGTGGACGTCACAAGGCATCGCGCCGCTGTAGCAGATAACGTTCCCCCGCATTTGAAACAGGTCTGAAATTCAAGGAAAAGGATTGGTTCGGACATCTGGTTGGCGCACCAGAAATTGCGGTCGTACATTGGCCTCCACTTCCATCAACTGGTTATCCGTTTTCTGGTCTGAAGTACTAAGGCGGGCATAAAGAAAGGTCTAGTCAAACACCATCAACTGTTCAAGGGGGGGCTACCTTGGTCGAAACCGACATTCATTACCCTTCCTAACAGGGAGTGTGGGTGGTGTGCTCCCATGATAACGCAGAAGCTGCAGGCCACTACGACCGGATCGCAGATATCGATGACGACCAGTTGATTTAAATTATTTTTGGAAAGGCGCCCGTAATTCCGGTCAAGACAAATTGAATTCCCAGTGCTAAGGTGATCAAGCCAAAAATTTTGGTGAATACATCAAGGCCGGTTGTATCTAGAAGTTTAACAATCTTCGGCGCATATTTGAATGCAAGGTAGATGATGGCAGTCATTGTTAAAATGGCCGCCATTAGAGCGAAGTTCATATAAGGCTTTCCCTCTGACGCCTCGGAAAATAGGACGATAGTCGTCATGGTTCCCGCACCGGTCGTCATGGGAATACCAATCGGTATTACCGCTGTCGAAATAATTTTCGACAAGGATAGCGGAGTCGCTGAAATTGGATTTGGTTCGGAGTTCAGCATCGCAAACCCGGTATTTATCAATAGCAGTCCGCCAGCTATACGGAAGGCAGGGATGCTGATTTCAAAAAAATCGAGTATGCCAAGGCCTGCAAACATAGCGACAAACATGGTTAGAAAAGCGGTTAATGTGGCAGTGCCACAGATTTTGTTACGGTGTTCTGGGTTAACATCTTGGATGATGTGGAGATATAAGGGGATGGCAGATATATTGTTTGCTACCGCAAATAACCCCAGCAAATAATGTTGGTAGGAGGCTGAGTTTATTATCATCATGAGATCCATGTTGTAAGCGTGAAAACGTATTGTAATTAGCGTCATACACACATGATTGGACTTATTACCATCCCTCGATGGAGCGTAAGGGGAAGCAACGCCATACTCCCGAGGCAAGGCTTGATTGGATCGGGGCTGTTTTAATGAGGCGCTTCGCATGCGGCGTCGTTCGCCGCGACAGTGAGGCGGTCATATCGATGCCCTGAGCACGCTTCACGGCCAACATGATTTTGAGGTTGGGTTCCCTTGAAGGGGTAAAGCTGCTCACGGGAAAGGCCTGTTTCATGGGGTTGGGGAGTACGGGAAGCAAAAACCAACGTGAGCACGTGAGGGGCGCATTTCGCCCCCGCCCGAAACCGCCCCCTTTCACACAGTCTGTGCAGCCGGTCTTTTACTCATGACTCGCGATTAATTATTGCGACTTACGAGGCCGAACAGCTGCAACAAGCTGATGAACAGGTTGTAGATCGATACATACAGGCTGATGGTCGCCATGATGTAGTTGCGCTCGCCGCCCTGAATGATGGCGCTGGTCTGGAACAAAATGCAGACCGAGGAGAACAGCACGAAACCTGCGCTGATCGCTAGTTGCAGACCGCTGACCTGGAAGAAGAAGTTGACCAGCGTTGCCCCCAGCAGGACGAAGAAACCAGCGGTGATAAAACCACCCAAGAAGCTCATGTCTTTGCGAGTAATCAGCACATACGCAGACAGCCCGCCGAACACCAGCGCCGTCATTGCGAACGCTGAGCTGACCACTTCAGCGCCGCCTTGCATACCCAGGTAGCGATTGAGGATCGGGCCGAGCAGGAATCCCATGAAGCCGGTCAGGGCAAATGCCGCCACCAAGCCCCAGGCAGAATCGCGTAGCTTGCTGGTGAGAAAAAACAGCCCGTAGAAGCCGATCAGCACCACGAACACGTTCGGATAACCGACACGCATCTGCTGGGCAACGAATGCCATCACACCGCTGAATGCGAGGGTGAGAGCGAGTAAGCCGTAAGTGTTGCGCAGGACGCGGCTAATCTCTAGCTGCTCAGCCTGTACGCTGTTAGTAATTGTGTAATCCTGTTCGCGCATGGCGACACTCCTATTGGTTTGAAACGTTGAGTTGCAAAGATGGGGTATGGGGAGCAATGGAATAGTAAACGCACTTAAGCTCAGCCCTTCCCCGAAAACCGTGTGCCGCCTGGGCGGTTTCATAAAACCGCCGTTTATGAAGCCGTTTCCTCTATCACTAGAAAAGTTCCCCAATACCCTTAAAATCGGTGTAATAAACACGTCTCACGAATCAAAGTTTGTTAATTCTCAGTTGCTGTCGAGTAAAAGAACCCTTATTCAACTTTCGTTAGTTCTCGATGCCATGGCACCAAAAACTCCATCTTTTTCGGGATTTCCTTAGCTCTGCGGCACAACCCGGGCTTCGTTTCCGCTGCCTTCGATATAAACGTTCATGCCGTTGACCAGCGCAGGATTGATAGTTTGAGTCACCGACACCAGCACGCCACTTTTGGTGCGCACGATGACTTGCTGAGCTTCCTGAGGTTGGTCATATTTTGTCTTTTCCGCATAGTTGCCGCCTGCCGCACCCGCAAGGGCGCTGGCCACCATCGCCACGTCCCGCCCTGTGCCACTACCGATCAAACTACCGAGGCCTACGCCGGCGATCCCGCCAAGAATGGCGCCGACGCCGCTGTCGTGATTAGTCTGCATTTGCGTAAGCGTGATCTGTTCAATCTTGCCCGAGCGGATTTCCATTTCACCCGCGCCGCCGCTCCCGGCCCCGACGGCTGCACAAGCGCTTAGCAACAGGCTGGCTAGTGTGATCGTTAGCCAAGAACCAGTGTTTTTCATCTTCGAACTCCTACTTTCAGTGTGAGTGGTTTATCCAAACGGCGGTCTCAAGGACCAAGTGCAACAGTCAGTTAATGGTTTCGAGCTTGTTGCTCGTGGATAACTGAAGGGGGTGTACGCCCAAAGCCGCAGTGGCGAACGACACCATAATTAAGAGAGTACGAACGCCTGGAAAACGTGAACGCAGATCCATCGCATGACTTGAAGTTCCATTAAGGAGCTAGTTTTTCGGGAGTTGAGCCTGACCGTGTCCCGTCAGAATAAAAGACGGTCTCGTGCGACGCGCGACCGAATGCGCCAGGTGGAATGGGGTGGTTCCGGCAGGGGGCGAAATGACACGCTAAGCGGTTTCCAGCTCAGGCTAGGGCATCTGTGTTTGGCTTGGTGTACTTTGAAATCCCTTTTCTGAGGTGACCCCTACTCGCGCAAGGGCACTTCGACTTTTACCAAAGAAGACCAGGTAGCAATAAAAGCAATGTTCCAGGCAGCATGGCAAGCCGAGCGTAATGGATGAACCACTGGATAGCGTTTCGGCAATCAGGAGCCCCATGGAGGCCTGATGCGGGTTGGTCAGATGATTAGGAAAGGCAAAAGCCCAGTCGTTGACCAGGCTTTTGCAAAGTCGCTCGCGGGTGCGAGTTCCAAGTACCTTGAAGGTTACGGTGCAACCCTTTGCGTAGTCGTATCAATGCTCACTACCACTGACATCCCTGGCCGCAGCCGCTCGCTCTCTTCCTGATCCGGATCAACGGTGATACGCACCGGCACCCTCTGGGCAATCTTGACGAAGTTGCCAGTGGCATTGTCCGCTTGCAACAGGTTGAATTCTGAGCCTGTCGCCGGGGAAATCTGGTGCACCCGGCCATGAAATTCACGGTGGTTCAGTGCATCAACGGTGAAGCTTGCCGGCTGGTCGATCCTTACGTTGTCCATCTGCGTTTCCTTCATGTTAGCGATCACCCACAACTGGCTTGGCACTAACGCCATCAATTGCGCACCAGAGTTGACATAGGCGCCAAGACGCACGCCGATTTGCCCAAGCTGGCCGTCTCGCGGTGCAATGACACGGGTGTTGGACAAGTCGATCCGTGCCAGCTGCACCACCGCTTCTGCGTTGGCTACCGCTGCTTCCAGGGAATCGCGATTGACTATCACCGTTTTCAGATCCTGTCGAGCGATTTCCAGACTGGCCTGGGCTTGGGCTACTGCCGCTTTGGTCTGAGCGTTAGCCGCCAGAGTGACGTCCAGATCGCGCTTGGACACCGAGCCGTCGTTGACCAGCGCTTCGTTACGTCGTAAATCGGCTTCACTTTTCCGCGCTTGGGCCTGACTGTCAGCAATGACGGCCTGGCGCAATTTGATAGTTGCCTCGGCGCTGTTGCGTTGTTGCACCACATTGGCCAGCGCCGCTTTTTGCACTTCCAGTTGCGCCAAAGATTGATCGAGGTGCTGGTTGTAGATCCGGTCATCAAGGCGCACCAGAAGGTCGCCGGCCTTCACAAATTGAAAATCCTGAACAGGTACTTCGTATACGTAACCACTGAGTTGCGGTCCAATGATCGTCACCTGACCGCGCACCAAGGCGTTCTCCGTAGACTCGACCGCGCTGCCGAACGGCGGCAGTTGCCAGGCATACAACACCACCAGTACGCCGACCAAGGCAATTGTCGCGAAGCCCACGGAGGAAATTACCCGCACCCGCAACGAGCGAGGCTCGGTGACGGGAGTGGATTGTGGCGCCACGCCTTCAGGGGTCGCAGCAATGGCGTTGGTCGTGGTGATGGTTGGTTCGGTCATGAAGAGGAGACGCCGTTGGGTTGTACGGAAGGAGTGGCAGGTGTTGGGGCGATGGCTTTGAGGGGGCTCATCAGCCATAGGGTGCGAAGGGAGATCCAGATCATGGTCAGCACGGCAATCACTGCGATCAGCATAAACACATCGTTATAGGCGAGCACATTGGCCTCACGGGTAGCGGCCATGGCCAAGCTGCGAATGCCCTGAAGATTACGTAGGCTAGGGTCGGCGATCAGTGAGCCGACGGCCGAACCGCCGCTCTGCACCCGCGCTGCGACGCGGGGATCGAGCAAGGTCAGGTGTTCAACGATATTATTGGAGTGAAACTTCTCACGCACGATCTGAAACGTCCCCAGTAGCGCTGCACCAATCAAACCACCAAGGTTCTGGCAGATCCCGAACAGTACCGAGAAGCTCACCAGATTGCGCGGATTGGTCACCACGTTGCGCGTACCCAGGACCATGGTCGGACCGAGGAAAAATGTCCCGCCGAAAGCCAGTAAAAACTGACTGAAGTAAAGGTTTTCCGGTGGGGTCACGTTGTTCGAATGGCTGTCCATCACTGAACCGATGGCCATCAGGGCAAGGGAGATGATCAGCGGCATGAGCAGGTGCTTGGGGTCGATAGTCAGCGCGCTGGTGACAAGGCCGGTGATGCTGCCAATCAACATCACCACATACAGACTGTGCAACTGCTGATAGCTCATGTTCAGTGTTTGCATGAACGCCACGGCCCCCGTGGACTGTTCCGACGTCACCATGCGAATCAAAATCACCGCCAGGGCAAGGCGAATCATCGCACCGCTGCCGAGCCAGCGGGTCATCAACATCGGATTGCTTCGGTTGTGTTCGATGGCGAGTCCGGTGAGGACCAGCCCAATGGACGCCACCAATGCGACACCGATCCACGGTGCTTCCAGCCACCAGTCGATCCTACCGAGTGATAGTACGGCACAGAGCAACGCCACACCGGTGGCGAGAACGACGAAGGTCAGAAAGTCCAGTTTTTCGAAGGTTTTGAAACGGTCTCCCGGTGGCAGTTTAAGTAGAAAAACACAACCCAGCGACAGCAACGCCATGCCGAGCTCAAACAGATACAGCCCTCGCCACTCGGCGATTTGCAACAGATCTTCGGAAAACAGCCGGGCCAGCGGTAATGCCAATTGTGACGTGCCAAGCCCCAGTACCAGCGCTTTCATCCGCCATTTCGCCGGAAATGCCTGAATCATGTAATACAAACCCAGCGAACTCAGCGCCGCGCCGACCATGCCGTGCGCGGCCCTTACGGCAATTGCCGAATTCAAATCGTTGACGAACAAATGGCCGAAGGTCACTAGCGCGTACAGCACCAGGAACACTCCGGCGAACGCGTGTAGGCCATACTGCTGGCGAAATTTCACCAGCAGCAAGTTCATCGAAACGTTGGTCATCACATACGCCACTGGCAACCAGGCGATCTCGGCAGTGGTTGCACCTAGCGCACCCTGCAAATAAGGCAGGTTGGCAATCACCAGCGAGTTGCCCAAACCGCCAGTCAGTGCGACCAACAATCCGACCAGTCCATAGGCCCAGCGCTTGGGATTCGAATGCAGTGGCGTCGAGGGGGACCCGGGCAAGCTGGGCCGTTCGTGTGGCTGCCAGTCGCGTAGGACATAGTGATCCATTTAGAAGCCTAGTGAGAGACGAAACCCGAGTATTACTTGTGGGGGTGCTACAGACTTCGGAAAAAATCGAACGGTAGGCCCTTGGCTGTCAGGTTGAGGTCTTAGAAATTGAAAGTGTGCCGTCAGGACTTGCAGAAAACGGCTCTAGAGAAGTTGTGATCGGCCTGCCCCATCTCATCGATGGGGCTTAACGGCATTGACCAGACGATCTTGCGTGCGGCCAGGCCGATCGCGCTGATCGTGCCGTAAGAGGGCTCCCGGCAAGGAACGCCCACCATCGACCAGAGACGCTGCCGCTCTAGGGCGGGCTACAGACTGATGGTGAGCTCGCCCAGCTTTTTCACGAGCGCCATATTAGCGCTGTAATCAACAGGGCAAGCGATGATGGAGACACCAGGTTCGCTCAACGCGGCTTTCAGCGTTGGTTCAAGCATGTCGGCGCATGTGACCTGATGACCTTTGGCGCCGAAGCTTTCCGCGTACTTTACGAAATCCGGATTGCCGAAGTCCACGGAGTCATGCGCGCCTTCTTCCATGTCCATCTTCCATTTGATCAAGCCATAGCTACCATCGACCCATACGAGCACTTTCAGGTTGATCTTCTCGCGCACAGCGGTCTCGATTTCCTGGGAGTTCATCAGAAAGCTGCCGTCGCCCATGACCGCCAGCACCTTGCGCTTCGGTTCAGCCAGGATGGCCCCCAGTGCGCCCGGCAACGCAAAGGACATGGTTGACAAGCCGTTGGAAATTAGACAGGTAAGCGGCTCGTAGGTGGGATATAGACGAGCCATCCACATCTTGATGGCACCGGTATCCGCCAGCACGATGTCCTCTGGCGCAAGTGCTGAGCGTATGGCGGTGACCAGGCGCTGGGGAGACGGGGGAAAGCCTATGTCCCGTCGACCTTTCTCCCTCTCCTCGTCCAGCAGCGAACGGATCTTGATACTGTCGCGCAAGCCTGACAGCGCCTGCTCGCCAAGTTCGTGGTCCAGAGCATCCAGGCTATAGCCGATATCGGCGACGACATTCAACGCAACGTTGTAGTGGGTATCGATGTCGATATCGAAGGTGTTGATATGGATGATGCCCTTGTCGCCATCGGGATTGATACGTGCAGGCGCGAACTCCTGAAGCTCGTAACCGACGGAAAGAATCAGGTCGGCTTCGTCGAAGGCAAAGTTCTCGTAGTCGTGTCGCATGAAACCGATCACGCCCAGGGACAAATGGCTCTCGTCGCTGATCGCGCCCTTGGCCATGAAGGTCGTGGCGGCCGGAATCTGGTGGTGCTCGACAAACTGCCGCAGCGCTGCGGTGTGACCGCCGCGGACAACACCATGACCTACCAGCAGCACCGGGCGCTTGGCTTTCTTGAGCAACCTAGCCGCCAGGCGAATGCTATCGGCATCAGGGCGCGATCTGGAGGCCCGGGTGATGGACAGTGGTTTCAGGTCCGCCGGCATGGCCTGAGCCTCGATGTCCTGGGGAATGGCCAGATAGGTTGCGCCAGGACGTTCACTTTGAGCAACGTGAAAGGCTTTACGGATCATTTCCGGTACCGATTCAGGCTTCAGAACGACGTCAGACCACTTGGTTACCGGCTTGAACATGGACACCAGATCGACGATCTGATGGGATTCTTTATAGATGCGGTCCAGTCCCACTTGCGCGCTCAAGGCCACCAGTGGGCTGGAGTCCGTTTGCGCATCTGCCACACCCAGGAGCAAATTGATGGCGCCGGGCCCCAGCGTCGCGGTGCAGACGCCGGCCCGGCCCGTCAGCCGGCCATAGATGTCTGCCATGAAGGAAGCACCCTGCTCGTGCCGAGTCAGGATGAAGCGTATTTTCTGGGATGCATGGATCGCCCTGACCAGCTTGATATTTTCTTCTCCGGGGATACCGAATACATATTCGACGCCTTCGGCTTCCAGGCAAGAAACGATGAATTCGGCAACATTCATGGGGGAATTATTCACAGGAAAACTTCCTTATCGTGAAACACGGAGGCGAGAATGGAATAGCTAGATGTCACGTCAGGCAGTACAGGAAGCCACCCATCGTGATGATGGAAAGTAGCGTACTGAAGAACAGAATGGAGGCTATTTCCTGCTCCGCAGTCTGATATTGAACTGCCAGAATCACGCAGATAGAAGCGGTAGGAATCGACAAGGTAATGACGGTAATGTTGAGCGCTTCGGTATGCATTCCGAGGGCCATGCCTAATAGCATTATCAATACCGGCATTGCGACGTTCTTGATTAAAATGGCAATGGCGACGGTCGGGTTGAGCGCGACTTTATATGAAAACAGAATCACGCCCGATGCAAACAAGGCTACACCACCAGTTGCACCACCCAGCAATTGCATGGATGAGCGAATGTCCTTCGGCAAGGAGAGGCCCAGCAATAGCAACACAAAACCCAAGATTGGCGCCCATACCACGGGCTCCTTCAGAGTATGGCGTATATTTTCCAGAACGCTGACTGACTGAGCGGGCGAGGTATTTTGCAGTGTCCGACCATGCCGGCTCAGGATAAATAGCGTAATCGGCACCTGGACCAAGTTCATCAAAATGCTGCATACCGCTATCGGAACGGAGCTTAAATCCTTGAACAGAAATCCTAGGACTGGTACTCCGACGAAGGGCACGGCGGGACCTGCTATGGCTAGCGCCAGCAAGGCCGCCTCTTGCACCGGGCGACGGAACACATAGCGTGCCAGCAGGAAAACCACCACGTATCCCAATATCATGCCGGTGGATAGCAGCGTGAGCATCGCGCCCTGCTCCAGCAGCAGGCCACGATCTATGCCCATCATGCCGGCGAATAAACTCAACGGCAGGGCATAGAGCATAACCATGCGGTTGAGAATAGCGCCTTGCTTGGCATCGAAATCATGATGCCAGCCAGCGAAAAAACCAAGGAAGAGAGTAACAACGATGGGGAGAAGCGCTGCAATAATAGTTTCAAACATACGGTCCGGCTCTCCTGACAGAAGAAATAATTAATAACAGCTATGCGTTGTTATTATTTTTTGCATGATTTCGGTAAAATACATAATTTAAGATCTGAGAAAGGTCTGAAGTAGCCAGCGATTTTTGATGTCCTCTTTGCTTGAGGTTCAAAAAATTTCAAGTCGGCCGAAAAACGCCCCCATCTTGTCTTTAATTCACGGTTCTTTCCTCTAATCGTGCTCTTGCAGGGCGATCAGCCTGCATTACAGATGCACCTCTCCCGCACCAACGACCATTTTCGCACCATCACAGATTCGATAATGCGAACAACGTCGTCTGCTGAGCGGTGTTTTTCGCCAAACCGCGAAAGCACACTCCGACAACTAATGTTTCTCCAGTAAACGCAGGAAGTTGAGGATCGTGGTTTCATCGGGAATCCGATTCAGATGCGGCCCGAAAAACTGGCGCAGTATCGTGGTCGTAGAGGGCCTCTTACATCTGCGAGCAACTCGCGGCGACAGGCGTACTGGCCATCGCGCACAGCTACCCTGCTGTAATTGCCAGCACGCAATTACACCCTCTCTAACAATCAGATGCCTGACACTGCTTTGATAGCCTCTCTACAACAAGGGAATGCGCCAAAAATATCCAGAAGCTTCCCCCACGCCCCAGAAACATCAATCTAGATGTAGCGGGGCGTAAAGCGTGAATACACCAAGAGCAATAAAATTGCGTCAGACCAAAAAGTTACTCCAGCGGCAATCGCATTAGAGCTCAACAAAAGAAAATTTAATAATAAGGTTATTGACCGCAAATGCGGAAAAAGCCCATTTTTTTCTATTACAAAAAACAAAATCAATTTGCGCGCAGCATGAAGAAAAATAAACGATGCACTCGAAACGCATTTGTAAATTATTTTTACACTTTATTTCCGCTAGGATAATGCCTAAACCAAAGCTTGATCTAGACAGTTCGCGCCAATCGCACAACCGATTACGCCATCCGTCGAATCTGCCGATGTTGGATGAGTATTGGGAATTGCTGCCCCCGTTGATCCGCAGATTACGGATTACATCAAGGCATCGGATGGCTGTTCAGCGACACGCCCAAGGGCGCCACCGCCAGTGCGCAATATACAGCCTGGGCGAAACCGCCAAAGCCAACGGACAGGAACCCTATACGTGGCTGCGCCACGTACTCGAGCGCTTGCCGCATGCGCAGTCGATTGAAGACTATGAAGCGCTGCTGCCATGGAACTGCTCACCAGAAATGCCACGGTAAACACGAAGCGCTTCTGGCGGTAGGTGTAGTTTATGGGGCGGATACGCGACAGCGGCAGCGAGAAATCGTAGGAAGCGAGGTTTAGGTAAACCGCAATTGGCTCGACGTTTCGGTGGTACAGCTCGATATTGGATGGATGAATAACTCGCTTACGTTGGTTTTCGGGTCCATTGCTCCCTGGACCTCTATTTCTTCGCAGAGCTCCACCAGTCGGGGTCCACTTCGGGGATCGTATTCGACGATCCGGTTTCGAGCCTTGACCACAATCATCGAACCGCCGTCGCGCGACGTATCGTTGAGGAGTCCGCCAGTCGACAAGTCATTTATTCACCCACGATGCGGTGTTTTTCGGAGAATTGATCACGCGCTGTGGGGATGCCCAGTTGATCCCTTCAGTAAAATCGATCAGCTATCGCGCCGAAGGACCTGGCTACATCGATACCGGATTGCCTTATGACATGCGAAGGCATCGTGATCGCATTACACAACATCGTGCCGACCAGCTGCGAATTGCAGCCAACTTCAATAACCCGCCGGGAGATGATGAGCGGCTTGCGGTCCGTAATGCCTACGATGATCTTCGCGTCACGATAGAAGTAGGAATCGAGGACACAATACTCAATGAAACCGTAGTACGGTTTCGAGACGGTATCTCGGTCGGCCGGCTTGATGGCGTGATGATTGTGCAGGAGGCCGAGTACCGCGAAGTACAACGTTTGCACGACAAGTGCTGCCGGAATGTGCGTGCTCATTCACATGCGGCCGGGCAGCAGCGTGCTGTTACGCAGCCGGACGAGCTCCTGCGGGACATTGAGGCTGTCAACACCTTGTTCCAGGATATCCGCAGGCGAAGAGGTTGAGCCGTCCGTATGACAGGGGTAGTTGCTACTTCACTACTAGCTCGGCTGCTTACGGGCCGGCAGTAGATCTTTGTAACAGGTAGGAATCGGTCAGAAGCGGGGGATCGAAACTTCATAGCGCCGAACGGTTTCCTCCATAACGGTTCAAGCGTGATTTTCGCTGGCCACCTCCATCAGCACGCCGCAGTCGGGCCCGGGAGGCACCATTAGAACGCCGAATGGTCATTGCGATAACCATACACCGGGGATAGTTTGGATATCTGCGAAATGAGATTACGCCCATAGCTATTGGGAGGTGGGTATGACTTTCAGTACTAATACGGTTGAAGTCGTTCGGGAATCCCCCTTGGTTGAGATTGAAATCCGATCTCAAGAAACGGACGGCTCTGGGCATAAGATTGTCATTACTGTGGATGCGAAGTCACGGGACATAGTCGACGCCTACTTCTGCTCAGTAGAAATGCTTACCCAGGCATTCCGCGCCCACCTGCATCCACTCCCCGCCGATACAATTTCTGCCATCGTCTCCCTGATGATTCCGAAGAGGCCGGTGCCGTCGACGTTACTGCGCGAAGCCCGGATGCTGATTCAGGCGAAAACCGAAATCCTTCAAAGTAACGACTGGTTGACGGCCAACGAAATCTCGAATCTCGCGCAATTCAGCTCTAGCAACCCCAGTTCGCAGCCCAACAAATGGAAGCGGGCAGGGAAAATTTTTGCTTTGCGCCATGAGGGCGTCGATTATTTCCCGATCTACGGACTCGACCCAGCACAAGGTTTTCGGCCGTTATCTGCGCTGGATAGTGTAATTTCGACGTTGACCACGATGAAGGATGGGTGGGCAATGGCGTTCTGGTTTGCATCGCCAAATTCCTTCCTCGGCGGGAAGCGGCCCAAGGAAGTGCTCTCAGCCAATCCCTCAGGTGTGCTCTCAGCGGCGAAGGAAGAAGTATCCGGTATCGTCCATGGATGACAATCCACCGAAGTTCGAACGTTGGACGGTCAAATGCCAGGCTACCGCAGATGGAAGTGGTGACGTCATCGTCGATTTGCCACCAGAGCTGCTTTTGAAGTTAGATTTAGGTATTGGGGACGAGTTGACCATCGAGGTGGTCGAAGGTGTGATCGTCCTGAAACCGAAGCACAGTAACCCCGATCTAACTGATATCTGACCTCACATTTTCAGGGCTTAAATTGCCAATAGATTTACTCGGACGTCAGTTTCTCGACGGTGACTTGGCGCGACCGGCGAATACTTGGCCGATTGCTGCCCGTTGTGAAGCTTGCAATCGACTCTAGGCTGCGTGCGCCCAACTTTGTCTAACCTTCGAGCTCAACGGTTGTCTCTATCGGCTTCGGTGTAGTCGTCGGCGTGGTGTGACGCCCATGGTTCATGCTTTATATCGTGCACAACAGCGTCTAGGAATCGATTTGAAGCCATTCGGGATCTTCTCGCCAAAACGCTTCGAGCTTCGTTCTCGAATTGACTTTTCAGAAGCCATTTTATCGTCTGAACCTTACGTTTTCCTTTCATCGCTACACCTCAAATTCAGGGGGATTTCAGTTGAGGCCAATGAAGACGTGTTCCGTTGAGGTATTCATGTGACTGCTGTTAAAAGGCGTATGCTTCTGCTAATTGGATCAACACGATCTCAACCTCCCGGATGCCCTGTGAAGTCGAGAGCATCTCATAGGGTCTCCTGCCAGCAAATCGACATATGGGCTTTGAAAGCCATCGCCTAGCCTTTGTCTCGTCCCCGAAAATCACCTCCGCCATGGCTGTGATGTGTATGTGCTGGAATAGTCGGTCACTCTCGTGTACCGAAAGTCGCTGCTTACGTGCCGCTCTTAGCCTCAATGTTTTGAGCGGAACAATCTGGTCATGCGCTAACGGCGCTATCACACCCAGGTCACAGAGTGAAATGACCATAAAAGGCGTGAAACCGTACTCGATCAATTCATGGATGTCTTGATCAGACGCGCAGCAGGGAATGCCCAGCAATTGTTGTAGGCGAATCCGGTAGGAGCGATGAGCATTTTCGCGCAAAAATTCTGGAAACATGACGTCACCTTTCTGCGTGTTGCGGAACAGCATCCAGCAAATTGATAATCCTGTGACGCCAGCTTGACGTAGGGGCCCGTACTGCTGATCAGTGGGGCCATTTCCATCGTACGAACATTCACCGTTAGGCGATGGTGCCGCGTCCTCCGTAGTGAAGCGGGCTGCTGGAGTAGTGTCAATATTTCCTTGCTAACCCATAGGCGGTGGTACTTCGCATTGGAACGAAGAGCCTCTAAAGCAGCGAGTGAAACTGATCTCAAGTCCCACTCTGTGTAACTGATTTTTGCGAAGCGGATTACTGGATCTGGAGGTGTTTATTAATTGGTAATCATAAAGCGGGATCCAACAAAAGTTTTGTTTTGCTTAAGAAATAATTCCTTTCCTCCTCTATATTATTTCAGATAAGAGCTTTCTAGTTTTTAAGTAGTAGCCACTTTTCTCCAATGAACGTGACAGCGAAGGTATAAGTGTAAATACAGCCACTTTGGGGACCTTCGTTTTTCTTTCTGTGCCGTAATTGCGATTCAATGTCTCGTTGACTAAATGTGCGAGTTCACAGTCACGCCCATGCCAATCAACGTTCGAGTAATTACCGCAACGACCGCTTGGTAAGTTATGTGTTTGCGCTAGCAGCCATTCGCGGTCATTTCTATACAACCATGCGTAGATGTTTGGGATCACAGAACGAATGCTCTTAGTGCTGGCGCCTGGTTGCGATGTAATAACAGCTATCCATTCTGTCCGATGTTCAAGGAGCACCGTCTCCTGTTGTTTTTCACTCCGTGATTTAAGCACCGCAGGTTCTGAACGGAGTAGTCGGTTTACAGTGCAAATCGAGAGCCCAAATTGGGAACAGATCAAATCCTTAGAGTCACCGTTCTGAAGGCATTCCAGAATCTCGATTCGAACCTGTGGCTTGAGCTTTTTGGGTTTCCGAAGGACCAGTATTTTGGCCATTTCGCCTTCCATCGGCTCATCCACCTTGACAGCCTTGGCACTGCTCTCGCGCTTGATTTTAGATATTTCGTGGGGCAAGCGACTCAGGCGATCGTAGGATTCGATGAACGGGCCAAGTCGGCCAAAAAGCCAGGTGATTAAGGTCAGGTGCTTGAGCGGATGGCAGTGGCCACGAGGGTTGCGGGTTAACTGATCGATGAACGCTTCTGCTCTCTGTGCTGTGATAGGCAGGGAGGTGAGCGGGGGGTACGGCTGAAGCTGCGACGCGTACTGAGCAAAAGAAACTGCAACCCTTACCCTCTCCAGTTTGGATTTGCCTAGTTGCATTAAGGCCTCCTTGTAGACAGATCTCACGATCGTCGGGTTGAAACATCTTGAAATTCCGCAAGTTGCAAGATCTTGCACTCCGGAACCTAACTGCTGAAGTGCATTGTTGGCTGTGGCGGAAGGCATTGGCGCCGTCGCCGCCGCAAGAAAACCCTCACTCGGCAAGGTCCATTGAAAACTCCCCGACCATTGGCGATTTATAGTGCTTTCTGTGAGCATCAAGCCATGAACGGGGCACAAAACCACTCCGGGGTACTGATGTGTTAAGTGCCAGTAAGCAGTTCCATGTCTGGCGCGATCAGTTGCCATACAGGCTGTGCAAGCTTTCAAAGGGTGTTCTGCGCCAAAGCGTCCCGTCAACAGACCTAAGCGGTACTTTATAGAACCAATCTGAACGTTTTTCATGGTCCGAACAACTGCTGCGATCTGCTGTTCCGATTGAAATGGAAAAAATAAAGGAAGAATCGTGTGCTCCCTGATGATCGATATTGGATCTCCCCATGCCGCTTGCGCTTGGCTATTCAGGGCGTCGAGGTTGCAAGGAAAATCGTGGGTGATGGCACAATGATCCGATCCAAAAAGCCAAGCTAAAGTCTCCGAAGTTTTCAGATGCGCCAAAAAGTGATGCTGACGGCAGCAGAGGCTGTAAAAAGTCTCATCCTCAAACCAGCGGAGGAAGATGTCCTGCGATTGGGCGGCTGAAGAGTTCATAGTCTTTGCCATAGTTAGCCAAAGTTATGATATGCGTCTTCTATAACTGCATAAAATTCTCTATAGATATAAAAACTAGTTTCTTAATTACCTATTTTTAATGGTTGGGTTGTTGTCCTCGTAACGTCCTGTTTAAGTTTGACTCTTAACTTTTAAGTCGGTCATTAAAGGCCTGTAACTGGGTGGAAAAAGTACGGTGGAGCGCCTCCTGAGGCGCTGAAGGGCAACTTTTTTTGGTTGTCAGCGGGTAATTTCAAGCGGTAACATGATTCGCTTAACCGAAACGGGAATAAACCACTCGATATCGAAGTGGGGATCCTATCGAATAGAGCTTATCGTGGTGCTCGCCCTTAGGCGGAGAAGCTGAGCGAGTGACACTTTGATTGAGGAATTCAGATGAAGTCTAGCTAACTGTAAAGCTGGAAGTCAGATAGACAAAGGCCCAAGTGCTACCTTGGGCCCCTGTGGATAAGTCAGATTAGGTCCCTGACAAATCCATTGTCTATTCCATACATGTGGGGCGTCAAGTCCCGCACGACTTCGTTCGTCCACAAGATGCTACGCGTTATCCACAGCGACGCGTGTGGTCGCCTGCCCGCAGGGTATGGGCTTCGTCTTGCACCACGGCTGTTATCCCCAGCCGAGGCGAGGAAGAGGTGCCTAAAAGACAATGGAATTACTTGGATGAAACTGCAGGATAAATTTGCCCTGATCATGAGCCGTCAGAGTCGGTTCGAATGGGGAAAGGATTACATTCCGGCCACGTTGGCGGTCCCCCGTGAAGCACCTAAGGGCTCACGTATTAGCAGGCTCAACAGTCAAAAGCTCGGTCGTACGTTGCACGTCCTCTCAACTCCTGAGCGTGTATTTACTCAACTTGCGCTTTGTCATCCTGATCTTCTCGATATCCATGAGCAAAAAATGCTATGGCCATTTAGCTCGGGGCATCCACTTCGTGGCCACCCGCTGACAAAAGGCACTTTTCCACGTCCCGTACGTGGAACCGTGGAGATAGCCAAGGAGATTGGTTTCAAGCACCACGAGATCGTGATTGAAGGTCCCGATGGCAACCGTCAGTGGATGCCCTTTCCCTACCAAGGCGACCTGCTTTTATACATGAAAGGTCATGACGGGGTCCCTTACGCGGTTAACTGGACCGTCAAAGACCGCGAGGAGGCATTTCTCGAGAGAAGAAGCTCGAGAGCAAAGACACCCTCTCAGCAGAGGAAGGATCGCGATCATGCCGAGCTGAGGACTGAATTGGAGAGAGTCTATTACGCTAGCGCTGGCATCAGAACGGTGCAGGTTTCACTGGATAGGGTTGAACCGGCAGTCATTGCAAACCTAGACATGCTCTTCGTCGTGCACGACCTCCCGCTAAGCCATGACGAAGCGTTGCTCGATGATTTCAGTGCAGATGTCAGAGAGGCGGCCCTAACAGGACATCCGGTGGCGTATGTAGCTATCAAATACGGGGCACAATGGGGTGGACGTGATCAGTTTATCGCGAGGATTTACCAAGATATTTGGAATCGAAAGCTGCCTGTGAATTTTTTCAAACCGATCCTCATCGACCACCCTTTTTCCACTGATGGTGGAGAGATGGTTTCGGTTTATGGCTCGCTCTTTGAGGAGTCAGCGTCATGATGACGGGATCGAGAATTGTTGCACCGGAGGGGTTTCACTGTCTCTCGAAGGGCATCATTTATCATTTCCTGAACAGCAACGGAAACCTGAACGTGGTCAGGCTCGTGATGTTTAGTGATGACGGCAAGGAATTAAGCGCCGATCTGATCACGCTGACCAGGATTGAGTTTGAAGAGGCACTGGAAAACGGCTGGGTGTTGGAAGACGGCTCAGCGGACAAACTTCCTCCTTGGCTTGCACCCATTGAGGGGGTGTCAGTCTCCCACTTGGAAGGCCGAAGGCACTCGGTAAAGGAGACCTACGACCAGAAGGTCAATCGTCGATTCGCGGCTATCTCGGCTCTTGTTGCTCGCAGGGAGGAAATTCTAGCCAGTGATAATCCAGACTCACTCATTAATGCTCATGCCAAAAGCCAACGTCCACAGCAAAATGCAGCGCGCCTACGATTATGGTTCTACACCTACATCATGTTCGGGCATAACAAATGGGCTTTGATGCCACCCCTACACCGCATTGGCGGTTGGAATCGGGAAGATTTGGCCCCTGCACGAAAATTAGGTAGGCCGTCCCGTAGGGGGAAAAAGTTTGGCTATCCATGTGACGCCATTATGAAGGGAATGATCCTTTCCGGTTTTTTGAAGTTTAAATCGCTAGATAAAACAATGAATGATATTTATCGCGAAGTTATTACCTCTGAGTTTGGCTGCGTCGCTTTTAAAAAAGGTGATGATAAGAAATTTCGGCAACCTGAGGGTAAGGCATACCCTTCACCCCATCAGTTCAAATATTGGATTCAAAAGCTGATTAGCCCGAAGGAACTCAAGCACGCATTGAAAGGGCAACACAAAACTCGAGCTATATCAGGATCTGAAGGAAGCTTCTCTGAGAAAATTATTAATGTAAATCAACGTGTTGAATTTGACGGATACTATATATCAGAGAAACTGACCGGCCTCACAGAGGGCAGCGCGGTGGAAAGCTTTTGCGTGGTTCGCGCTGCTTGCGGTTTATCGGGGGCCGTATTGGGTGTCGGATTCTCAGAGGGCAAAGAAAACATGGATGCCTACCGAATGGCCCTGTTCTGCATGGCTATTGGTAAGGTGAAATTTTGCGAGTTGTTTGGCATTGAAATCGAACCTGAGCTATGGCCAAGCGAAGGGCTGTCGGGCAGTATCGTGTTCGATCGAGGGCCGGGGGCCGGCTATACCAGTGAGCCCGACATTACCTGGCTCAAAGCTCTTGAACTGACTCCGGTCTATTCTGGGCAGTCCAAGGCGACCGTTGAGTCTTCTCATCCCAGGGATAAGAAGCCAATGGGCCAACCGACGCACTTCCAAAGTAAGTTGAACTTCGTTCTTATGGCCCGGCGTGAAATTTGGCAGGCTATCTCGGACAATCATACCTCCGACGCGGATGACCGAATGGACGAAGAAATGTATGTGGCGAGAATAAAACCGACACCTCACAGTATTTACAACTATTGGAGTAGCCGCGGTCGCGACTCGTCGATTGGTATGCAGTTTGATACTGCAGTCAGAACTTTTCTAAAGAGTTGCTCTGCGAGCATAAGGAAGGATGCGGTCTATTTGTATGGACGTAAATATCGGTCTCCAGATTTAATTGCAACAGGCATATTCGATATGGTCGCCAAGGACGGAGTTATTGAAACCTCCGCCTTTGTTTTAACAATGTGCGTTCGTCACATATGGATTGAGGTTCGTGGCGTCTTATATGAATTGGACGCCATGCGATCCGCTAGAACTTCTGCTGGCGACGTGGACATTTCTCTACGTGATCTGCAGGAAATTGACCAATTACGACGTGACGGAGCAGCAGCTCTTCGGGATGAAAGGCCAGCGGCTCATCAGTTTTTCAGGGACCAATTTAAGCGTGAAACAGGGGAGGATTGGGATGCTGGCGAGCGTAAGGTTGGGAGCCCAGCTAAGAGTGGAGCAGCCCAGCGAGACGCGGCTGACTACGATCGCTTCCGAGGAAAAGCCCAGTGAACAAGTTAATAAGAACTCGGTTCAACTGTTGCACGGACATTAATAAAATCAGAGAACGGGTGAGGGTTAAGCCTGAACCAGTTGGACTCTTGAGCGTCATCGATCCGCTCATCGCCGCGGAATCATTGGCGGATACTTTGATGCAAATCTATTTGCCGAACGAGTTCTCCCTGAACTTTATCAAGGAGATGGCGGGTCGAGCTTCTCTTCATAGCAGTAAGCTGTTTACAAGTGAAGCTGGATACGTTTCTCAGATTTATCACCCACCCGAAGTAGAAGTGTCGCCGGTGTGCTTGACGGGGTTAGCTGGGGTCGGAAAGAGTCAGACGATTGCAGCTTTGAGAAAAATCTTGCCACCGCCCATGGATTTTACCTGTGATCATTATCATGGTGCCGTTAAACTGATTTCACATTGGTATGCAAGTGCGCGGGGTAAGGCGGGCGGCAAGCAGCTACTTACCGACTTCGTGCTCGGGAGCGGGGAGCCCAGTGGGCGCTGGAATTTGTCAAAGCTGCTCGTTGAAAGCCGCCGACGAGCCAACCGTGATGGGGTCTCATTGGTTCTTCTTGAAGAAACTCAGCATATCAACACCGGTTTGGGTGCATCCAAGGTAACTGACATTCTGCTGACGATGGCCGCCATTGGACCACCCATGATCTTCGTATCCAATTACAGCCTCGTACATAAGCTGCTTCGGCGTAATAGTGAAGATAAGCAGAGGCTGCTCTCGGAACCTCGGATCATGTTGCCGGACCATCCTGAAAGCCAAGATTGGAAAGACTACGTCAGCGAGTGCATAAGGGTCAGCGGTGGCCACATTCAGGTGAACATCGATGACTTGGCGGCAGAGCTTTACCGTTCTACTTTTGGGATCAAGCGGCTCGCTGTGCAGATTTTAAAGCTGGCTTATATAGAGTGTCGCAATGCCGGCCGGGAATCTGTAAAGCTTGCTGATATCAATCGGGCATATCGTTCCACTGCGTATTCCAGCAATTCGAAAGAAGTCGAAGAGCTATATCTGCAGGCGCTTCACCCTCGTACGACTGGCACTCACCTAGATCTACGGTGTCCGTTTGACCTTCCCGCCGACAAGAATTCCAATGTGGTGAAATTCGCTCGTGCGGATCGGGACCATCGTGTGAACGCGACGGTCTTTGATTCCGCCCTCAGAAGTAACGAACGGGCGGCGATGAAGCACATCGACTTCATACCAGGCGATGCCTCAAGCCCTCCTAAGCCCGCCCGACGCTCGCCGGTACCGAGGGTGTCAGATGAAGAAACGGCGAAAACTTTCCATGAATTAATAGATTCGATAACGCCGCTACCGAGGCCAAAGAAGCCCAAATAAAAAGGACTCAACGGTCAGCAAGTTTGGAGTTGCTACCTTCAATGAATGTTTGAGCAAATAGAGGTTCACATCGATTAAAAATGAACGGCAACTCCTCTTTTCCAACTAGGATCGAACGGGTTGGGGGTGAAAGAGAGGAGTTTATGGCTAGTAAAACACATAAATATCAATAGGTTATAGATTTGCGACAGTTTTTATTCCCTAGCGCTTCATCCTCAGGCAGCTTTTTCAATGGTTGCGACTGTTTTGCGACTTTGTTTTTTGGTCTTGGAGCCCGCGGAATCCGGGGGCTTCTCGCGACAGTTTTTATTCTCTAAATTCAACGGCTGTTTTTGAACAACTGGTCACGCATCATCAGAACGCCGGTCAGCCATCGTTTGGCTCGACCGGCGGTCAGGTGCAAGTCAGTTGTTCACCAGCAGTTCCGGGCCGAGGTAGTCGTTGATCTGGTCGATATCGTCGTCGCCCAGACTGCCCACCGAAGAGGCCAGGCGCAGGCGGGACATCAAATAACGCAACTTCGCCTCGAACAGATCGTGGCGTGCAACGAAGAGCAATTCTTCGGCATTGAGCACGTCCGAGTTGGTACTGGTACCCCCCTCTTTGAAGCCCTTGCGGGTCGAAGCCAGTGAGCGCTCGTTGGATTCAACGGCTTTCTCCAGCGCGCGAACACGTTTGGCGCCGCTCTGTATGCCGTAATACTCACGAGTGGTTCCGGAGATGACTTCCTGTCGTGTGGCGTCGAGTTCGTCTATGGCCTTATCGCTATTGGCACTGGCCTGGCGTGTCAGCGCGCTGACGCCGCCACCACTGAACAGTGGGAAATTGACCTCCAGCCCGATCGAGCCGTATTGGTTGCGTTGATTCAACTCGGAGAGTGATTGGCTCTTGCCCGCGGTGTAGCCGGCAATGAAATCCAGTGTTGGCCAGTGGCCGGCCCTGGCGCGCTTCACTTCTTCTGCTGCGAGGTCACTGCTATAGCGGCGAGCATGAATCAATGGGCTATCGGCCTGGGCTTTGACTAACCAGTCCTGCAGGTTGCTCGGGAGCAGCGGTGGTGTATTGAAGCCCGGACGCAAGGTGGTCAGCGAATCGGGGGTTTCACCGATAAATTCCACCAGCTTGCGGCGCGCGTTGATCAAGTTGTCCTGTGCTTCGATCAGCTCGGCCTCGGCGAGGTCGCGGCGAGCGACCGATTCATCGATGTCGGTGACGGTGCCCGCCCCCAGTTCCATGCGCCGTTTTGCTGAGGCGAGTTGCTCATCGAAGGCGTTCAGCTTGGACTTGGCCAGGACGATGGTTTCGCTGGCCAGGAGCACGTCGAAATAGCTTTCGGCCAGGCGTACCGCGGCGTCCTGGCTCTTGGCATCGAACACCGCGACGCTGTAGTCGGCACGCTGTTGACCCTGGCGGTACTCGGCCATTTTCTGTTTGTTGAAGAGTGGCTGGCGCAGGCGCACGTTGGCGCCCTTGGAGTCGTAGTCGAGATCTCTGTCGAGGCCGTTCTGGCTTTGGGTGCCATTGACCTTGTTGTCATAGGCCGAGGCATTGATCTGCGGTAGCAGGCCGGACAGGCCGATGGCGCGGTTTTCGCCGCCGGCCTTTTTTTCATTGATGGCCGCCTGGTAGATAGGACCCTGGTACTGCAACAGATCCCAGGCTTGTTTCAGGTCCATGGCACAGGTTGGCAGAGACAGCCCCAGCAGGCAGAAGAACAGGCAATGACGGTCCATTTCATTGCTCCTTGAATGAGCTGTCCACACGTTCGAGCATGGGTTTGAGAAGATAGCTCATCAGGTTGCGCTCGCCAGTCTTGATGGTGACGCTGGCGGGCATGCCGGGGCGAATGTGATTGCTACCCAGCAGGCCCATGCCATCGGGCGTGACTTCCACCTGGGCCAGATAGAACGGTTGTTTGCTTTCTTCGTCCATCAGGCGGTCGGCGGAGATGGTTTTCACGCGGCCGGGGATGTTGGGCGTCCGGGCATGGTTGAAAGCCGGGAATGAAATGTCCACGGGCAAGCCGGGAACCATCTTGTCGATGGCCTGTACGGGAATCATCGCGTCGACCTGCAGCGGTTCGTTGACCGGAACGATTTCCATGATCTTGAAGCCGGGCTGAATGATCCCGCCGACCGTGGCGATGCTCAGGGACTGGACCATGCCATCGATGGGCGAGCGAATCACCGTGTGCGTCACTTCATAGTCCAGCGCGCGCAAGCGGTCGGCCAGGGTGGTGTTTTCCTTGGCGGTGTCGGTCAGCATCGATTCCACTTCCTTCAGGTAGTCGTGCTGGCGTTGCAGGATGCGCAGCTTGATTTCCGTGGTCTGGCTGCGTGTGCGAGCGATGTTGTTGAGGTTCTCGGCCTGTCCGGCGGAAAGGTCGGCATTGCTGCGTTCCAGCTCAAGCAGGCGGTTTCGCGGGATGTAGCCTTCGGCCGCCAGAATGCGTGTGCCTTGCAGTTCCTGGTTGAGGAAGTTGATCTGCGAGGCGCGGGCGCTATAGACCTGCTGCAAGCCCTTGAGCTGCACAGCCGACGCTGCCAGGTTTTCCTGCAGGATGCTGATTTCGCCGGCGAGACCGGCGCGGCGGGTGTCCAGCAGGCGCTGTTGCAGGTCCATGGCAGCCGTCAGGCGGTGGTCATTGCCGAAGCGCTTGAGCAACTCAGGGTCGTAGGCCACCACATCGCGGTTGTCCCGTTCCGCTTCAAGGCGGTTTTCCACGGTCTTGCTGACGATGTACTGGGCGCTGACCGCACCCTGTTCGGCAACGGCGCGCAACGAGTCGAGGCGGACCACTTCCTGGCCTTTGGTCACCAATTCGCCTTCGCGAACGAGAATGGCCTCCACGGTGCCGCCACTGAGATGCTGCACGGCTTTGCGATTGCTGGTGATTTTGACCGTGCCTGTCGCGACCACGCCAGCATCCAGCGGCGCCAGCCAGGACCACAGGAGAAAGCCGCCGAACCCGGCGAGTACCAGCCACATGCCCCAGTGCGCGGGTCTGCCGACGTCCAGATCGACCACGCTCTTGGATTCGTTGAGAATCATCTCGGTGTGTTGGCTCATTTGCATGATCGATCACTCCCGTGCTTTGACGGAGGCCAGCGGAGTCGGCGCGTTTGCAGGCATCACACTGGCCTTGCGCAACGCGGTGAATACTTCTTCGCGCGTGCCGAGCATTTGCACGCCTCCGTCACGCAGCATCAGCACCTTGTCGACGGCGCAGAGCACGTTGGGGCGGTGGGAAATCAGTATGACGGTGGCGCCACGGCCCTTGAGTTCGGCCAGCGCATCGACCAAGGCCTTTTCGCCGACGTCGTCGAGGTTGGCGTTCGGCTCATCCAGCACGATCAGATTGGGGTCGCCATACAGCGCGCGGGCCAAGGCGATGCGTTGCTTCTGTCCCCCGGAAAGCGGGCTGCCATCGGTGGCCAGGCGGGTGTCGTAACCCTGAGGGAAACGCAGGATCATCTCGTGCACCCCAGTGCTCTTGGCGGCACGGATGACCGCGTCGCTGTCCACTTCGCCAAAGCGCGCAATGTTGTCGGCGATGGTGCCTTCGAACAGCTCCACATCCTGTGGCAGGTAGCCAAGCCAGGGGCCCAGTTCGCCCTTGTTCCAGGTGAACATGTCCGCGCCGTCCAGGCGCACCTTGCCGGCCTGTGCCGGCCAGACGCCCACCAGCAGGCGGGCGAGGGTGGATTTGCCAGAGGCGGACGGACCGATAATGCCAAGGCTTTCGCCGGGGACAAGGCTGAAGCTGACCCCGCGCAGAATCGTGTTGTTGGTACCGGGGGAACCGGCGTACACATTCTCCACGGCCAGCATGCCCATCGGCCGCTGCAGCGACATGCTTGGTGGCCGACGCGGATAATCGCTCAGCATCTCGTTGAGCCGACCCCAGGCCGAGCGGCAGCCGAGCAGTTGCTTCCACGACGCGATGACCTGTTCCACCGGACCCAGCGCACGGCCGGTGAGGATTGAGCAGGCAATCATCATCCCCGGGGTGATCTTGCCTTCGATCGCCAGCAGTGCGCCGGCGCCCAGGATCAGCGATTGCAACGTGATGCGCACGAAGCGTCCGGTGCTGCTGATCATGGCGGCGCGGTCGGAGGCCAGGGTCTGCATTTCCAGAATGCGCAAATGACTTTGGTACCAGCGCTTGCTGATCGACGGCAGCATGCCCATGGCCTCGATGACCTCGGCATTGCGCAGGTTGTTGTTGGCGTACAGGGCGGAGGAGATGGCGGCCTGATTGGCTTCGGCCAGCGGCTTCTGCGTCGCCTTTTCAGTGAGATAAGCCAGGCCCACCAGAATCATCGAGCCGATCAGCGTGACCAGTCCGAGCAGCGGGTGGATCAGGTAGGAGACCAACAGATAGATCGGCGTCCACGGCGCATCGAAGAACGCAAACAGGGCATTGCCGGTGAGGAACTGACGAACCTGCGCGAGATCTTGCAGGGCCTGGGCCGGATTACCACCGGCGCGGCTCAGGTTGCGCTCGAATGCAGCGGTGAAGATGCGGCGGTTGAGGTCCATGTCGAGGCAGTTGCCGACCCGGATCAGCATGCGGGTGCGGACCATTTCCAGCGAGGACATCAGCAAGAACAGGCCTATCACCAGAAAGGTCAGCATGGTCAGCGTCGTGACGTTGCGACTGACCAGGGCCCGATCATAGACCTGCAGCATGTACACGGCGGGAGTCAACATCATGACGTTGATGACGCCGCTGAACCCTGCCAGCAAGTAAAAACTGCGGCGCAGGCGAAAGAGTGTGTCGGCGATTTCGGAGCGGGTGCTCGATTGCTTTTGCATTGGGGTCACCCCTCGTCGAAAAGCCGATAGCCCTTGCGGCGCACCAGCTAGCAGTAGATGTCGTTCTGGAGGTAGCTAGTCGACGCAGGCTGGTCGCTCTATAGGCGGCGAGTCATCCGAAAACTCTGCGTTGCTCTCCTATGCAGGAGCGTAGGTCGCGGTGAAACACTCTGAAATATCATTTCGCTCTATAGCTGAGTCTGACTATCTATATATCCATTGAAAACAGCTAGTTAGACGCGCTGACACCGATCGTCTGTTTTAACGACACAAAATTGACATTCATTTGCTATGGAACTTTAGTCTTACTTGTGGGGGATCACCCGCCAGAAATTTGCCATCACTTTGGCAACGCGAAGCGCGGTGATTTTCCTGAGGAGCAGAACATGTCGATCATTTCGATCCTTTGCAGAGTGAAGGGGCTGTTTAGCAAGTTTGCCTTTACGTCCCGTTTCCATGGCCCGCCTAACTAGGGTCTGGATTCGCTTTGCCTGATCGCTCAGCGAGCCATTCAATTCGCGAATTCCAGGTGCGCACCCGGGGAACGGCTTTGCCTTTCCCGCGCCTGCTCTCGCCAAAAAAATGCACCAACAAACCGCGTTAGCCAGCACCTGACTGGGCGTGGGAGGATTTCTATCGTCCCGTGCTCTCCCCCCAGATACAGCGAGGACAACCGAAATGGCCAATTTCAACAAGGCGGACCTGGAATTCATCCTCAAGCAAATATTTATTGCAGAAGCGCATTCCAGTGGTGCCAGCCTCAGTGATTTGCTCCCCAATAGTCAGGTGCCCTTTGGCCTGCGAA
The DNA here is from genome assembly GCF_003148705.1 of Pseudomonas sp. OV226. Classification (NCBI taxonomy): domain Bacteria; kingdom Pseudomonadati; phylum Pseudomonadota; class Gammaproteobacteria; order Pseudomonadales; family Pseudomonadaceae; genus Pseudomonas; species Pseudomonas sp. OV226. The sequence goes on along the minus strand of NZ_QGGS01000013.1, from coordinate 113,415 downwards.
CCGTCGATGGCAGCTACAACAATCTGGTTGCCGGGCAAAGCGAGTTTGGCGCGGCGGACAATTCGTTCCTGCGCCTGCTTGATGCCCAGTATCGAGCGGCATACGCCGCGTCAGGGAATGTGGTCGATCCGCAGCCTCGGATCATCAGTAACCTGATCGTCGACCAGACCGCCAACAACCCGGCCGCGGTGGCGGCGAACGGCGGTGCAGCCCCGGTAATCAGCCCCGGTCTGGATGGTGTGTTTGGCACGGCTGACGACAAAGAAGTGTTCTTCATTCCCAATGAATCACCGGACGTCGGTTTGACCGCTGGCTTCAACGCGTGGATGACCTTTTTCGGCCAGTTCTTCGACCACGGCCTGGACCTGGTCACCAAGAGCAGTACCGACGTTGTGTTTATTCCGCTGCAACCGGACGATCCATTGTACGTACCGGGCGGCCCGACCAACTTCATGGTGCTGCCACGAGCAGTGCATACCCCCGGCGCGGACGGAATACTCGGCACTGCCGATGATGGCCAGCCCAACACCACCTCGCCGTTCGTGGACCAAAGCCAGACTTACAGCTCGCACCCCTCGCATCAGGTGTTCCTGCGCGAGTACGTCATCAACGCGGCAGGTGACCCGATTGCAACGGGGCGCTTGATTACCAACCGCGATCTTGGCGGCGATGGCAAATTCGGCACGGCCGATGATGGCGACGGCACCAATGGCGGCATGGCGACCTGGGCCGTGGTCAAGGCCCAGGCCCGTGACATTCTCGGCATCAACCTGACCGACGCCGATGTGCACAACGTGCCGCTGCTGGCCACCGATGCCTATGGCAACTTCATCCGGGGACCGAGCGGCATGCCCCAGGTGGTGATGAAAGGGCTTGATGGTATTGGCGGCACGGCGGATGACATCCTGGTCGAAGGCAACCGGGATGCTCCGATCAGCCTGGCCAACGCCGTGAGCGCCGGGCATGGCTTCCTCGACGACATCGCCCACAATGCTGCACCGGTCGTCGTCGGCGGGGTTCTGCAGGCGGATGCTGATGCGCTTGTCGGTAATGCGCAGCCGGCTGATGGAGCCGGCAACAACCTGACCTATGACAACGAGTTGCTCGACGCCCACTACATTGCCGGCGACGGCCGGGTAAACGAGAACATCGGCCTGACCACCGTGCACCATGTGTTCCACTCCGAGCACAACCGCCTGGTCCAGCAAACCAAGGACACCCTTCTGGCTGCTGGCGATCTGGCCTTCCTCAATGAGTGGCTGGTGGACGACGTGGCCGCGATACCCACCACACCCGCCGAAATCGCGGCGTTGGTGTGGGACGGCGAACGCCTGTTCCAGGCCGCCAAGTTCGGCACCGAGATGCAGTACCAGCACCTGGTGTTCGAGGAGTTCGCGCGGACCGTTCAGCCGCAGATCGACGGATTCCTTGCGCCCAACGGGTATGACACCTCGATCAACCCGGCCATCCTCGCCGAGTTCGCCCACGTGGTGTACCGCTTCGGTCACTCGATGTTGACCGAGACTGTCGATCGTTTCGACCCCGAGTTCAATCCGCTCCTCACTGACCCGAACAACCCGGACGCACAACTCGGTCTGATCGCGGCCTTCCTCAACCCGCTGGCGTTCGCCGGTAGCGGGGCGACGGCGGACGAAGCGGCAGGAGCGATTATTCGCGGTGTGACCCGTCAGCTCGGTAATGAGATCGACGAGTTCGTCACCGAAGCCTTGCGCAACAATCTGCTCGGCCTGCCGCTCGATTTGCCGGCCCTGAACCTGGCCCGTGGTCGCGACACGGGCATCCCCACGTTGAATGAAGCACGCCGTGAGATGTACCACTCAACCGGCGACAGCCAACTCAAGCCTTACATCAGTTGGGCTGACTTTGCCGACCACCTCAAACACCCCGAGTCGTTGGTCAACTTCATTGCGGCCTTTGGCACGCATGCCACGATTACGTCGGTGACCTCGTTGGCAGACAAACGCGCTGCAGCCCTGGCGCTGGTATTCGGCGGCGCGGGCTCGCCGGCTGACCGCCTGGACTTCCTGAACAGCACCGGTGCCTATGCCAACATGACGCTGGCCGGCGCGGACGGGCAGTTGGGCACTGCCGACGACGTGACGGGTGTGACGATCACGGGCCTGGACGATGTCGACTTCTGGGTCGGAGGCCTCGCCGAGCAGAAAATGCCGTTCGGCGGCATGCTCGGTTCGACGTTCAACTTCGTGTTTGAAACCCAGCTGGAGGCGTTGCAGAACGGCGACCGCTTCTACTACCTGTCGCGTACCGCGGGCCTGAACTTCGGCACCGAGTTGGAGAACAACTCCTTTGCCAAGCTGATCATGCTCAACTCCGATGTCACCCACCTGTCGAACACCGTGTTCCTGACGCCTACATTCACTCTCGAAGTGAATCAGGCCAATCAGTTCACGAACCTTGGCGTGGACGGCAAAGCAGATCCGACGGGCGGCATCATGATCAACGGCGTGGAAGTCGTGCCGCTGGTGATCCGCGACAACCCCAACACCCCGGGGGCGGACAGTAACTATCTGCAATACACCGGTGAAGACCATGTCGTCCTGGGCGGCACGGCCAGCAATGACATCATCATCTCCGGTGACGGCGATGACACCCTTTACGGCGATGGAGGCAACGACCGCCTCGAAGGTGGCGCCGGCAACGATGCGGTACTCGGCGGCGCGGGCGATGACATCATCACCGACTCGTTCGGCGACAACCGTCTGGAAGGTAATGCCGGTAACGACGTGATCGTGGCCGGTAGCATGCTGGCTGCAGGCAACCTGATCCTGGGGGGCGATGGGCAGGACTTTATCGTTACCACCGAAGACATCACCACGACCTTCGGCGGTCGGGGTGACGACTTCATCCTCGGCGCCAAGACCAACCTGCCACCTACCGGCAACGAAGGGGATGACTGGATCGAGAAGGGCGCCCAGGACGGTGCGCCTGGCGATAACTTCGCGCCGTTGCTCACTGACGATGTGATCGGCAACGACATCTTTGTCGGTGGCGGTGGCTTCGACGAAATGATCGGCGAGGGTGGCGATGACATCTTTGTCGGCAGCGATGCCCAGGACAAGATGGACGGCATGTCCGGCTTCGACTGGGTGACCTACAAAAATGACAAGGTCGGCGTGACCGTTGACCTGAGCCTGGCCGCGCTGGCGCAGCCACATGGCAACGCGCCAAACCAGAACGCCGGGGTGTTCAACCCGGTCGGCGCCTCGCCGGCCTCGATTCTCGACCGTTTTGCCGAGGTCGAAGGCTTGTCCGGTTCGCAATTTGGCGATGTGCTCAAAGGCGATGATGTGGATGCGGTCACCATCGTCAACCACGGCGGCGCCACGGGCAGTGCGCTGACCAATGTGGCGTTGATCCGAGGACTGGACCAGTTCCTGGCCGATGCCGGTTTGCCAACCACAGGCTTTGCCACCGGCAACATCATCCTCGGTGGCAATGGCAGTGACTTGATCGAGGGCCGCGGTGGCGATGATCTGATCGACGGCGACAAATGGATCAACGTCAGAATTGCCGTTTATGCTCCCGGCGACGTCAACCATACCGGCCCAGAGATTGCCACCTTCGACAGCATGGTCGATATGATCCCGTTCATGCTGGATGGCACCTATAACCCGGGTCAGCTCAAGGCCGTGCGGGAAATCCTGCCCGGTACCTCGACGGGCGGGGCGGCCTTCGACACTGCCATTTACTCCGGGGTTCAGTCCGAATATACGGTGGTTCAAGACACGCGCGGCACGGCCAATCTGGCGGATGATGTCTGGACGGTGACCGATACCGTCGCCGGTCGCGACGGCACCGATACGCTGTTGCATATCGAACGCCTGCAGTTCTCCGATAGCCAGCGAGTGCTGGTGCCTGGGCTGAATCTACAGCCGACGGGCAGTCCGACCGTCACGGATGGAAACGGCGGAGCGATCACGGTGGGCGACACGCTGACGGTCAGCTCGGCCCTGGTGCGCGATGGCAACAACATCGCGCCGGGTAATCCGCTGGGTACTCTCAACAACACCTCGGTGTCCTACTACTGGCAGTTCGAAGCCAGTCCAGGCAGCGGTGTATTCGAGGACATCATCCTGTTGCCGGCCGGCGACCTGGCGTTCCAGAGTGCCGACGGCACCGCGTTCAAGGTCTCTCCTGACCTCGTCGGGTTGTCGTTGCGGGTCAAGGCGATCTACCAGGATGGTCATGGCACGACCGAAATAGTGTTCTCGGCGCCGACTACTGTGGTGGCTCCCGGTGCGCCGGTTGTGCCAACGGCGCAGGTGCCTGTCGTCGATGCCACGGCGGGTGGCGAAGGCCTGCACATGGTTCGCTCCGACCTCAACTTCATCCTTGATCAGATCAAGATTGCCGAGGCAGACGCGAACGGGCAGGACATCCTCTCGCTGATCCCGAACATCCGCGCGCCGTTGGGCCTGCGTTCGGTCGATGGGTCGAACAACAACCTGATGAACCTCAACGGCAACAACCACACCGAGTTTGGTGCTGCCGATAACATCTTTCCGCGCTTGACCGATCCGGTCTTCAATCCAGCGGAATTGGGAACGACGTATGCGAGCAACGGCGGCCTTGTGATTGACTCGCAGCCTCGTACCATCAGTAATCTGATCGTTGACCAGACGGCGAACAACCCGGCGGCCTATGCCACGGCTTACGACCCGGGTGTGGACGGAGTGCTCAACTTCGGCCTGGCTGGTAATGACGATGTGCTCAAGGATGGCGTACGGATAGTCGCCAGCCCTGGCCTGGATGGTCAGTTCGGTACGGGCGACGACCATGATGTGTACCTGTTCGAGAACACCGCGGCGGATGCGGGGCTGTCTGCGCCGTTCAACGCCTGGATGACCTTCTTCGGGCAGTTCTTCGATCATGGTCTCGATCTCGTGACCAAGGGCGGTTCGGGCACGGTCTTCATCCCGTTGAAACCGGATGATCCGCTGTATGTGCCAGGCGGCAACACTAACTTCATGGTGTTGAGCCGCGCGACCAACCTGCCAGGGGCGGATGGCGTTCTCGGCACGGCAGACGACATCCATGAGCAAACCAACACCACGACGCCATTCGTGGACCAAAACCAGACCTACAGCTCGCACCCCTCGCATCAGGTGTTCCTGCGCGGTTATGTAATGACCGACGACGGCCCCATAGCGACCGGTAGGCTGATCACTAACATTGACCTGGGGGTGGATGGCAAGTATGGCGGCGGAGATGACACCGAAATCGGTGGCATGGCGACCTGGAAAGTGGTCAAGGCGCAAGCCAACGACATCCTGGGTATCCACCTGACCGATGCCGACGTCGATAACGCCCCGCTATTGGCGACCGACGCCTATGGCAATTTCATCAAGGGGCCGAACGGCTTCCCGATGGTCGTGATGAAAGGGCTTGATGGTATTGGCGGCACGGCGGATGACGTCCTGGTCGAAGGCAATCCGAATGCCCCGATCAGCCTGACCAACGCAGTGCGTACCGGTCACCAGTTCCTCGTCGACATCAACAACAATGCCGTGCCGGTAATCGTCGGCGGGGTTCTGCAGGCGGATACTGACACTGATGTCGGCAATTCGCAGCCAACTGGCCCAGGCGGCAACAACCTGACCTATGACAACGAACTGCTCGACGCTCACTACATCGCTGGCGACGGCCGGGTCAACGAAAACATCGGCCTGACCGCGGTGCATGCGATCTTCCACGCCGAGCACAATCGGCTGGTCGCGCAGACCAAGGATACGGTGCTCGATTCCAATGACGTGGCCTTCCTCAACGAGTGGCTGCTCACTCCGGTGAGTGCATTGCCAGTCAACCAGGCTGAGATCGATGCGCTGGTGTGGAATGGCGAGCGCTTGTTCCAGGCGGCCAAGTTCGGCACCGAGATGCAGTATCAACACTTGGTGTTCGAGGAATTTGCGCGGACCATCCAGCCTCGGGTCGACCTGTTCTTTGCACCGACCCAAGTCTATGACGTCGACCTCGATGCTTCGATCGTCGCCGAGTTCGCCCACACCGTGTACCGGTTTGGGCACTCGATGCTGACCGAGACCGTCGATCGCTTCGACGTCAATTTCAACGTGGTGGGCGATCCGAACAGTGCTGATCCCAATCAGCAACTGGGCTTGATCGCGGCGTTCCTCAACCCGTTGGCGTATGCCGCCAGTGGTGTGACGCCTGAGGATGCGACCAGCGCGATCATCCGCGGGGTGACTCGCCAGGCCGGTAACGAAATCGACGAGTTCGTCACCGAGGCGCTGCGCAATAACCTGCTCGGTTTGCCGCTCGACCTGCCGGCGATCAACATCGCCCGTGGCCGCGATGTGGGGATTCCCTCGCTCAACGCGATCCGCCGCGACATCTACAGCCAAACCGGTGATACCCAACTCAAGCCGTACAACAGCTGGGTCGATCTGGTGCAGCACCTCAAACATCCGGAGTCGTTGATCAACTTCATCGCAGCCTATGGCACGCATGACACGATCACGTCGGCGCTCACGCTGCTAGACAAACGAGCTGCAGCCATGGCGCTGGTGTTCGGTGGTGCGGGTGCGCCGGCTGACCGCCTGGACTTCCTCAACGGCAGCGGTACCTGGGCCAACATAACGCTGGCCGGCAAGGATGGCGTGCTGGGCACTGCTGATGATCTGAAGGGTGTGACGATCACGGGCGTCGATGCCATCGACCTCTGGATCGGTGGCCTGGCCGAAGAGAAAACCCCATTCGGCGGCATGCTCGGCACGACCTTCAACTTCGTGTTCGAGAACCAGCTGGAGAAACTGCAGGACGGCGACCGCTTCTATTACCTGGAACGCACCTCTGGCCTGTCGATGAATGCGGAACTTGAAAGCAACTCGTTCGCCAAGCTGATCATGGCCAACACCTCGGCCACGCACTTGCCAGGCCTGGTGTTCTCGGATCCTGCGTTCTATCTGGAAGTAGACCAGTCCAAGCAGTACAACGATGGCCTGGGCAACGCCGATCCGCTCAGCGACAACAACCAGCAGGTGGTGTTCCGCGACAATCCGCTGACGGCGGGTCCTGACGCCAACTACATCCGGTACTCGGGTGATGAGCACGTCGTGATGGGCGGCACCAACGGCGCAGACATTCTCGTCTCGGGGGGTGGCGATGACACGGTCTGGGGTGATGCCGGCAACGATCGCATCGAGGGTGGCAACGGCAACGACCAACTGCGGGGTGGCGCCGGCGACGACATCATCACGGACGTTGGCGGCGACGATAATATCCAGGGTGGCGACGGCAACGACGTGCTGCACGGAGGCAACGGCATCAACCTGATCATTGGCGGCTTCGGCAACGACTTCATCGTGACCGGTGAGGACGCCTCCGAAGCCATTGGTGGCCAGGGCAATGACTTCATCCTGGGCAGCAAAGCCAACGAACAGGACATGGGTAACGAAGGCGACGACTGGATCGAGAAGGGCACATCTGACGGTGCGCCTGGCGACAACTTCGACCCGCTCGGCAACGACCCGGTGATCGGCCACGATGTCTTCATCGGCGGTAACGAGAACGATAAGTTCAACGGCGAAGGCGGCGACGACATCATGGTCGGCAGTCTCGGCATGGGTGACCGCTATATCGGCGGCTCCGGCTATGACTGGGCGACCTTCAAGGATCTGGCACAAGGCGTGACCATCGATTACAGCGACCGCTTTTTCGATGTACCGCCAGTACCGGGTTCGGGTGCCTCGGCGCTCGTGCGTTTCGACATCATGGAAGGTCTGTCGGGTTCCTCGCACGGCGACTTCCTGCGTGGTGATAACGAAGATGCAACTTCGCTGCCTACCGCGGGTGCAACCGGCAGCGTGCTGACCAACATCAGCCTGATCAACGGCCTGTCCGATCTGCTGGCAGCCGGAGCGACGTTCTACGACGGTGGCAACATCATCCTCGGTGGCAGCGGCAGCGACCTCCTCGAAGGTCGCGGTGGTGACGACATCCTCGACGGTGACAAGTGGCTGAACGTACGCATCAGCGTGCGGCAGAACGCTGATGGCACTGGCCCGGAAATCGCCTCGTTCAACAGCATGGAGCCCATGGTGCCGTTCATGTTGAACGGTACTTACAACCCAGGCCAACTGGTCATCGTGCGGGAGATCCTGGCCGGCGATAACAGCTTCGACACCGCTGTGTTCTCCGGTGTTTCGACGGACTACAGCGTCGTTGTCGATGGCGACACTGTCATTGTGACCGACTCGGTGGTGGGGCGAGATGGCGTCGATCGGCTGACGGGCATCGAGCGTCTGCAGTTCTCTGATGTTTCGCAGGCGTCCGGCGTTGGCACTGCCGTCAACAGCGACCCATCAGGTCACCTGGCGATCCTCGATGATCTCACCGGTGTGCGTGACGATACGCCTGTCGCCGGTCAGCTGCTGCGCGTGAGCAATCTGGCGGTACACGACGCGGACAACACGAGTGTTGGCAATCCGACCGGTGCGGTTAACGGTGCGGTTGCCTACTACTGGCAGGTTGAAAACCTTCCTGGCTCGGGCGTCTATGAAGACATCACCTTTGTCGCCGCCGGCGAAGTATCGCGGGCGATCGGCACCACCTACCGGGTGGCGGATGATGTGGCGGGCCTGAACATCCGCGTTCGGGCGGTGTATCAGGATGCCAAGGGCACGCTGGAAATCGTCGACTCGTCGGCGAACAGCGCACCGACCACAGGGCCGACCGTTAACGGGCTTCTGGTGCAGAACCAGGTGTTGACCGCTGACGCGTCGACCATCGTCGATGCCGATGGCCTCAGCAATCCGCAGTTCACCTACCAGTGGCAGGCGACCAACGGGGTCAGCTTCGTCGACATCGTCGGAGCCACCGGTAGCACGTTCACGCTGACTCAGGATCAGGTCGACGATCAGGTGCGCGTGGTGGTCAGTTACGTGGATAACTTCGGTGTGCACGAAAGCATTGCGTCCGATCCTTCGGACCCGGTGGCTAACGTCAACGATGCACCGACAGGCGCGTTGCTGATCAGCGATACGACACCGGATCAAGGACAGGTGTTGACCGCGCTGACTGGCGGGATTGCCGATGCGGATGGGCTGGGCACCTTCAGCTTCCAATGGCAGCAAGGTGTCGGTGCTTCCTTCACTAACATCAACGGCGCGACCGCTGCGACCTTCACCCCTGGCGTGGCGCAGGGCAACCTGCAACTGCGGGTGATCGTGACCTACACCGATGGCTTCGGCGCATTGGAAACGGTGACCTCTGCGGCAACCGCAGCGGTTACGGTACCGGCTGGCGTGGTGCTGCAAGGCACCCCTGGGGCGAACACCCTCACCGGTGGCGCGGGTAACGATGTGCTGTTTGGTCTGGGCGGCAACGATACGTTGAATGGCCTGGCCGGTAATGACCAGTTGTTTGGCGGCACCGGCAACGACACGCTCAACGGCGGAAACGATGACGACATCCTCAATGGCGAGGACGGAACCGACACCCTCAACGGTGGGCTCGGCGCGGATGTCATGAACGGCGGCTCCGGCAACGACACCTTTGTGGTCGACAACGTCGGTGACACCGTAATCGAGGCGCTGAATGGCGGTACCGATCTGGTGCAAACCAGCCTGACGACCTACCTGCTCGGTGCCAACGTCGAGAACCTGACCTATACCGGTGTCGCTAACTTCACCGGTACCGGTAACGCGCTGGCCAACACCCTCACTGGCGGGGTCGGTAACGACGTCCTCAATGGCGGTGCAGGTGGTGACCGGATGGTGGGGTTAGCCGGCAACGATACGTACGTCGTCGATGCCGCCGGGGATGTGGTGGTCGAGGTGGCGGGTGGCGGTGTGGATAGCGTGCAAACGTCGCTGGGCAACTACACCCTGGATGGTAACGTCGAGAACCTGACCTACACCGGAGCCGGTAACTTCGTCGGCAACGGCAACGGGTTGAACAACACCATCACCTCAGGGGGAGGCAATGACAACCTCAGTGGTGGTGGCGGCAACGACATCCTCATCGGCAACGGCGGTAACGACACGCTCAATGGCGATGCCGGTAACGACCAACTGTTGGGTGGCCTTGGCACCGATACCCTGAACGGCGGAACGGGCGATGACAGCCTCGACGGCGGAGACGGGGACGATGCATTGAATGGCGGGACAGGCAACGACACGCTGCTCGGCGGGCTGGGTAATGACAGCCTGGATGGCGGTAACGGCATCGATCTGCTCCAGGGAGGCGATGGCAACGACACCTTGCTCGGTGGTGGCGATAACGACACCTTGTTGGGCGGCATCGGCAATGACTTTATCGATGGCGGCAATGGTAACGATACGGTCACTGGTGGTGCTGGCAACGACTTGATGGTTGCCAGCGGTGGCAACGATGTCTTCATGTTCGCAGCAGGCTTCGGGACCGATCAGATTACCGGCTTCGATGCCAACCCGAATGGAGGAGGCCAGGACCGGCTCGATATCACCGCGTTGAACATCACGGCGGTGAACTTTGCCGCCAGCGTCACCATCTCCGACGTCGGTGCGGATACCCTGCTCAGCTTCGCAGGAGCTGACTCCATCCGCCTGGTCGGTGTGGCCGACGCAACAACCGTCACTGCTAACGACTTCATTCTGGCCACTTGAGGAACTGGTCAGTAATGCCGCAACAAGCGTGAAAAATGAAGGGAGGGCAATGGATGCCCTCCCTTTTTTTTGAAAAAAAACTGGACGCGTGTTCGGGTGAAAATGTCTAGTACAGGCTGTCGATGAGCGAAGTCTCGTCAGCTGATTTTTATTCGGATAAAGGGCATGCCCGATGGACCGATTCCAGGAAATGCAGGTCTTCGCCGCGGTTGCCCAAGAGCAGGGGTTCTCGGCGGCGGCGCGACGTCTGGGCCTGTCGGCGGCCAGCGTCACCCGAGCGGTGGCGGCGCTGGAGAAGCGCATTGGCACCTTGTTGCTGACACGCACCACCCGCAGCGTGCACTTGAGCGAGGCCGGGCAGCGTTACCTGGAGGATTGTCGGAGAATTCTGGCCGAGGTGCAGGAAGCGGAGGATTCGGCAGCCGGCAGTCACGCCCAGCCGCGTGGTCAACTGACAATCACGGCGCCGGTGTTGTTTGGTGAGTTGTTCGTCACACCGGTCATGGTCGGTTATCTCACTCAATTTCCAGAAGTCGGCATCAATGCCTTGCTGCTCGACCGGGTGGTGAGCATGGTCGAAGAGGGCATTGATGTCGCGGTGCGTATCGGTGAGCTGCCTGACAGCAATCAACACGCGATTCGCGTGGGCGAAGTACGGCGGGTGATCTGCGCGTCCCCGGCGTTTTTGGCTGCCCGTGGCAGGCCACGTCACCCAGATGAGCTCAATGGCGCACCCATCATTGCGACCTCGTCGATCGGGCAGCTCAGGACCTGGCCATTTCTTGACGCGGGCGAGCCGCTGAACGTTCGTCCGGAACCGCGCCTTGTGGTCACCGCCAATCAAGCGGCGATCACGGCGGCCTGCCTGGGCCTGGGATACACCCGGGTCCTGTCTTATCAAGTGGCGGGCAAGGTGGCGGCCGGTGAGCTGGAAATCGTGCTGACCGACTTCGAACTGCCGGCACTGCCCATTCATGTGGTCTACCAAGGGGGACGCAAGGCTCCGGTGCGGGTCCGTAGTTTTGTGGACTTTACGGTGAAGGCGCTGCGCGAACATCCGGCGCTGAGCGGCTAAAGGATTGTTGCGTTGGTTGAAATAATGGATTGCGTTTGCTGGTTATTCTGTTGTTTTGGTTGTAGGTGGAAAATAGCGGCCATCGGTGCTGATCTTTCCCTGAACAGCACCACCACCCAGCGGAGTCGACCATGCAAGCGATCAAACTCTACAACTTCCCTCGTTCCGGCCATGCTCATCGCGTGGAGCTGATGTTGTCCTTGCTGCACCTGCCGACCGAGCTGATCTTTGTCGATTTGGCCAAGGGCGCGCACAAGCAAGCGGATTACCTGGCGCTCAACGCTTTTGGTCAGGTGCCGGTCATCGATGATCAAGGTGTGGTGCTGGCCGATTCGAACGCCATCCTGGTCTATCTGGCACATAAATATGGCAATGGTCGCTGGCTGCCCACCGATCCGGTCGGCGCGGCGAAGGTTCAGCGCTGGCTGTCGGCGGCCGCCGGGCCGATTGCCTTTGGTGTGGCCAGAGCACGATTGATCACGGTGTTTGGCGCGCCATACAACGCGCAAGAGGTGATCGCTTATTCCCACACCGTGCTCAAGGTAATCGACCACGAGTTGGCGTCGACGCCCTACCTGGCCGGCAGTGAGCCGACCATCGCCGATGTCGCCGCCTACAGTTACATCGCCCATGCGCCGGAAGGCAATGTCTCGCTGGACGACTACGCCAACATCCGCGCCTGGCTGGCGCGTATTGAAGCCTTGCCGGGGTTTGTCGGCATGCCGCGCACGGTGGCCGGTTTGCAAAAAACCGCCTGATGCTCACGGCCCGACCCGCTCGGGCCGTTCACTGTGCGCGATAGGCGCAGGGGAGAAACCGTTATGGAACATTCACCTTGGCACGCCGGCGAAAAACAGTTGCAGGCTCATGTTGGGGTTGCCGAGCGAATGGAGGCGTTCGGTCGGCGGGTGATTCGCAGTCAAATGCCGGATCAGCACCGCACGTTCTATCAGCAACTGCCGTTCATGCTGTACGGCGCCGTCGATGCCGAGGGCAATCCCTGGGCGAGCATTCTTGAAGGGCCTCCAGGCTTTGCACATTCCCCCGACCCCGCACTGTTGCAGTTCGACCGTTTGCCGGGCGCCGATGACCCTGCTCAATTGCAAGACGGTGCCGCCATCGGGCTGCTCGGTATCGAGTTGCACACCCGGCGTCGCAACCGCCTCAATGGTCGAGTGGGCGCTGTAACGGCCAGCGGATTCGGGGTGACGGTGGAACAATCCTTCGGCAACTGCCCGCAGTACATTCAGTTGCGCCAGTTTCGCTCGGTGCCATTGGCGGATCCCTCAAGCCGCGTTGCGCAGCACTTGAATGAGCTGGATGACGCGGCCAGAACCATGATCGTCGACGCGGACACGTTCTTTGTCGCCAGCTACGTGGACGTCGATGGCCAGCGCTCGGTGGATGTTTCTCACCGGGGCGGGCAGGCCGGTTTCGTACAGGTAGACGGTAATCGCCTGACCATCCCGGACTTCGCCGGCAACCTGCATTTCAATACGCTGGGCAATCTGCTGATCAATCCTCGCGCCGGTCTGTTGTTCATCGATTTCAATACAGGCGACCTGCTGCACCTCAGCGGGCGCACCGACATCATCCTCGACGGACCGCAGATCGATGCCTTCCAAGGTGCCGAGCGACTATGGACCTTCGAAGTCGAACACGTAGTACGTCGGCCTGCAGCGCTGGCCTTGCGCTGGCGCTTTGACGGCGTGTCGCCCACCAGTCTGCTGACCGGCACCTGGGCGCAGGCCAACGCGCGTTTGCAAGCCCAGGCCTTGGGGGATCGCTGGCGCCCACTGCAGGTGGTGCGTATCGAGACGGAAAGCCAAAACATCCGCTCGATCTACCTGCAGGCCGCCGATGGCGCCGGGTTGCCGGTGTTTCAAGCCGGGCAGCATTTGCCGCTGCGGTTCAACATCGGCGGTGAGGTACATATCCGCACGTATAGCTTGTCGAGTGCGCCGTCGGATGATTTTTTCCGCATCAGTGTGAAACGTGACGGGTTGGTGTCATCACACCTGCATGATCAGATTAAGGTCGGGGATATGCTGGAAGCCCGCGCCCCCCAAGGGCATTTCACCGTGGCGCCGCATGAGCGGCGGCCGCTGGTGTTGCTGGCCGCTGGCGTGGGCATTACGCCGCTGCTGTCGATGGTGCGCGAGGTGGTTTATCAAGGCCTGCGTACGCGAAGCATCCGCCCGACGTGGTTCTTCCAAAGCTCGCGGACCTTGGCCGATCAACCGTTTCGCCCGGAGCTGAGCCGTTTGCTCGACGGCCTCGGCGACTCGGTGCGAGTGCTGCGTCTGCTCAGTCAGCCAGAGCCGGATGCCCGCGAGGGTGAAGATTTCGACCTGACCGGGCGAATCGATGCCGATTTGCTCACGAGCATCGTTGAGGTGGAAGACTACGATCAGCTGGATTTTGTCCTCTGCGGCCCGGGCAGTTTTACCCAGGCGATGTACGACAGCCTGCGGGAAATGGACATTCGTGATTCAAGGATTCACGCCGAAACCTTTGGCCCGTCGACACTGCGCCGGATACCCGACCCGGATGCCGTGGTCATCGAACAACCTCCGGTCGCCACCACATCAGTGCCGGTGGTATTCGAGCGCTCGGCCAAAGAGGCGCGCTGGAAACCCGACAGCGGCAGCCTGCTGGAATTGGCGGAAAGCCGTGGATTGCGTCCGGAGTTCAGTTGCCGCGGCGGCTCCTGTGGGACCTGCAAAACCCGCCTGATCAGCGGTGAGGTAACTTATCCACAGGTGCCGGCAGAAATCCCCGATGCGGGAGAAGTGCTGATTTGTTGTGCGGTGCCGGCGCAGGGTTCGCAGCCGGTGGTGCTGGACCTTTAACCTCTAGACCCCGGCCCCACATAAGTAATCAGACGGTGCCCGAATAATTAGGGCATCAAGGGTAATTCGCGTGTTGTTTCACCTGCACTAGCGGCATGTCTACAACATTGCGCAGGGTGCGTTCGGCCAATTGCGCACTGGCTTCACGCCAGCCGATCCAGTGCCAATCCGCCACGTCGCGGGTGGCCGGGAACTGACCGCTGCTTTCGAAGCGAGCGACCAGGTCGGCCAGCGTTTGCGGCTCGGCCAGGTCGAAATACGCCATGAACTCGCCGCCGATTTCGCGGAAGATCGGAATGTCGCTACCCATGGCCGGCAGTCCGCGCTGCATGGCCTCCACCAGAGGCAAGCCGAATCCTTCGATCCAGGATGGAAACACCAGAGAGCTGGCATTGGAGTAAGCGTGTTCGAGGCTGGTGTCGCTCAGGTCATTAAACATGAACAGGCGTTGGTTCAACTGTGGGTGATTGTGTACCCGGGCGAGCAGGGCGTCGCATTTCCAGCCGATCCGACCGGCGATACACAGCCGGGCTTTTGAACCCGCGGCCCAAGCCAGCTCGAATGCGTCCAGCAGGTAGTCGTGGTTTTTGCGCGGTTCGATGGTGCTGACCATCAGAAACACCGGTTCCTGCGTATTGAAAATACGCGTCAGGCGCGGCTCGACGGCAGCTGCGGCTTCGCTCAGGTCCAGCTCGGAGCCGAGGTGGAAATAGTCGAACCACAATTCACTGGCCTTGGCTGGGCCCAGGCGGCGCTGCAATTCCTCACGCACCTGATCGCGTACCGTGGCGGAAATAGCCATATAGCCATCGGCGGTTTTGGTGATCCAGTCGAACCACTCGTTGAACACCTGCACCAGTCGTGTGTCGTAAAACTGTGGATGTGTCACGGGAATCAGGTCGTAGATTACCGAAACGATGCCCACGCCTTCCCGTTTGAGCTGTTCGGCAAACGGGAAAAAATCGGTGTGCCAGGACGAGTCCAGCAGCACCAGTTGATCCCCTGGCTGGTGTTGCAGCGGTGTGCAACGTTTAGGCAGTTGGGTTTGATTGACTTGGTCGATCAGGCGCAGCGGCACACTGAAGCAGGCCAGTGCTATCAGTCGATAAGCCACGTACAACACGCGTCGTGCAAACCGCGATGTACAGCGCTTTTCAAGCCGTTGGCTTAGTTGCCAAAAACGGTGCGCCAGTCGTTCCAGTCGCTCGCCGAAGGTTATCAGGCTCTCGAAAAACGGCGTGTTCAATGAACCCAGTTTCAGTACCCGATAGAGTTTGCCCTTGAGCATCACCACAGGAATGCATTCGGCACCGCCCGCACTTTCCGGCAGTTGATTGATGACGTTGCGCACCACCCGCTGAATGCCTGAATTGACTTTGGGGTTTTTGAATACGTGGGTGCACTCCACCAGCAGACGGGTCATAACGGGCTTTCCGGGGCAATTGAGGGGGGAAGGGTAATGGTTGAACAAAGGACGTTAATGTCGAGCGTGTGGGCCGGATCGCGGAAGACTTCAGGATCAAACGATTGGCTGGCCAGGTGAATGACCGGGTCGGGCCTCTCCGAACACAGGTCTTCGGGGCCGTTGGTCTCACTGAGACCCGTAACGAATAGACGCTTTTTCAAATAGCGACCCCTTGGTCTTTCATTTCGTCCATTCCTCACAGGTTTTACAGAGATGTCTGACGGACCGGTTAGATGACGGGGCCGAAAGACAGGCGAGACAGCGATGCTTGTTTGGTAGCCGATTTGTGCAATTGATCGGCAATTTTAGCAGGTCCAACTGTGACCGGTCAGTTCTCGTGCGCTTAGCTCGATTTATTCTCGCCGGGCGGTTCACGAATCCTCGATGGATGTGTTTAGAATGCCCCTCGTCACGATTAATCGGCGTTGGTATGAGTTGTTTCGAGACTCCCCGAATCCGACCATTAAAACAAGAGCGTAGACGGGTAAGAAGACGATGGGCGAGGACTGGCGAGCGCCGGCTCGATCCATGGCTTTACCGTCATAGAGTGGGGCTGCCGGGATGGCGGCTTCATCGTGAGATGCCATGAACTTTATTCTTTACTCAGCGGTCAACGATAGCTCCATCAGCCAGAGCCTTGGTCGTCCCGAATACAGTTACTACTTCGTGCTCAAGGCCTATCGCCCTGTGCTCGAAAGTCTTGGGCGAGTGCATGTGGTGTCCTCCACTGCCGAGGTTGATCCCCTCTACAGGCAACTGTTGGCCGCTGGCGAAGACAGCCTGTTCCTGTCGTTTATGCCGCCGCAGAAAACCCCGAACGACCTGGAATGTCCGACAATCTGCGTGGTGGCCTGGGAGTTCGACTCGATTCCCGATGAGCAGTGGGACAACGACCCGCGCCAGGACTGGACGCAAATGCTGGCGCATCAGGGCCGGGTGATCACGCTCTCCAGCCATACCGCCCGAGCGATTCGACAGGCCATGGGTGAAGACTTTCCAGTGCTGGTTTTGCCAACGCCATTGTGGGAAAACTTCGCCGGCATTCGTAGTCGCCACACCAGCGCACCGATCAACGCCGGTTCGACCCTGGACATCAAGGGCTGCATCTTCGATACCCGAACCCTCGGGCTGTCTGCCGATGCGCTGATTCCCGTACCGCCTACCGCCGAGGAACTGGCCGAGTTGGAGGCGTTGAAACCACCGCCGCTGACACTCAAGCGCCGCTTGGTGATTGCCCGCCATTACTTGCACCTCTGGCGTCGGGATATGGGCAAAGCGCTGCCGACTCCGGTGCGTCGCAGCCACTTTCTAAGCCAGTGGTATTGGGAAGGTATTCACGACCTGCTGTCAGAGTCCGCACATGCGCGACTCGCCGGCTGGTTGCCGGCCATCGCCGGCCCGCACACAATGGCAGTGCCCGAGCCGGCGCCGCGAACGTGGCCGGACACCACCGGGCTGGCCGAGACCGAGGTTGACGGTGTCGTTTACGTCAGCGTGTTCAACCCGCGTGATGGCCGCAAGAACTGGCATCAACTGATCACCGCATTTTGTTGGGCATTTCGCGAAACGGCGGACGCCACGCTGGTACTGAAAATTACCCAAAGCGATCTGTCGTCCTACCACGACGAGTTGATGACCTTGCTCGCTCAACTCTCGCCGTTCGCCTGTCGGGTAGTGGTCATGCACGGCTATCTGAACGACCCGCAATACACCCGCTTGTATGAAGCCGCCAGTTACTACGTCAATGCCTCGCGTTGCGAGGGGTTGTGCCTGCCGCTGATGGAGTTCATGGCCTGCGGTAAACCGGTGATCGCACCGGATCACACCGCCATGGAGGACTACATCGATGAACGCGTGGCGTTTGTGGTCAAGTCCAGCGAAGAGCTGACTATATGGCCGCAAGACTCCCGCATCATCTACCGTACCCTGCGTCACCGGCCGGATTGGGGTTCGCTGAAAACCGCTTACGAAAACAGCTACCGCCTGGCCAAGGAACAACCGCTGGAGTATCGGCGCATGTCCCTCGCCGCTATCAAGCGCATGCACGAATACTGCGCTTTCGCTCCGGTTCAGCAACGCATGGCGGATTTTTTCGGGCTGGCGCCGCAGGCCTTGCCGACAGCAACCGTGACGGATAACGCCTCATGCTGATCATCATTCATTCGGAAACCAACCAGCACACCATTGCCCAGAACCTTGGCCGCTCTGAGTACAGCTATTACTTCGTGCTCAAGGAGTATCGACCCGTGCTGGAGCGGCTGGGGCGAGTGGTGGAAGTCAGAGATCCGCAGACCGAAGTCGATGCCTTGTACCTGGAATGTTTGTCCCGTGGCGAAGGGTGCGTGTTCCTGTCGTTCTCGCCGCCTCATCGCACGCCGGTCAATTTCACCTGCCCGACACTACCGGTGTTCGCGTGGGAATTCAGCACCATCCCCAACGAACCCTTTGACAGTAACCCGCTCAATGACTGGCGCACTGTGTTGCGCGCCTGCGGTGCGGCGATCACACACTCCAGCTACACCGTGGATGCGGTGCGCGAGGTGATGGGCGCCGACTATCCGATCATTGCGGTACCTGCCCCGGTGTGGGACCGGTTTTCCGCGCGCGGCGCCCACTTGCAACGCCAGCCCTTGGCCAGTCAGGTGCGGTTGAAGCTCAAGGGGTTGCTGGTAGACAGCCGTAAACTCGACTTGCGGGCCTTCGGACCCGTGGCATTGCGCGAAGGTGTGGGTATTAATTTCAAGGCCCCGCCGAGTGAACAAGAACTGGTCCTTAACGGCGTGATTTACACCTCGGTTTTCAACCCCGGTGACGGGCGCAAGAATTGGGAAGACATGCTCAGTGCCTTTTGCGTGACGTTTCGTGAGGTGGACGACGCGACACTGGTGCTCAAACTGACGCACCACGATGCCGAAGAAGCGTTGGATGACATCCTTCACCACTTGTACAAAAACCAGTCTTACCGCTGCCGGATCGTACTGATTTACGGCTATCTGGCTGACGCGGACTATGAAAAGTTGGTGCAAGCCACGAGTTATGTGGTCAACACGTCCTACGGCGAAGGCCAGTGCCTGCCGCTGATGGAGTTCATGTCTTGTGGCAAACCGGCGGTGGCGCCACGGACCACGGCGATGATCGATTATCTCGATGCTGATAATGCATTCCTGATTGACACTACCGCTGAACTTACGGCTTGGCCTCATGACCCGCGCAGGGCATTTCGGACCTTGCGTTACATAACCAATTGGGCGTCGTTGTGCAGGGCTTACCAACTAAGTTATGACGTGGCCAAGGGTAGCCCCGACCGCTATGAACAGATGTCCGTGCACGCAGTGGCCAGTCTCAAAAAGTTTTGCAGCCAGACCGCTGCCGAGCAATGGCTTAACGTATTTTTTGAGCGCTTGTTGGAGAACCGTGCCGTGGAAACCCCCGGGGCATGATTCGCGCCGAGGTGATCATCGTACGCAAGCCGATTGATAGCGATGCAACGTCCTGGAGGACGGCATGAGCAATGACAAGCGAATCATGGACATCGAGTTGTTGCGCGGCATTGCGGTGCTCGGCGTGCTGTTTCATCACCTGCAAGACAGCCTGTTCACCGCCTCGGTGCCGTTGCTGCAAACCCTCACCGCATTGGGTCAACCCTGGTGGGGCGTCGATCTGTTTTTCGCGATCTCGGGGTTTGTTATCGCCCGCAGTTTGATCCCGGCGTTGCAAGGTTGCAGCACGCGTCAGGAATACTGGCAGCAGACGCGTAATTTCTGGCTGCGCCGCGCCTTTCGATTGCTGCCGTCAGCCTGGTTGTGGCTGGCGTTGATGCTGCTGGCCTGTCTCTTTTTAAATCGTTCCGGGGCGTTTGGAACGCTGCACGCCAACCTGCAGGCGACGCTTGCGGGCGTGGCGCAATACGCCAACTTTCGCTTCGCCGACAGCTTCTTTCACTATGAATATGGCACCAGTTTTGTGTATTGGAGCCTGTCGCTGGAAGAGCAGTTCTACTTGCTGTTTCCGCTGTTGATTCTGGTCTGCCGCAAGCACCTGGTGTGGGCCTTGCTGGCGCTGGTCGCGGTGCAATTGTTCACCCTGCGCACACCGATTCTGATGGTGGTTCGCACCGATGCACTGGCCCTTGGCGTGCTGTTGGCGATGTGGAGTGCGCAACCTTCCTACCTGCGCTGGGAGCCAACATTCTTGCGTCGTCCATGGGCGGGTGTTGCCGCACTGATCGCGGTGTCGCTGCTGCTCAGCTTCATGGCCACTGATCGCTTCACCTTCACCCATTATCGGATCGGCGCGATTGCAGTGTTGTGTGCGGTGCTGGTCTGGATCGCCTCTTACAACCGCGATTACCTGTTGCCGCGCAGCGTGTTCAAGAACCTGATGACGTGGGTCGGCAGCCGTTCCTACGGGATTTACCTGATCCATATCCCGGCCTACTTGCTGGTTCGTGAGTTCATTTTTCGTCTACAGGCTGCCGGGCTGCCCAGTCCGGCTGGCCATCCGATTCTGATGTTGCTGATGGCTGGCGGCCTGATCGTGCTGCTGAGCGAACTCAACTATCGCTACATCGAAATGCCCATGCGCAACCGTGGTGCCTCGCTGGTCAAACGCCTGGGCACCGCCCGAACCGCCGTCCCATCCTCTGGAGCTACCTCATGCTGAGCCTTTTGAAGAAACTCACGGCGGCCACACCCGCTCCCGCGCAGCCGGTGGCGGACAAGATCGAGAAGGTCGACCCTTACATGCTCGGCCTGCACGACGCGATGCTCAGCGGCTGGTTCAATCAGCAAACCGGCGAGCTGTTCACCGGCTTCCCGGTAACCGCTGAAGACACGTTGCTGGACGTGGGCTGTGGTGACGGTGGCAACGTGCATTTCTGCGGCATGCGCGGGGCGAAAATCATCATCGCCGACATCGACGCGGCCAAGGTCGAAGCCACCCGCCAGCGCCTCGGCGACACCCCGGCGCGGGATGTCGAATGCCACGTCACCGACTGCAACCCGCTGCCGATTGCCGACGCGACGGCCACGCGCGTGGTGTCCACCGAGGTCATCGAGCATGTGGACGACCCGGCGCAGTTCCTTGCTGAGCTGGTGCGTGTCGGCAAGCCGGGCGCGCTGTATTTGCTGAGCGTTCCACACCCCAGCTCCGAAGACCTGCAGAAGGACATCGCCGCACCGGAGTATTTCCAGAAGCCCAACCACATTCGCATCATCAGCGAAGAACAGTTCAAGACGATGGTCAGCGATTCTGGCCTGGAAGTGCTCAGCCACAGCCAGTACGGTTTTTACTGGTCGATGTGGATGCTGCTGTTCTGGGAGGCCAAGGTCGATTTCAGCAATGCCGACCATCCGCTGCTCAACCACTGGGCCGACACTTGGCAAGCCGTTCTGAATTCGCCTCGCGGCGCACAGATCAAGCAGGCACTGGATGCAGTCGTGGCGAAAAGTCAGGTGATCATTGCCCGTAAGCCGATAGCATAAAGGCCCCTGTAGCAGCTGCCGGAGGCTGCGTTCGGCTGCAAAGCAGTCGTAAAATCAGGCGCTTCGGTTTTTCAGATAGACCGTACACTCAGGATTTACGACTGCTACGCAGCCGAACGCAGCCTTCGGCAGCTGCTACAAAGGTTCGCTTTGGCTCAAAGGTTTCTCATATTGTTTTTCACTCGATTGATCGCCTTGCTGGCGGCGTTGGTGCTACTCAACGGTTGCGAGCATCAAGACGCGCCACCGCTCGATCAACAACTCTACGTCTGGCAACGGCAATGGACGCCGGCCCATGACGCCGCCCTGCAGGACAGTCGCGCGGATTTTTCGACCCTTCGGGTGTTGGCCTTGCAGGCGTTTCCTCAAGCCGGCTGGCGTCGGGCGCGAATCGATCCGGACCTGCTCAAGCGCGATGGTCGGCCGCTGATTGCGGTGATTCGCCTTGACGGTCAATTGAAGGCGCTGGATCAGGACGAAGTCACGGCGCAAATCCAGCAAGTGCTTGGCGACTGGCAAGGCCAGGGGCTGACGCTGTCCGGTGTGGAGATTGACCACGATGCGGGCGTGGCCCGGCTCCCGGCCTATCGAGAATTTCTGACGCATCTTCGTGCGGTTTTACCCGCGACATTACCCCTGAGCATCACGGCGTTACCGGCCTGGCTGGACAGCGCTGAGCTGCCGGCGCTTTTATCGGCCGTCGACAGCAGCGTGTTACAAGTGCACGCCGTGAGCGATCCACGGCTTGGGCTGTTCGATCCGGACCAGGCACGAAAGTGGGCCAGGGGCTGGAGTCGCATCACCATCAAGCCTTTTTATCTGGCGCTGCCGGCCTATGGCGTGGCGCTGTTGCCCGGCGCCAGTGGCGCACCCGTGGTGGAAAGCGAGGTTCCTTTGGAGCAGGGAGGCGAGCGTCGGGAACTGCTGGCTGATCCGCTGCAACTGCGCACACTCGCCACGGATTTGCGCGCCGATCCGCCCGCGCATCTGGCTGGCCTGATCTGGTTTCGCCTGCCGTTGGCGGGCGACCGTCGGGCCTGGAGCCTGACGACGCTTGGCGCTGTGGCACGCGGGGACACGCTCGACAGTCGCTTGAGTGTGAAACTTAGTGCGCAAGACGCCCTCTATGACATCAGCGTCAGCAACCAAGGCAACCTCGACAGCGCCTGGCCCGAACGCGTGACCCTGGCCGTTCAAGGGTGTGAGGGGGCCGATGCGCTGGCCGGTTATGCGTTGCATCAGAGCGCGGATCTGCTTACCTTCACCCGCCTGCGCGACGGCCGGATAGCGGCCGGTGGGCAGCGAGCCATCGGTTGGGCGCGCTGCACAAAAATTGATCAAGGAGGTTCGAATGTTTACCCGTAACTGGCCCCGCCATCTGCTCTGCCTGAGCTTGAGCTTGCCGCTGGGTACGGCGCTGGCCTGCGGGCCGGACTTCCCGATGCGTTTGCTGGACAACCGAAGCCAGTCGCTGGCGGAGCTGCCGGAAGGTAACTTTCAGTTTGAGATCAATCGTCTCGGGCACGCTATTGCAGGGCTGAAGAACGTCGCGCAATCGCCCTACCCCATGGAAGCGGCCGACTACGCAGAACAGCGCGATTCGGCCGAGCAGGCCGGGCTGACGCCGGAGCAGCAAGCGCTGGTGAAACAACTGCGCAGCCTGACGGATGCACAGCAGGTCGAAGAGCAAGGCGCGAGCCTGCCGGCCGAGCTCAAACTTTATCTGGCGGGGGCTGTGGCGTTCAGTGCGGGCGATCATGGATTGGCTGCCGATTACTTCCAGAAAGTGCTGGCGCTGCCGGCCGACCAACGCGCCTTGCGCAGCACCTGGGCTGCCTATTCGCTGGGGCGGGCGCTGTTTGCCGGGAGCAGCGAAGCAGGGGCTCCGTCCGATCTGCTGGCACCGTCGAAAAAGGCGTTCGAACAGACCCGTCAGTTGAGCATCGACGGTTTCAGCGACCCGCTGGAGCTGGGGGTCGCCAGCCTTGGCGAAGAAGCGCGCGTGGCCCGAACCATGGGTGACTGGAACAGCGCCATCGAACTCTACGCCACGCAAAATCTTCACGGTTCGGCGGTGGGTTACAGCTCGTTGAAGTTACTGATGGCGGACCTGCTGGCAATGCCTGACGATCAACTGGGCACCTTGCTTCAGGGTAAACCGGTGCAACAACTGGTTACCGCGTCGTTGATCAGTCGCCTGGGCTGGTCATTTGGTGATCAACCGCCGAACGAGTTGAAGCTGATCAAACTGCTGCAAAGCAGCACGCGCGGCAGCCTGGATAACGCGGATCGATTGGCCGCGATGAATTATCAACAAGGTGATTACGCCAGCGCCAAGACGTTCCTTGAACACGCCGGTGACGGTGGCCTGGCGTGGTGGCTGCGGGCGAAACTGGCGTTGCGCGAGGGCGATAAAAACGCGGCGGCTACCGCGTATGCCAAGGCGGCTAAGGCGTTCCCGCAGAATGAATCATGGGGTGAGCGCCGCACGCCAGACTACGATTACGAAACGCTTCAACCCAAGTGCCGGGTCGAGGGTGAAAGTGCGATTCTTGCGCTGCAACGCGGGGATTATCTGCAAGCCTTCGATCAGCTCTATCGCAGCCAAAGTATCTATTGGTTCGATGCCGCGACGGTTGCTGAACGGGTGCTGACTGTCGATGAACTCAAGCATTACGTCGACACGCAAGTGCCCGCGCCACCACCGTTAACCCAGCAGGAACGCGACAACTACGTGCCGTTGCCGGTAGCGGCACAATTGCGCAATCTGTTGGGGCGGCGTTTGTTGCGCGAAGAGCGCTATGACGAAGCGCTGGGGTACTTCGACAATACCGATCTACAGAAAAAAGCCCGACTGTATGCGCAACAACGACAGCTGGCTGATGCGGCGTGGTGGCCGACCAAACGTGCCTCCGCCCTGTTCAATGCCGCCTGGACGGCGCGCGAATGGGGGATGGATATCCTTGGTTATGAAATGGCCCCGGACTACGCCACGTTTGGAGGCAGTTACAGCCTCGAAAACACTGAGCTGAAGGTCGGACCGTTGGTGGCCGAAGGTGAAGTCCAGCGCCAACAGGCCAGCGCCGCCAAACCCGATGAGCGCTATCACTATCGATTTGTGGCCACGGCATTGGCCAGTCGCGCCGCCGATAATTTGCCTCACACCAGCCAGGCCTTCGCTGCGGTGCTGTGCGCGGCGGCGGGCTGGAACAGTAGCGTTGAAGAGCAACGTGCTCTGTACCAACGCTATGTGAAAGAAGGGCCTTACGTGGATTGGGCGGTGGATTTCGGTCACCAGTGCCCTTATCCCGACTTCGAAAACGCCAGCAAACGCTATGTCACCCAGGTGACTGACGCGACACGTTCGGTTTTGCGGCCCTATAAGTGGCCGTTGCAAATCGGCGGTGTCGTCGCTGTCTCGGCGGTGGCGTTGCTGTTGATCAACCGCCGCCGTCGTCGGGGGCAGTAAGGCTCAAGCCTGTTGCACAAAGGTCAGCCGCACCGCGAAGCCGATCAACAGGCTGCCAAACAGCCATTGCTGGAGCCGCTGGGCCGAAGGACTGCGTTGCAGCCAACGGCCCAGCGCCGCGCCGACCAGCGCATAAGCGCTGTCGAAGAGAAAGCCGACACAGACCAGCACCATGCCCAGGATCGCGAATTGCGTGAGGACTGATCCGGCGTGTGGATTGATGAACTGTGGCAGCAGCACCGAGCAGAACAGCAGCGCTTTGGGATTGAGCAGATTGGTGAGCAAGCCGCGCTGGATGGCATTCGACCAGCGTGTTTTCTGTGGCGTGGCGTCTTCGCCATTCAGGCTCGGCAGCATCGTGGTCCGCAGGCACTGAATACCAATCCACAGCAGGTACGCGGCCCCGGCCAGTCGCACCACATCGAAGGTCCACGGCGCGGCTTTGAACAACGCCGCCAGCCCCAACGCGGCCAATGCCACATGACAACCCCGAGCGATGCCCAGGCCTACTGCGGTGGCCAACGCAGCCCCTTTCCCCTGACGGGCGCCGGTTTGCAGCAGCAGGATCATGTCTGGCCCGGGTAACAAATACACCACGGCCAGCGCCATGAAAAACAGCCAGAGTCCTTCCACGTTGCACCCCTTCGATGTCGATTTGGTAGGGCCAGTCTAGGCCGCAAGGGCAGGGCAGGTGGTTGCGTAGTCAGCTTCTAAAGCCAATGAATTTGGCATAACCTGCTGCTTTACGATGTACCAACCATCAGGATCTGCCAAATCATGAAACTGGATGCCTACGACCGCAAAATCCTCGCGGCCCTGCAACGGGACGGTCGACTGAGCAATGTGCAATTGGCAGAAGAAATCGGCTTGTCCGCCTCACCTTGCTTGCGGCGGGTGCGGATGCTGGAAGAGGCGGGTGTGATTCGGGGTTATCAGGCCAATCTGGATCGCGACGAGGTGGGGCTTGGGTTGACCGTGTTTGTCGGGGTCAAGGTGGAGCGCCACAACGACGAACAGGCTGAAGCTTTCCGTGTGGCCGTAACGGCGTTACCGGAAGTGATTTCGGCGTTTCTGGTGTCGGGAGAATCAGATTTTCTGCTGCAAGTGGTGGTGCCGGATTTGCGCGGGTACGACCGTTTTCTCACGGAGCGGCTGTTGAAGTTGCCGGGTGTGAGCGATATCCGCAGCAACTTCGCGATTCACACGGTGAAGACGCCGGGTGCGTTGCCGTTGGGACATTTGCCGCTTTAGACCGAGTCGCCGCTATCGCGAGCAAGCTCCCACAATGATTTGCGGTGTAGTACAAATCGCGTGCCCACCCAAGAACCTGTGGGAGCGAGCTTGCTCGCGATAGCGGCAGACCCGACAACAAGAATTTTAAGGCCTACATCTGCGTCGCCATCCCCTCCACATTCATCGCCGCCTGGCGCAACGCCTCGGACCGGGTCGGATGCGGATGGCAAGTCAATGCAATGTCTTCAGCCGAGGCGCTGAATTCCATCGCCACGCAATACTCGCCAATCATTTCACTGACGCTGGGCCCCACCAGGTGGACGCCGAGGATTTCGTCGGTGCGCTCATCGGCCAGCACTTTGGCGAAGCCTTCGGTCTCGTGGTTGATCTTGGCCCGGCTGTTGGCGGTAAACGGGAATTTGCCGACCTTGTACGCGCGACCTTCGGCCTTGAGTTGCTCCTCAGTCTTGCCGACGCTGGCCAGCTCCGGTTTGGTGTAGATCACGCTGGGAATCAGGTCGTAATTCACCTCACCTGCCTTGCCGACGATCTGTTCGATGCAGGCCATGGCTTCGTCTTCGGCCTTGTGGGCGAGCATCGGCCCGGACGTCACGTCGCCAATCACCCACACGCCAGCCGCTTCGGTACGGTGGCCCTGGTTGGCGAGCATGCCGCGTTTGTCGGTGGCGAGGCCGACATTTTCCAGCCCAAGGCCCTGGGTATAAGGCCGGCGACCGATAGACACCAGCACGTAATCAGCCTCCAGCAACTCAGGCGTGCCACCCGCCGCCGGTTCAATGCTGAGTTGAACGCCGGTAGTCGAGGACGCGGCGCTGGTGACTTTTGAACTTAACTTGAAGCTGATGCCTTGCTTACTTAACGAGCGCTGCAGGGTTTTGCCGGCCTCAACATCGACACCGGGACAGATGCGGTCGAGAAATTCGACGACCGTGACCTGAGCGCCCAGGCGTCGCCAAACAGAACCCAGCTCCAGGCCGATGACGCCGGCACCGATCACCACCAGATGTTTTGGCACTTCGGTCAGCGACAGCGCGCCGGTGGAGTCAAGGATACGTTTGTTGTCGATGTCGACGCCTGGAAGGGGAGTGGGCTCGGAGCCGGTGGCGATGATGATGTCTTTGGCACTCAGCTCGGTCTTGCTGCCTGCATTATCGGTCACCGTGACTTTGCCCGGCCCGTCGATGTGGCCCCAGCCCTTGATCCAGTCGACTTTGTTTTTGCGAAACAGAAACTCGATGCCTTTGGTCAGCCCGGTCACGCTTTCATCTTTTTGTTTCATCATCTGAGCGAGGTTGAGCGTGGGTTTGACCTCGATGCCCAGGTTGGCGAATTCCGAACCCATGGCCGCCTCGTAGAGTTCGGAGGCGTGCAACAACGCCTTGGACGGCATGCAGCCGACGTTCAGGCAAGTGCCGCCCAGGGTGGCGCGACCTTCGACGCACGCCGCTTTCAAACCCAGCTGGCCGGCTCGGATCGCTGCGTTATAGCCGCCGGGGCCACCGCCCAGAATCACGACGTCGTAGCTGCTCATGGATGTACTCCTGAAGTGAAGGGATCGGGCTGATTGAAGGTAGTCTTTGATAAAAATTACGAACGTAATATGTGCGTTTCCGGCTGTTTCGGTCAAGGCTTCAGCTTAGCGACAGGTTCAGCGCCTTTAGATGTTGCGATTTACGACGAAAATTTCATGGTTTTCGTTATATCGTAACGAAATGTGATGTCCGCATTGAATAAACACTGGGGTGGTATGCAAGTCGATCTCGAAGTCGATGGGGCGCAGGTAGCAGGGCTGCCGCGCTTTCAGCAGGCGGTTTTTCAGGGGCGGCGATTACGACAATTCGCCATCGGCCTTGGTGCTCTTTCGGCGGCCGGGCTGGTGTTGGCATTATTTGTCGGATTGTTCGCGCCGCTGTCGCTGTGGGCGCCCTTGCTGGTGAACCAGAGTGCCGCGTTGCTGGTGCTGGTGGCGGGTTTGCAATCAGCGGGGTGGATAACCCGGTGGCGCGCAGAAGCCATGAACCCGACGCTGCCGGTGGTCATTGTCGCTGACGACACCGTTGCACCTGAAGGTTGGTATGAACGACTGCTGGAGCGATTCAGTCAGCGCTCGGTGCGAATGCTCGGTCAGATCGGCGCACCGACACTCTGGCTCGGCGCCTGGGCGCTGTTGGCGGCGTTCAGTGTCAGTCAGTTCTGGAACCTCGCGTTACCGCCCGCCGCGCTGGGTTTGTCCGCCAGCGTCGGCGCGGCGCTGGCCTTGCTGCTGGCGTTCGGTCTGCTGGTGGTTGAACGACAACTGGCCCAGGAAAACGTCGCCCAATGGCCGGAAGCAGGTGCACTGGCGCAATTGACTCGGGTTGCGATTATTTGCCTGGTGCTTGGTGCGTTGTGTCTGTTGTTTGCCAGCGAAGAGTCGATCTGGCCGGTGCGTTTGGCGGTGCTGATCGGTTTGTTGCCAGGCCTGGTCGCGGTCGAGTTGCTGCTGCGTGCGGTGTTGTCGCTGTTCAGCCCACAGCGTGAACAACTCGAGCCTGCATTGCTGGCCCGCAGTTTTGTCGCCGACATGCTGCGCTGGCCACCGCAGCCGCTGCTCGCCTTGCAGCACGAATTGCACAACCGCTTCGGTATCGACCTGCGACAAATCTGGGCGTTCACCTATATGCGCCGGGCGTTTTTTCCGGTGCTGGCAGTGGTTGCCATTGTCGGCTGGTCGCTCACTGGCATTCACGAAATACCGTTGCAGGGGCGGGGTATCTACGAGCGATTTGGCAAACCGGTGGCGGTGTTTGGTCCTGGTTTGCACGCCGGTCTACCGTGGCCGTTGGGTCGTGTGCTGAATGTCGAGAACGGCGTGGTTCACGAGTTGGCCACCAGCGTTGGCGAAGCCTCGGCCCCCGTCGTACTTGAACCAGCCGAAGGCCCCGCGCCGGCGATTGCCAATCGGCTGTGGGATGCCAGCCATGTGAATGACAAATCCCAAGTCATCGCCAGCAGCCGCGCCGACAAGCAGAGCTTCCAGATCGTCAACATGGACGTGCGCTTCGTCTATCGCATCGGCCTGACCGATCAAGCAGCATTGGTGGCCACCTACAACAGTGCTGACGTGCCGACGCTGATTCGCAGCACCGCCAGCCGGATTCTGGTGCACGACTTCGCCTCGCGAACCCTTGATGGTTTGCTCGGCGAGGACAGGGTAGGTCTGGCTGATGAGATCGGTCGCGCGGTGCAGGCGGACTTGAACACGCTCGACAGCGGTGTGGAAATTCTCGCGACCGTGGTGGAAGCGATTCACCCACCGGCCGGCGCCGCCAACGCTTATCACGGCGTGCAGGCAGCGCAGATTGGTGCTCAAGCATTGATCTCACGAGAGCGCGGTGCTGCGGTGGAGGCGACCAATCAGGCGCAACTGCAAGCCAGCATTGCCCGCGATCAAGCGACCGCCAGCGCCCATGAAATCAATGCTACAGCGCAGGCGACGGACCTCAAGTTCAGCGCTGAACAGAAAGCCTACGCCAGTGCTGGCCAGGCTTTTGTGCTGGAGCAATACCTTGGCCAACTGACCCAAGGCCTGGCCAACGCCAAGCTGCTGATTCTTGATCATCGTATGGGTGGCAGCAGTAATGCGCCGACCATCGACCTCCGTACTTTCACGCTGCCGGCCGATCCTGCGTCGCCGCGTACCAGCGCCCAGCCAGGAGCTGCCCATTGAGCCAGTCGCATACACACGATCACGATGACCACGCCGGCCACGATCATAGCCATGGCGGACACGGGCATCATCACGGTCACCATCATCACCACCATGGTGATCCGCAAGAAGCCGGACCGTTTCCATGGCGACGCATGGGTTGGGCGGCGTTGCTCGTGGCATTTGCCATTGCCGCCGCGAGTCTTGTTCAAGTGCGCTCGGGGGAGGCGACAGTGATCACGCGCTTTGGTAATCCATCGCGGGTTCTACTGGAGCCGGGGCTTGGCTGGCGTTGGCCGGCACCGTTTGAGGCAGCCATACCCGTCGACTTGCGGCTGCGCACAACCTCCAGTGGTTTGCAGGATGTCGGTACCCGCGACGGTTTGCGCATTATCGTTCAGGCGTATGTGGCGTGGCAGGTGCAGGGCGACCCGGACAACGTGCAACGCTTTATGCGTGCGGTGCAGAATCAGCCGGATGAAGCGGCGCGACAGATTCGCACGTTTGTCGGCTCGGCACTGGAAACCACCGCCAGCAGTTTTGACTTGGCAAACCTGGTCAACACCGATGCCAATCAAGTTCACATTGTTGATTTTGAGGCGCAGCTGCGTCAGCAGATCGATCAGCAATTGCTCACCACTTATGGCGTGCGCGTGCTGCAAGTCGGCATCGAACGCCTGACCTTGCCCTCCGTCACTTTGACCGCCACGGTCGATCGCATGCGCGCCGAGCGTGAAACCATTGCGACGGAACGAACGGCCATCGGCAAACGTGAAGCGGCGCAAATTCGTTCCGCCGCTGAGCGTGATGCGCGAATCGTGCAAGCCGATGCGACGGTCAAAGCGGCTGACATCGAAGCTCAATCGCGTGTCGAGGCGGCGCAGATTTACGGCCGTGCTTATGCCGGCTCGCCGCAGTTGTACAACTTGCTGCGCTCACTCGACACCTTGGGCACCATTGTTTCGCCGGGTACAAAACTGATATTGCGCACAGATGCGGCGCCATTTCGGGTGTTGGTGGATGGACCGCCTGCTCTCGAAAACAAGTCCGGATCGCAGCCATGAAATTAGTTCCACGTGGAACACAGGCATTGAGCAGTCCCTGGATTCAGGCCGGGCGCTTGGCTTTTCTGGCGCTGTACGCCGTGACCGTTCTCGCGGCATTAGCGTGGGCGTTCTCGAACGTAAGGCAGATTGATCCACAGAATCGCGCAGTGGTTTTGCACTTCGGCGCACTGGATCGCATCCAGAACGCCGGGTTGCTATTGGCGTGGCCGCGACCGTTTGAGCAGGTGGTTTTATTACCGGCCGCAGATCGGGTGATCGAACGTCGAGTGGGAAATCTGTTGCGCAGCGACGTCGCCTTGCAGGCTGATCGCGCGGCGACGTTTGCCACACCCATCAGTGATGCACTCGCCGGTTCCGGCTATTTACTGACGGGTGACGCCGGTGTGGTGCAACTCGATGTGCGAGTCTTCTACAAAGTCACCGAGCCCTATGCCTTCGTGCTGCAAGGTGAACATGTATTGCCAGCGCTGGAT
The DNA here is from genome assembly GCF_003148705.1 of Pseudomonas sp. OV226. NCBI lineage: Bacteria > Pseudomonadati > Pseudomonadota > Gammaproteobacteria > Pseudomonadales > Pseudomonadaceae > Pseudomonas > Pseudomonas sp. OV226. Next base: position 81,946 of record NZ_QGGS01000013.1, on the reverse strand, counting down.
CGGTTGGTGACCCGAAGTGCCGTTGCCCTGACTGCGGCGCGAGACTTGGACACTATTCTGGTGGCGCGTCCTGAACTGATCGGCGCGGACAATCAGGCCGCCGAACGCCGTGAACGTCTGCGCGGCGATCTGGTGCAGAGCATCAATCAACGTCTGACCGAACTGGCGGCGACGGGGCAGGGGCTGGGTATCGAAGTCGCGCGTGTCGACGTGCAGTCGAGCTTGCCCGGTCCTGCGGTGAACGCTTTCAACGCGGTATTGACCGCGAGCCAGCAGGCCGACAAAGCGGTGGCGAACGCCCGCACTGAAGCAGAGAAGGCGACTCAGGCCGCCAACGAACAAGCGGATCGAACGCTGCAAGTGGCCCATGCCCAAGCCAGCGAACGGCTGGCGAAAGCGTCTGCCGACACCGCCACCGTATTGAGCCTGGCTAAGGCGCAGCAACAGGGCACCGATCCGCAAATGCTGCTGCGCATTTACCGTGAGCGGATGCCGAAAATTCTTGGTCAGGCCGGTTCTGTGACCACGGTTGATCCCAAAGACGATTCCCGCCTGATCATTCAGGGAGCTGCCCAATGACCACGCAAACCGCCGCTGCACCGAGCATGTTGTCCTCGGCCGAACAACGCAGCGCTGCCCGCCAACTGACGCTGGCCATGCTCGCACTGGGCCTGCTCGGGCTCGGCCTGGTCTGGCGCTGGCTGTCGCCGGAGCAGACCGGTGTCAGTCAGTTACTGCTCGGTTTTGCCTCGCTTCTGGTGGCTGTGCCGGTGATGCGTTCGGCGTGGTACAGCCTGCGCTACCCGAGCTTGCACGGAATCACTGACCAGTTGATCGCGCTTGCCATGCTCGGCGCTTGGGCCACGGGAGATCTGCTGACGGCGGCGTTGTTGCCGATCATCATGATCTTCGGCCATGTGCTGGAAGAGCGCAGCGTGATCGGTTCTCAGGAAGCGATTCATGCGCTGGGCAAACTGACCCGCAGTCATGCGCGCAAGGTTCAGGCCGATGGCTCGATCCTCGAAGTCGACAATCGCACACTCAAACCCGGGGACCTGGTCGAGGTGCGTGCCGGCGATCGCGTGCCGGCGGATGGTCGCGTGTTGTCCGGTCAGGCGAGTCTCGATACGGCTTCTATTACCGGTGAGTCAGTGCCGATGGAAGCCGGAGTTGGTATGCAGGTGTTTGGCGGGGCGATCAATCTCGATGGTCTGCTGCGCATTGAAGTGACCCGCACCGGCGACGAATCGACCTTGGGCAAAGTCATTGCGCTGATGCAAAGCGCCGAGCGCTCCAAGCCGCCGATTACTCGCTTGTTGGAGCGTTATGCCGGCAGCTACATGGTGCTGGTGTTGTTGCTGGCTGCAGTCACCTGGTTCGTAACCAATGATGCTCAGGCGATGCTTGCGGTGTTGGTCGCCGCGTGCCCTTGTGCGCTGGTGCTGTCGGCGCCGGCGACGGCAATTGCCGGCGTGGCGGTGGCTGCGCGCCACGGCATTCTGATTCGCAGTTCGGCTTTTCTTGAGGAACTGGCGGACCTGACGTCGCTGGTGGTCGACAAAACCGGCACGCTGACGTTCGGTACCTTGCGCTTGCAGTCGATCGATAGTCCGCTGGAAGACCGCAGCCATGTGCTCAAGTTGGCCGCTAGTCTCGGTTCGGCCAGCAGTCATCCGGTCAGTCGTGCGCTCGCCGGGCTGGTCACGCAGGAGCACTTTCTGCTGCTGTCTGATATCCACGAGCGTCAGGGGTTGGGCGTGGTGGCAATGACCGAACAGGGCGAGGCCGCACTCGGTCGGCCCGAGTTGTTCGCGCAGTTGGGTATTGTGACGTCGGCGGTTCCTGAACACGACGGACCGATTGCCGGACTGGCGCTGGATGGTGAATTTCTCGCCTGGCTGTTGTTGGCCGACAGCGTCAAACCCGAGGCGCGATTTGCCTTGAGTGAGCTGCGTGAATTGGGCTTGGGTCGACAACTGCTGCTCACCGGGGATCGGCAGAGCGTTGCCCGCACGTTGGCCCGCGATGTCGGCATCAGCGATGTCGAGGCCCAGGCATTGCCTGAGGACAAGTTGAATCGAGTGCTCAAGGAAATTGGCAGCGGCTTCCGGCCGATGGTGGTCGGGGACGGGATCAATGACTCCCTGGCGCTCAAGGCGGGTGTCGTGGGTGTAGCCATGGGCGCGGGCGGGGCCGACATTGCGTTGGCTTCGGCAGACATCGTGCTGATCGGCAGCGACCTGCGTCGGCTCGGCACCTGTGTGCGTTTGAGCCGCCAATGCCGCCAAACCTTGCAGGTCAATGTGATCATCGGTTTGGGCTGGACACTGGCGATTGTCGCATTCGCGGCATTTGGCTGGCTTGGCGCGGCAGGGGCAATGATCGCGGCGTTGCTGCATAACTTGAGCACGTTGTTGGTGTTGGGCAATGCCGGACGTTTGCTGCGGTTCCAGGAGCCGTTACTCAAGCTCAAAGAAGACAGTTGAGTGAATCGAAAACTTTTTTGGATGCCTCTGTAATGCCATTGGGGGAGCGCTCTCTAGTGCTGTGTCGGGACTGAACAACATTCCAGCCGACAACCCTGACGATGACTGAGGATACAAAAATGAACTTCAAAACTGCTTCCACCGGTGCCGCTCTCGCTTTCGCTGCGGCGACTCTGTTTGCCGGTGTTGCGACGACGGCTCAGGCTGCCGACGCTGCTCAGGTTCACTGCTACGGCGTGACCTCGTGCAAAGGCATGAACGATTGCAAAACCGCGGAAAACGCCTGTAAGGGTCAGGCAGTTTGCAAAGGTCACGGCTTCAAGGCCATGACTCAGGCTCAGTGCATGAAGGAAGGTGGCAAGGTCGGCGAGTAACCGACTACCGTTTGGCGCCGCAGTGGCTTCCCCCAGCCACTGCGGCCATTTTGCGAGGAGCCCACCAATGTCTGCATCCCTTCCTTGTCTGGGCTATGGCCTGGGTTTACGCAGTGCTTACTACCAGGACATTCTTGATCAGTCGCCGGCCGTGGACTGGTTCGAAGTCGTCTCCGAAAATTTCATGGTGCAGGGCGGCAAAGCCCTTTATTACCTGGACGCCATCGCCGAGCGTTATCCGCTGGTGATGCATGGCGTATCGTTGTCCATCGGCGGGCCGCATGCCCTCGATCAGGGCTATCTGCAACAACTCAAGCTTCTGGCTGATCGGGTCAAACCGGCGTGGATTTCCGATCACTTGTGCTGGAGCCGTGGCAACGCCCATTAGCTTCATGATTTGTTACCGCTGCCTTACACCGAAGAAAGCCTTTCTTACGTCGCTGATCGGGTGCGCCAGGTACAAGACGTTTTGCAGCGGCCACTGGTGCTGGAAAATGTCTCCAGTTATGTGCGCAGCGCTGACGATGATTTCAGCGAGTGGGCGTTTCTCGAAGCGTTGAGCCGGTTGAGCGATTGCGAGTTGTTGTTGGACGTCAACAATGTCTATGTCAGCTCACGCAATCATGGTTTTGACCCCTGGACCTTCATTCAAGGTTTGCCGGCAAACAAGGTTCGCCAACTGCATCTGGCGGGCCACAGCGACTACGGCGATTACGTCATCGACACCCATGACCATCCTGTCAGCGACCCGGTCTGGGCGCTTTATCAACGCACGCTCGATTACCTCGGCCCGGTCGCCACGCTGCTGGAGCGCGATGACCATTTCCCGCTGTTTGAAGAACTGCTCAATGAATTGCAAAAAGCCCGGGAACTGGGGGCGAGCGTGCTGAACCGGAGGCAGAAATGCGCCTGATCGATTGGCAACTGGCCTTTGAACGCTACCTGTTGGGAGCGCCGGTGGCGGCTGATGTCACGCTTGGCTCCAGCCTTATGGGTGGCCCGACGCTGGATGTCAGCACAGGGTTGGCGATTTATCACAATGCTTATCAGGCCCGGCTACAGGAAGTGCTACGCGCAGACTTTCCCGCCATCCACGATTGGTTGGGTGACGATGAATTCGAACAACTCACCGCGGCTTACATCCGCCAGAATCCTTCGGATCATTACAACCTTCGTTGGCTCGGCAAAGGCTTCGAACTGTTTATTCGTCAGCATCTGGTGCCTGAACAGAGTGCGCCGCTGGCAGAGCTTGCAGCACTTGAGTGGGCCTTTACGCTGGCATTCGACGCGCCTCCCGGAACGCCCCTGACGATGCAAGACATGGCGCAACTGGCACCCCAAGACTGGCCGACGCTGCAAGTCAGCCCCAGTCCCTCGCTGCAATGGCTTGAGTGTGCCTTCAACAGTGTGGCGATCTGGCGATCGGTAAAGGATCAAGCGCAGTTTCCTGGCAGCACGCCACTCGACAGTTCTCACACGGTGGTGATTTGTCGAAATGATCTCGTTTGCCAGTATCGAAGCCTGGAGCCGGAAGAGGCCAATGCGCTAAAAGGCCTGTTTGAGCGTGAATGGAGTTTTGCTGAACTGTGCTCCGAATTGACAGTCATCTGTGGAGAGGGTGCGCCATTTCAAGCTGTGACCTGGCTCAAGCAGTGGGTTCACGACGGTTGGTTGCAGCGTCACAAATCATAGAAATTGGCTATTAATTCGATAGCCAGCTAATTTTCTAAGATGGTCTACCCTCACATCAGACGTCTGAAACAAGGGGGACTTTCCATGCTCGCGCAACTTCCACCGGCCTTACAGAATCTGCAGCTACCGCTACGCCTGCGACTCTGGGACGGCCATGAATTCAATCTGGGGCCGACGCCCAGCGTCACGATTGTGGTCAAGGACCCACAAATGGTTACCCAGTTCACCCACCCAAGCCTGGATGCGCTCGGTGCGGCATTTGTCGAGGGCAAGCTTGAGCTGGAAGGTTCCATCAGCGACGTCATCCGCGTCTGCGATGAATGGAGTCAGGCGTTGTTAAACGAGGACGATAGCAATCAACCGGTTCGTACCGTCCACGACAAGGAAACCGACGCCAAGGCCATCTCCTACCATTACGACCTCTCCAACGAGTTTTATCAGCTGTGGCTCGACAGCGACATGGCGTATTCCTGTGCGTATTTCGAGACCGGCAGTGAAACCCTGGAGCAGGCCCAACAGGCCAAGTTCAGGCACCTGTGCCGCAAGCTGCGGTTGCAGCCGGGCGAGTATTTGTTGGACGTCGGTTGCGGTTGGGGCGGACTGGCTCGGTATGCGGCGAGGGAGTTCGGTGCGAAGGTATTTGGCATTACGCTCAGCGAAAAACAACTGGCCCTGGCCCGTGAACGCGTTAAAGAGGAAGGTCTGGAGGATTTGGTCGAGCTGCAACTGCTCGACTATCGCGACCTGCCTCAGGACGGTCGCTTCGACAAAGTGGTCAGTGTCGGCATGTTCGAACACGTGGGCCACGCCAACCTGGCTGAATACTGCAAAACCTTGTTCGGCGCGGTGAAAGAGGGCGGCCTGGTGATGAACCATGGGATCACCGCCAAACACATCGACGGTCGTCCTGTGGGGCGCGGTGCCGGCGACTTCATTGGAAAATATGTATTCCCAAACGGCGAGTTGCCGCACCTGTCGATGATCTCTGCCGAGATCAGTGAAGCGGGGCTGGAGATCGTCGATGTCGAAAGCCTGCGCCTGCATTACGCGCGTACTCTCGACCACTGGAGCGAGCGCCTCGAAGACAACCTTGAGGCGGCGTCCAGGCAAGTGCCGGAGCAAGCCTTGCGGATCTGGCGACTGTACCTGGCAGGATGCGCTTATGCGTTTGCCCGGGGCTGGATCAACCTGCACCAGATCCTCGCGGTTAAAGCCCACCCCGATGGCAGCCATGAATTGCCATGGACGCGCGACGACATCTACAACCCTTAGAGAATCGGAGAGATAAGCCGGGCGACCCGCATGCCAATTTGTTGCAGGCGATGGGTCTCCCGGCTTTCTTCTTTGGCGATTTCGTGGGCCTGGGAAAAGTCGTCGTTGAGCATCTGTTCCACTTCGGCGGCAAAGGCGCTGTCGACCGTCAGCAACATCACTTCGAAATTGAGCCGGAACGAGCGGTTGTCCAGGTTGGCACTGCCGATGGCGCTGATTTCACTGTCGATCAACACTACTTTCTGATGCAGGAAACCAGGCTCATAGCGGAACACGCGTACACCGGCGCGTACGGCCTCGAAGGCGTAAAGGCTGGAGGCGGCGTAGACGATTCGGTGGTCTGGACGCGAGGGCAGCAGCAGTCGCACATCGACGCCTCGCAGCACCGCAAGCCTGAGTGCCGCGAACACAGCTTCGTCGGGGATGAAATAGGGGCTGGTGATCCACACGCGCTCAGTTGCGGCATGAATGGCTTCGACGAAGAACAACGAACAGGTTTCGTAGGAATCTGCCGGGCCGCTCGCAAGCAATTGGCACAGAACACCGTCATCCGGAAACACATCCGGCAGAATCAGTGGCGGTAGCGATCGTGCTGCCCAGAACCAGTCTTCGGCAAAAGACTCCTGCATACAGGCCACCACCGGTCCGCGCACTCGAACATGAGTGTCTCGCCAAGGCGCCAGCGGAGGTTTCTCGCCCATGTATTCGTCGCCAACGTTATGCCCGCCCACGAACCCCAGCACCCCATCGACCACCACGATCTTGCGGTGGTTGCGGAAGTTGACCTGGAAGCGATTGAGCCAGCCACTGCGGGTGGCGAACGCCTTGACCTCGACGCCGCCGTCGCGCAACGCCTGCACATAGCTGTGGGGCAGGGAGTGGCTGCCAATACGGTCATACAGCAGGTAAATCGCGACGCCTTCGGCGGCTTTTTTCAAAAGAAGTTGGTGCAGGCGTTGGCCGAGACGATCATCGTGGATGATAAAGAACTGAATCAATACAGCTTCTTTTGCCTTGCTGATGGCCTCGAAAATTGAATCGAACGTGGCTTGGCCATTGATCAGCAAATGGACTTCGTTGTTCGCCAGGCAAGGCATTCGGCCCAGCTTTGGCATCGCCCGCAGCGACGCGTAGGCGTTGGAGGCGCGAGCAGTCAGCGCCTCTTCGACCCAAGGGCGCCAGTTGAGCTCGGAGATGGCTTTGCGCATTTCTTCGTTGGCCTGTCGCCGAGCCTTGATGTAACCATCGAACGTGCTGCTACCGAAAACCAGGTACGGAATAAGCGTGAGGTAGGGCATGAATACCAACGACAGGGCCCAGGCGATTGAACCTTGAGCAGTCCGGACGGTGAGTACGGCGTGTATCGCCGCAATCGTGCCCAGCGAGTGAAGCAGTGCGATGGTGTAGCCGAAAATGTGCGGTCCGAAGTAATCCATGGGGGGCAGCCCTGCTCCTGAAGATACAGTGCTTAACAGACCATGTTCCGTGCAGAATGTCGCTATTTAATTGGCCCATGAACCGAAGCCGAAGGCTGGCGTCTAACGGCCACTACTGATCAGGAGTTTGTCGATGAACGTTCGTCTGCTGGGTTTGGCCATGGCCATTGGTGTGTCACTTCCTGTGGTTGCTCAGGCGCAGATGCTGCAACCCGGGTTGTGGGAAATGACCACAAGCAACATGAAGGTCGATGACCAGAACCTGCCGGACTTGCAGCTGATCCTCGGTCAGTTGCAGAGCCAGATGACGCCGGAGCAACGTGCTCAACTGGAGAAGCAGGGCATCACCATGGGCGGCAAAGGGATTCGGGCTTGCCTGACCCCGGAGCAAGTGAAGACCGACAACATTCCACTGACCGACCCGCAATCGGGCTGCAAGCAGGAAATCACCGACCGCAGCGGTAACCAGTGGAAATTCCGTTTCAGCTGCCCCAAAGCGCAAGGTGCCGGTGTTGCCACGTTCCTCAGCGACCGTGAGTTCACGACCAAGGTCAACGGTACCTTCAATGCCACCGGTATCCAGCAAAAGGGCAGTCTCGAAAGTCGCGCCGTGTGGCTGGGGCAGGACTGCGGAACGGTCAAGCCTCGAGCCTGAAACCTTTGCCAGTACAGCCGCTCCCTACATGATCGTGTGGGGGCGGACCCGATTCAGCCACTGACACGCAGCCTCAACATCCATCCTGCCCAGGTCCTCACCGGCACCGCTGCGCACACTGACGAATTCCCCTTCCTGTTCTTTCTCGCCCACGACCATCAGGTACGGCACTCTTTGACTGTGTTCGCGAATCTTGTGGCGGACCTTTTCATGCCGCAGATCCGCATGAGCATGCACACCGCTACGACGCAATGTCTCGGTCACCGACTGGGCATAACTCGCTTGGCGTTCAGCCATGCTGACAATGATGACAAGCGGAGGGGCTCGCCAGTTGTCCAGTTCCTGTTGGCAAGACCAACACGTGCCGTAGATTCGTTGCTCAGACGTTCCGCTAATGGAGTCGAGGGAGAAAGCCTGCAACACCTTCGTGGCCGGAACGTGCGGGCCAGTCGTCAACTGTTCGAAGTCCCCCAGGCGGTATAACGACAGTTGCTCTGTCGACTTCATTGTTCGTCGACGGATCGAGTGGTTGGTCGCCGCGAGTATCTGCATGCGAGCTTCGATCAGTGGCAGGTCGTCGCGGGTTAACGATTGCTCGAGGGTAAAACCGTAAAAGAATCCGTCACCCAACGCCGATCCAGACTGCAGCTGCACATTGGGATGAAGCTGCTTGACCGCCATTGCCAGGATCAACGCGCAGGACCGCCGAAGGATTTCCAGGCCATCGGGTTCCTGAGGTGTGACGATGCTGACCCGCGCATCGCTCCTGATCATGTATTCACAATCCACCAACACACCCTCCACCCGACCGGCCACCGCCGCTTTCGCCAACCCGGGGCTGATACTGGCAGCGAGTTCGGACACGGACAGCGGTTGGTTGTATTCACGCAGTGAACCATCAGGCAGGCGGATTTGAATCATGGGTGATGCTCTCGAGTGCTTCTATTATTCGCGCTAGCGCATTAACCGTAGAGAACTGCGCTGACGGGTCTTCGCTATGAGGGGTGGTTATCGGCAGGACTTCGTCTGCCATTAACTCCAACAAGGTGGATAGTGCGAATCAGCACGCTGCTCATCGTCAGAACTCGTTTTGCAGCGCTTTGTAACCGCGCACCAGATCGACATTGGTCCGGGCCACGTCCTCGGAAAACTCCGAGGCACTGACGCTGACCGGCGGGAATTGCGACAGGTCCGTGTTCGGTCCGATACGGGTAGTGGAGGGCACGTAGAACCCTTCGGGCAAATCGCGTCCGTCGACCACCGAGTTATGCCGCACCACGCAGCCATCGCCGACCACGCAGTTGAACAGCACACTGTTGAAACCGACGAACACTCGATCACCGACCTTGCAGGGGCCGTGGACAATGGAGCGGTGGGCGATCGAACTGAACTCGCCGATAGTGACTGCCGCGCCGGACTTGGAGTGAATCACCACGCCGTCCTGAATGTTCGAGTTGGCGCCGATGGTGATCGGTTCCATTTCGCCGTCGGCATCTACTTCGTCGGCGCGAATCACCGCGTAAGGGCCGACGAAAACGTTCTCGCCGATCACCACTTTGCCGCAGATGATTGCGGTCTTGTCCACATAGGCGGACTGCGCAATCAGCGGTAAATCACCTGAAGGGTTCTTGCGGATCATGGCGTGCTCAACGCCTCGTACAGGGTATTGAGGTTGTACTCGAACAGCCCGGCAAAGGTGCTGGCCGGCCCGGTGGCGGCGAGGGCATCGGAGTACAACGTGCCGCCGATGTGCGCGCCGCTTTCATCGGCAATCTGCTTCAGCAGGCGGGCGTCCTTGATATTTTCCATGAACACCGCTTTGACCTTGGCCTGACGAATCTGAGTGATCAGCGCGGCTACTTCGGCAGCTGAAGGTTCGCGTTCGGTGGACAGGCCCTGAGGTGCCATGAAGTCGATTCCGTAGGCCTGACCGAGATACCCGAAGGCGTCATGGGAGGTCACGATTTTGCGATTGCCCGGCGGCAGTGAACCGAGCTTGGCCTTGGCTTCGGCAAGCAGCGCGTAGATCTGTTTCAGGTACGCCTGGCTGTTACGTTGGTAGTCAGCCTTGTTCGCCGGATCCGCAGCGATCAGCGCCTTGGTGATGTTGGCGATGTACAGCTCGGTGTTCGCCAGGTTGTGCCAGGCGTGAGGGTCGGGAACGGTTTCGCCGTCTTCATCCAGGGCGCGCGGGATGACGCCGTGACTTGCGCTAATGATCGGCGCCTTGGTCTCGGTGCTGGTGACCAGGCGGTCCAGCCAGGGTTCGAAACCCAACCCGTTTTTGATGATCAGCTTGGCACTGAGCAACGCTTTGGCATCGTCCGGCGTCGGCTCGTAAGTGTGAGCATCGGCGTCGGGGCCGACCATGTTGGTGATGTGGATATGGTCGCCGCCGACTTGATGGGTCATGTCGGAGAGGATGCTGAAGCTGGTGACCACCTGAAGTTTTTCCGCAGCAGACAGCGACATCGATAGCATCAAACTGAACAGCACGAGTAAAGCGCGCATCGGAAAACACCTCATTGGGATGTGAGTAAAGGAGGGCGGCGCAGCAGGCCATGCACCGGTCCGAACACCACGGACAGCAGATACAGACCACCCGCGACCAATACGATGGCCGGGCCGCTGGGTAGCGAGTAGTAGAACGACAGCAGCAATCCAAGCCATACCGAGAGACAACCCAGCAACGCGGCGATACCCATCAAGACCGGCAAGCGACGGCTCCAGAAGCGCGACGCGGCGGCAGGCAACATCATCAAACCGACCACCATCAGCGCGCCGATGGCCTGGAAACCGATCACCAGATTCAACACCACGAGCATCAGGAACACGCCATGGGCCAGCGGTCCGAGTCGGCTGACGGTTTGCAGAAAGAGCGGATCGAGGGTGTCCAGCAACAGTGGTTTGTAGATGAGGGCCATGGCGAACAGGCTGAAGCCCGAGACCCACAACATGCCGGTCAGCGTCGGACCATCGACGGCTAGCGCGGAGCCAAATAGCAGGTGCAACAGGTCCAGGCGTTTTCCGGCGATGCCAAGAATCAACACACCACTGGCCAACGAGATCGGATAGATCGCGGCAAGGCTGGCGTCTTCTCGCAGGCCGGTGCGACGGGTGATCCATGCTGCCAGCCCGGCCATGGACAACCCTGCGCCTAACCCGCCGATAGTCAGTGCCGGCAGGCTCAACCCGGCGAACCAGAAGCCGAGTGCGGCACCGGGCAAGATGCCGTGGGCGACTGCATCGCCGATCAGGCTCATGCGTCGCAAGATCAGAAACACCCCCAGCGGTGCCGTGCTGCCCGCCAGCAAGAGCCCGCCGAGCAGGGCCCGGCGCATGAACACAAACTCGTGGAACGGTTGCCAAAGTTGAGCGGTGGCGAGCATCAGGCCACCTGCGTTTGAGGTTGTTGGCGGATCAACTCGGTGCTCGATCCAAGCACGCAGCCAGTGTTTTTGATCAGCAGTGTCTGTGGAATGTGTTGGCGAACGGCGGCCAGGTCATGGCACACCACAACCAGGGTTCGACCTTGGGCGTGCCATTCGTGGATGTGTTTCCAGAGCAGCGACTGACCGAGTTCATCGAGTGCTGCGTGCGGCTCATCCAGCAACACCAGTGGCGTTTGTGCAAGGCTTAGTCGGGCGAGCAGGGCACGTTGCAGTTCCCCGCCCGACAATGCCATTAACGGGCGTTGTTCCAGACCGCTCAGGCACCAATCCTCCAGCACGGTATTGAGGTGTTGGCGGCGTAATTCAGGCGATAGCTTGATGCCCCAAAAACCGGCAGCCACCAACTCCTGGAGGCTGAAGGGAAATTGCCGGTCCAAGTGTTGTTGCTGGGGGAGAAAGGAGAGGGCGCCCTTACGTGGAACATTGAGGATGACGTTGCCTGCCAGAGGTCTTTGCAGTCCGGCGATGACTTTCAGCAGGCTGCTTTTACCCGAGCCGTTGGCGCCGATGACGGCGGTCAGGCTTCCCTTCGGCAAATAGACATCCAGCGCAGGTGTGAGCGGTTGTCCGGGTGCGCCCCAACGCAATGCCTGACAGCGAATCATGCCGCCTCCCAGTTCCATCGGCTTTCAGCGACGGCATCGTGGGCATGAAGGCTTTCGGCATGGACCACGCGAATGTGAAATGCGTGAATGCCCGGGGAGCGTTTCAGGGCAAGGTTCAAACGTCGTGCAGCATCCTCACAGAACATCAGGTTCTGACCATTGGCCAAGGCGAAGGCTTGTTCATCGGCGCGCTTTACCGCGGTTTGTACGGCAGTGCCGAGGGCTGCTTCGGCGTCATTGATGAGAGCGATCAGCGGCAGGTCATCCAGATAATCGTCGAGACGCAGGCGTAACTCCGCGTTGCTGCGTTGGCTATGGGGCGTCGCAACGATGCCTTTTGTGGAACCGAGCCATGCCAATACTTCGGCGTGTTGCAGCGACTTGTTGGCGAAATCATCGACGAATTGTTGCTGAATCAACTGCCGGGAAAGTGCGGCTGAACAGGGGCAGGTGGAGGAATAAGCAACGTCGATTTTTAGTTCCACGTGGAACATCGCGTTTTTCAGCCGCGCTTCGATGCTCACTGGATACGTTTTCCAGCCGGCCAATGGGCTGATCAACGCCGGCCTTTTTAGCAGTAGATCGCCATGAATTCTTAAGTACGCGCAAGTAGACAGTCCTTGGTGAGTGTCGAGAAAGCACTGCAAGACTCGTCGCAACAGTGCGGGGCTCAGGTCTTGCTGCTCGAGCATCTCCAGTGCCAGGTACAACCGCGACATATGAATCCCGCGAGCTGCGCCATCATCGAGGCTCACGCCCGCGTCCACTTTCGCGCTTATGCGTTGGCCATCGAATACAACAGGAAGAGCAATGCCGCACATGCCTACCCAGTCGAGTGGCAGGGCTTGGCGAGAAGCTTGCGCGGCGATATCGGGCAAGGTCAGCGCATTCATGAGCAGGTCCGTCGAGGGGAATCGATTTTATATGTTATGTTATTACATAAAATTCGACTACGCCTTTTTCACGACGCTTGGTCACTTCAGGCCTAGCAACCGGTCATCCTGCTACAGGTGAATGTGGCGCTACTGCCTCCAGAACTGGAAAAGCGGTTGATCGTTGTCCAGCCAACCCGACGGTTGTAGCCAACCCAGGCTTCGCCGTCGGAAGCGATACCGGTGAAGAACGTCAGCTGCCCATAGCGACTGTTGGTCTGCGCCCAGTAGCGGTTGCCCGCCATTTCGAAGCCGCGCAGATAGATCGTGCTACCGACGGTGTTGACGCTATACGCATTGCCATCGGCATCCACGCAGGCGAGCAGATTGGCGCTGCGTGTGCATTTAGCCAGGCTCGGAGTCTGCGCCGGGACTTGTGTAGCAGCCATCAGCGAAACGCACATCAGCGCCGATCTCAGGGCGATACGCATAGGATTTCTCGGGGATTGAATGGGGTTCAGCATCGGACGCTTTGTCGTCACGAGCAATAGGAGGGTGGCTTGATTGCATTGTTATACTATAACATCAAATTAAGCCCGACACTGCGACCGGGCATCCCTGTGAGGAAATCCTGATGCCCAATCGACTTCCCGTGACCGTCCTGTCGGGCTTTCTCGGTGCCGGAAAAAGTACGCTGCTCAACTACGTGCTGCGTAATCGCGACAACCTGCGAGTCGCCGTCATCGTCAACGATATGAGTGAAATCAATATCGATGGCAGCGAAGTCCAGCGTGATGTCAGCCTGAATCGTGCGCAAGAGAAGCTCATTGAAATGAGCAACGGCTGCATTTGCTGCACTTTGCGCGAAGACTTGCTCGAAGAGGTCAGCAAGCTCGCCAAGGACGGGCGATTTGACTATCTGCTGATCGAATCCACCGGCATTTCCGAACCGCTGCCCGTGGCCGAAACGTTCACCTTTCGTGATGAACAAGGGCAAAGCCTGGCCGACATCGCGCGGCTCGACACCATGGTCACCGTGGTCGATGGCATGAATTTCTTGCTCGACTATCAAGCCGCCGAAAGCCTCGCCACCCGTGGAGAAACCCTGGGTGAGGAGGACGAGCGCTCGATCACCGACCTGTTGATCGAGCAGGTCGAGTTCGCTGACGTCATCCTGATCAGCAAAATCGATTTGATCAGCAGTCGTGAGCGCCAAGAGCTGATCGAGATTCTTCAGCGCCTCAATGCACAGGCGCAGATCATCCCGATGGTCATGGGTGAAGTTCCACTGCAGAGCATCCTCAACACCGGTCGCTTCGATTTCGAAAAAGCGGCTCAGGCGCCAGGCTGGTTGCAGGAGCTACGTGGCGAGCACGTGCCGGAAACCGAGGAATACGGGATCGCTTCGACCGCTTATCGAGCCCGCCGCCCCTTTCACCCGCAGCGTTTTTTCAGCTTCATCGACCGTCCATGGACGAATGGAAAGCTGCTGCGCTCCAAGGGTTTTTTCTGGCTGGCCAGCAAACCTTTGGACGCCGGCAGTTGGTCTCAGGCCGGCGGCTTGATGCGTCACGGTTTCGCCGGGCGCTGGTGGCGGTTTGTGCCGAAAACCCAGTGGCCGCAAGATGAAGAAAGCACCGCTGGAATCATGGAAAACTGGAGCGCCGCCACCGGCGATTGCCGCCAGGAACTGGTGTTCATCGGCCAAAACATCGACTTCGCACAACTCACCGCTGAACTAGACGATTGCCTGCTGACCGACGCGGAGATGGCTTTGGGAGCCGAGGGTTGGCGAGCGCTGCACGATCCGTTTGGTCCATGGCATGACGAGGCGGCTGCCTGATGCTGGCGCCGACTCTGAAGCGGCGTTCTGTCGTTCAACAAGTCCAGGGTGAAACGCCGAAAACGCTAACCCGAATTCTTGATGACGGGGTCAATCTAGCCACTTGGCAGCGTCAATTACCGGTACATATCGCCGATTTCGGCCACTTGCTGCTGTCGCAGAATCAGCCGCTGGCCGAATCACGGGTTCTGGAATTACTCGACGATGAGACTGAACCCGATCTGCGAGGATTAGCTTCGGGCTTCAGCGATCTGGAAGGGTATGGAGCGTTCGTCGCCGACGTGTCCTGGCTGGTCAGCGCGTTTGCCTGTTTGTTGGGCGCCAAGCGCATCGGCCTGCGTTTACGGGCACTGGACAAGGCCATGTGCCCGCGTTTCCACGTCGATCATGTGCCGGTGCGGTTAATCACTACGTATTCCGGCATCGGCAGTCAGTGGCTGCGAGAGGGTGTTATGGATCGTCGCCAATTGAGCCAACCTCAGGCTGAGCCTGTACAGGATTCGCTGATCGAGCAAATCGCCAGCGGGCATGTGGCACTGTTTAAGGGCGAGAAGTGGCACGGCAACGAAGGTTTCGGCCTGATTCACCGCTCGCCGCAACCCGCATTGGGTGAGCGTCGTTTGATCCTGACCCTTGACTGGCTGAGCTGATGCCTCACGGCTTGAGCCAGTTTCCCTGGCTCTGTGTTTCGCAAAAAGGCTTCAGATACGCCGCATCGGTGGCCACGCCGTAATAGTGAATATCCTGACGGTAAGGCATATTGGCGACTTGGGCGTTGCTGCATACGCCGAAACTGCCACTGGGGCATTGGTCGACGTACTGCACGTCGACCTTCTGGCCCGGAAGGTTGGGCTGGCAGAAACCGTCGGCGAAGAGTTTTTCCGGGATGGTGCGGTTTTGCTGGCACACTTTTACGTCGAGTCTCTCAGCTGTGCTATGTACTACGCAGGCTTGAGCCAATGCTTCACCTGAACTGAGCGCCAGCAGCAACGACAACCCCATCAAACGCATCATTTACCTCCTCTTCAGAAAACGTCGACCATGTTGCAGAACATTCCCACTCATGTCATTGCAGGCCCTTTGGGTGCCGGCAAAACCAGTCTGATCAAGCACCTGCTGATGCAGCGGCCGCTCAATGAGCGTTGGGCGGTGTTGATTAACGAGTTCGGCCAGATTGGCCTGGATGCTGCGCTACTGACCTCGGATGCCGATGGTATCGCACTGGGTGAAGTGGCCGGCGGCTGTTTGTGCTGCGTCAATGGTGCACCGTTTCAGATCGGACTCGGACGGTTGTTGCGCAAGGCGAAGCCGGATCGGTTGTTCATAGAACCCTCTGGCCTGGGACATCCGGCCCGGTTGCTTGAGCAGTTGAGTGAGGCTCCGTGGACCGGTGTACTGTCGGTACAGCGTTGCGTACTGGTGCTGGATGCCCAATCGCTCGCCGCCGGTAAACCGCTGCCTGCGGCGCAACAGGAGGCGTTAAACAGCGCCGGTTTGCTGTTGCTGAACAAGGCGGAAGGTCTCGACGACAATGATCGCCAGCGAATCACAGCGCAGTTGCCTTCCCTTCCTCTGTACTGGACGCAGCAGGCGCAATTGCCGTTGAGCCAATTGCCCGGTCTCAAGGCCCAGGCTGTAGAGGGTGTGGATAACTTCGTTTTACCCAAGGGATTGGCGCAGTTGCCGGCTATCTGGACTGATCCTGCGCTACCGATTTGTTTGAGTCAGGAACAGGCTGGGGGGTGGAGTATTGGTTGGCGTTGGCATCCTGGCCAGACGTTTGATAAGGCACTCATTGGCCAGTGGCTTGAACGTCTCGCCTGGCGGCGGGCGAAGCTGGTTATCCACAGCATCGACGGGTGGGTATCGGCGAACGCCTTGGATAACTCGGCGCTGCAATGGCAGCCCAGCGAATGGCGCGGTGATTCGCGGATCGAGCTGATTTTCAGTGAGCAGCAAGATGTTGAAGTGCTGCAAAAAAACCTGAATGACTGCCGGGTGCGTTAAGGCCTTTGATTCAAGGACGCCACTTGGTGTGTTCCTGCCGCCATTGGCTCAACTCGATGACTTCTGCGCGCGGCTTCGCTACATCGACTACGACAGGCGTGTCATCGAACGGCATCGGATAGGGCGCCAGTTCGATCTGCGCGCTATGGGCGCCGAATTGAGTGATGGTGCCGTTGTGACGGGTTTCGCCGGTCACGGTAAATTCGAAGTTATACACCCGGGCCAGGCGCCGACGGCCATTGGCGTCTTTGATGAACGCAATCTTTTTCAAGGCCACGTTGCCGTCCAGCAACTCGATGCCGAGCTTGGCACAATGCTGTTTGACCCGCTCCAGCGCACGCTCGCGCAAGCCGTGGTTGTGCCACAGCCACGCGCCACCGGTGGCGAGCAACATAAGCACGAAGATATTTCCGAGGGTCAGCATCAACAGGTTGCTCCAACTTGAGAGTGCCAGCTTAACTGCGTCGCCGGTCTGTCGTACAGGCTGTGTTTCGTCGCATACTGCGCGGCTCGAATTTCAATCGTTTTACGGAAAACTCACCGCATGAAACGTACGCCCCATCTGCTCGCCATTCAGTCCCACGTGGTGTTCGGCCACGCTGGCAACAGCGCCGCGGTTTTCCCGATGCAGCGGGTCGGGGTGAATGTCTGGCCGCTCAACACCGTGCAGTTCTCCAACCACACCCAGTACGGTCAGTGGGCTGGCGAAGTGTTGGCACCGCACCAGATTCCCGATCTGGTAGAAGGCATTGCCGCGATTGGCGAATTGGGTAATTGCGATGCCGTGCTGTCCGGCTACCTCGGCAGTGCGGCTCAGGGGCGGGCGATCCTGACCGGCGTGGCGCGCATCAAGTCGATGAATCCCAAAGCGCTGTATTTGTGCGATCCCGTGATGGGGCATCCCGAGAAAGGCTGCAGCGTACCGGCGGAAGTGAGCGATTTTCTACTGGAAGAGGCGGCCTCGGTGGCTGACTTCATGTGCCCGAACCAGTTGGAGCTGGACAGCTTTTCGGGGCGCAAACCGCAATCGTTGTTCGATTGCCTGGCCATGGCGCGAGCGTTGTTGGCGCGTGGGCCGAAGGCGATACTGGTCAAGCATCTGGACTATCCCGGCAAACCGGCAGATGGCTTCGAGATGTTGCTGGTGACAAACGAGGGCAGTTGGCACCTGCGCCGTCCATTGTTGGCGTTTCCGCGCCAGCCGGTGGGTGTGGGCGACCTGACTTCCGGGTTGTTCCTGGCGCGTGTGTTGTTGGGCGACAGTCTGGTTGCCGCCTTCGAATTCACAGCGGCGGCGGTGCATGAAGTGCTGCTGGAGACTCAGGCCTGTGCCAGCTATGAACTGGAACTGGTGCGGGCGCAGGACCGGATTGCGCATCCGCGAGTGCGTTTCGAAGCGACGGCGATCAGCCTCTGATTCCGCGTTGACCTCATCGCGAGCAGGCTCACTCCCAGATTGAATGTGTGAACGACACAGATCAAATGTGGGAGCGTGCTCGCGATGGCTATCTAAAGCAGGTCACAGACCTCAGGCATCACCCTTGATTTCCTGATACCGCTTTTCCAGCTCCTGACGAATCTGCCGACGCTGCTGCGCCTGGATGTAGCGGCGTTTTTCTTCGCTGTTGTGCGGTTGCAGCGGCGGGACGGCTGCGGGCTTGCGGTTGTCATCCACCGCGACCATGGTGAAAAAGCAGCTATTGGTGTGGCGCACCGAGCGCTCGCGAATGTTCTCGGTCACCACCTTGATGCCCACCTCCATGGACGTGTTGCCGGTGTAGTTGACCGAAGCCAGAAAGGTCACCAGTTCGCCGACATGAATCGGCTCGCGGAAAATCACCTGGTCCACCGACAGGGTCACCACGTACCGGCCGGCATAACGGCTGGCGCACGCGTAGGCCACTTCGTCGAGGTATTTGAGCAGGGTGCCTCCGTGGACATTGCCAGAGAAGTTGGCCATGTCGGGGGTCATCAATACCGTCATCGACAGTTGTGCGTTTCCGGGTTCCATAGCGCTCTCACGGTTCAAGGCAGAATTTCAGGGGCGCACCTCTGCGGGTGCCTTGTCAGCTTTTTCAAACCAACAGTTATCGGGACGCCGGGCAAGCGGCTGCCGTCACGCCCGCATCCATCTGTTTCCATATATTGCACCGCCTTTGCAGCGCAAGTCGTGGTGTTAACCTCCAAAAAGCCCAGCTCAAGGAGGCCTACCCATGCATGCCATCAGTTTCATTCAGGATCTGGCAGTGATCATGCTGATCGCGGGCGTGGTGACCGTGCTGTTCCATCGGCTCAAGCAACCGGTAGTGCTGGGCTATATCGTCGCCGGCTTCATCATCGGTCCGCACACACCGCCCTTCGGCCTGATCCACGACGAAGAAACCATCAAGACCCTGGCGGAGTTGGGGGTGATTTTCCTGATGTTCTGCCTCGGCCTGGAGTTCAGCCTGCGCAAGCTGTTCAAAGTGGGCGCCACTGCATTCATCGCTGCGTTCCTGGAAATCGTGCTGATGATCTGGATCGGCTACGAGATCGGCCGATGGTTTGACTGGAACACCATGGATTCGTTGTTTCTCGGCGCGATCCTGGCGATTTCCTCGACCACCATCATCGTCAAGGCGCTCAACGACCTGAAGATGAAAAACGAGCGTTTCGCCCAGCTTATTTTCGGTGTGCTGATTGTCGAAGACATCCTGGGTATTGGCATCATTGCGTTGCTGTCGAGCATCGCGGTCAGTGGCACAGTCAGCTCCGGTGAAGTGTTTTCCACGGTCGGCAAGCTCTCGCTGTTCATGATTGTCGCCCTGGTCATCGGGATTCTGCTAGTGCCGCGGCTGCTGGCTTACGTGGCCAGGTTTGAAAGCAACGAGATGCTGCTGATCACCGTGTTGGGGCTGTGTTTCGGGTTCTGTCTGCTGGTAGTGAAGCTGGAATACAGCATGGTGCTGGGTGCATTTTTGATTGGCGCGATCATGGCCGAATCTCGGCAATTGCTGAAAATAGAGCGCTTGATCGAGCCGGTTCGCGACTTGTTCAGTGCGATCTTTTTTGTCGCCATCGGCCTGATGCTTGATCCGATGATCCTCCTGCAATACGCCTGGCCGATCGCCGTGATTACCGTGGCGGTGGTCCTCGGCAAGATGCTGTCCTGCGGCCTCGGTGCTTTTATCGCCGGGAATGACGGACGCACCTCACTGCGCGTGGGGATGGGACTTTCGCAGATTGGCGAATTTTCTTTCATCATCGCCGCGCTGGGGATGACGCTGCAGGTCACCAGCAACTTTCTCTATCCGGTCGCTGTGGCTGTTTCGGTGATTACCACACTGCTGACACCGTATCTGATTCGCGCAGCCGATCCGCTGTCGCTCAAGTTGGCTGCCGTAATGCCACAACGGCTGGGCAGAGTGATGGGGATGTACGGCGAATGGCTGCGCAGCATCCAGCCGCAAGGAGAGGGTGCATTGCTGGCGTCGATGATTCGGCGGATTTTGTTGCAGGTGGGAGTCAATCTGGCGCTGGTGGTTGCGATCTTCTTCTCTGGCGCGTATTTCGCCGGGCACATGTCCACCTGGCTGCAAGACTGGATCATCGACCCGAGTTGGCAAAAAGCATTGATCTGGGGTGGAGCGCTGCTGTTGTCGCTGCCGTTTCTGATTGCCGCCTATCGCAAGCTCAAGGCGCTGTCGATGCTATCGGCAGAGATGGGAGTGAAACCGGAGATGGCCGGCCGCCACACACAGCGAGTGCGTCGGGTGATCGCCGAAGTGATTCCGATCCTCTCGCTGCTGGTGATTTTCCTGCTACTGGCAGCCTTGTCGGCCAGCATTTTGCCGACCAACAAGTTGCTGGTATTGATCATCGTGGTGGCTGCCGCCGTAGCTGCACTGCTTTGGCGCTGGTTCATCCGCGTCCACACGCGCATGCAAGTGGCCTTGCTTGAAACCCTGGACAACCACAGCGATGCATCTGGCCACTGACATTTGACCTGTAGCAGCCTGCGTCCGGCTGCGAAGCAGTCGTAAACCCGGATGACTCGGTTTTCCTGCAGCACCTCGTTGTCTGATATTGCGGCCGCTGCGCAGCCGAACGCAGGCTACGCCAGCTGCTACAAAGTCGGGATAGGCTAAATCAGCTTTCCAGCCAGACGTCCCGCGCCCAGTGCCATACCGATTCCCAAGTCTCTTCGGCAATCAGTTCTTCTTCGGCTTGCCACAGCACCACGGTGCCGTCTTCTTCGACGAGGTAATAGTCATCACCGTCCTGGCAGATCGGGATCATGCTGCGGTCAACGCCAGCGTCCCAGGCGTTGGCGGCAACGTCCGGCAGATAGGTGTGGGATTGTGGGTCGGTGACGGTCACCGGCTCCAGGCTGCCGTAGACGACGTCGCTGACGGTCAGCAAAAATTCTCTGAAGACGAAAGGAATGTCGATGAACAGCTGTTCTTCGATTTCAACCAGCAGGTCTTCGTCAGGCAGCTCCAAGGGGACCGGTACCGGTTCGTTGGCTTCACGCAGTTGTTCGATGATTTCTTCCACGTCCGGGATCCTCTTGCTTGATGGCGCGGTTTAGTTGGGGCGGTTTATACAGTAGCTCGCTATAGATGCAACCGCGAAATAGAAAACCCCAGCCGAAGCTGGGGTTTTTTTATGCCGCATGCTTAACGCAGCGGAGATCAGCCGTTCTGGCGGATACCGGCCACCAGCCAAGGCTGGTTTTCGCCCTGTGGACGCTCCATGTTCCAGCTTTCGCTGAACACTTCACCCTGGTCGAAACGCGAGGTCTTCGACACACCACTGAAGGTCAGGGTGGCGATGGTCTTGTCGGCACGATCATCCACGCCGTCCAGCTGAACATTGAGGTTATCAATGTAAGTGGACTGGAAACCGTCGCCCAGGTCCGCACGTTCGCGCTTGAGGAACTCGAGCATTTGCGGGGTCACGAACTCGGCGATCTTGTCCATTTCGTTGGCGTCCCAGTGCTGCTGCAGGGACTGGAAGTGGTTGCGTGCCGCTTCAATGAAGTTCTTTTCATTGAACCAGGCCGGCGCGTTGATCACTGGACGAGCGGCGGCAGGTGCTGCCGAGCCACCGAAGATCGAACCGCCCGCAGGCTTGTTCTCGAATACTTCACGCTGCATCGGCGCGTGGCCAGCCGGCGCCATGTGCTCCTGCTGCTTGCGACGACGAGCGGCGATGAAGCGGAAGACCAGGAAGGCGATGACCGCCATGATCAGGATGTCGAAGATCTGCATGCCCTGGAAGCCGCCGCCCATGAACATGGAGGCCAGCAGGCCACCGGCGGCGATGCCGGCCAGAGGGCCGAGCCAGCGCGAAGCACCGCCAGCCTTGGCAGCTGCGCCCGCGGCACCGGCAGCACCAGCGGTCGCCGCAGCGCCGCCCATGCCTGGAGAAGAAGGCGCCATTTGGCTGGTTTGGTGGGTCGGCGCAGCGCCGACGCTTTTGCCGCCACCAAAGCGCTTGGCGTTGGCGTCGAGGCTCATCGTCAGGCCGATGCACAACGCCATGGCGATGCTAAGAAAACGTTTCATAAAGGGTAATCCCATTTGTGGATGGCACGCGCGCCATGTTGCACAGCTGAAGTGTTACTGGCTAGCGGCAGAGTGTTTCGGGCTTTTGCCTGACAGGTTGCGTTCAGCTTCGGTCAGCGCAATAAGGCCTTTTGATGTCGGTCCGTCGGACGAGTGGATAGGGTCTGTTGGAGATTTGCCTAGCGTCGTAGCGCCAGCATGACCACACCGGCCGTGATCAGGCCGATCCCGCTCCATTGGCGCAGGTCGAGTTTTTCGTCCAGCAGGATCACGCCCAGCACTGCCACCAGCACCACGCTGAGCTTGTCCACCGGAGCGACCAACGAGGCCGGCCCCAATTTCAGCGCGCGGAAGTAGCAGATCCAGGAGGCGCCCGTCGCCAGTCCCGAGAGCAACAGGAACAGATAGCTCCTGGCAGAGATTGATCCTAATGACTGATATTGGCCCGTGGCGTACAAAATCAAGGCCAGGCTGACCAATACCACTACGGTGCGTAGCAGGGTGGCGAAGTCGGAATTGACGTTTTCGATGCCGATTTTGGCGAAGATCGCGGTCATGGCTGCAAACGCCGCCGACATCAGGGCCCAGAATGTCCAGGAAGAAAAAAAGCCTGAGCCCATGATTTACGCCTTATGTCAGATCAACCCGTTGAGGCAGGCTCAACACAAAACCCTGTGGGAGCGAGCTTGCTCGCGATAGCCACACCGCGATTTAACAGATACACCGCAGCGATCTCAATCGCGAGCAAGCTCGCTCCCACAGAAAAGCTATTAGATAGCTTCCAGCTTCGCGTAACCCAGCATCAGCCACTTGCTGCCTTCGCTGAAGTTCACCTGCACCCGTGCCTGCGCGCCGGAACCCTCGAAGTTGAGGATCACGCCGTCACCAAAGATCGAGTGCCTTACAGTCTGACCCAGGCTGAAGCCGGTTTCCGGAATCTCGCTGCCGCTGAACAGGTTGCTGCCGCTCATCGATTGATTGCCACCGAACGGACGGCTGACACTGTTGGACAGCCGCACTTCCTGGATCAGGCCTTTCGGTACTTCCCGTACGAAACGCGAGACCTTGTTGTAAGTTTCGCTGCCGTACAGGCGTCGGGTTTCAGCGTAGGTCATCACCAGGTTTTGCATCGCACGGGTGATGCCAACGTAAGCCAGGCGACGTTCTTCCTCGAGACGGCCAGGCTCTTCCAGGCTCATCTTGTGTGGGAACAGGCCTTCTTCCATGCCCACCAGGAACACGTAAGGGAATTCCAGGCCCTTGGCGCTGTGCAGCGTCATCAACTGAATACTGTCTTCGTGCTCGTCGGCCTGAGTATCCCCGGCTTCCAGCGACGCATGGCCGAGGAACGCCGCCAGAGGCGTGAGCTCTTCATCTTCTTCAGCGTTTTCGAAGTTGCGCGCGGCGCTGACCAGTTCCTCAAGGTTTTCTACCCGAGCCTGGCCCTTTTCGCCTTTTTCCGCCTGGTGATAAGCAATCAGTCCCGATTGCTCAATGACCGTCTGAGTCATCAGGTGCAGGGGCATTTCCATGCACTTGGCAGCGAGGTTTTCGATCAGCTCGATAAAGGCGCCGAGTGCGCCAGCGGCACGACCGGTCAGGCCTTTGTTCGCCACCAGGAGGCGCATGGCTTCCCACATCGACACATCACTGTGCCGCGCATGGTCGCGGATCGCTTCGACCGTTTTCTCGCCGATGCCTCGGGCCGGCACGTTGATCACCCGTTCCAGCGCCGCATCGTTACCCCGGCCTTCCAGCAAACGCAGGTAGGCCATGGCGTTCTTGATTTCTGCCCGTTCGAAGAAGCGCTGACCGCCATAGATGCGGTACGGAATGCGCTCGCGCAACAAGGCTTCTTCCAAAACGCGCGATTGGGCGTTAGAGCGGTATAAAATCGCGATATCGCTGCGGGCCAAGCCGGTTTTCAGCGCGCTTTCGATGGTTTCCACCACGTAGCGTGCTTCGTCGTGTTCGTTGAACGCCGCGTACAGATTGATTGCTTCGCCTTCGCCGCCATCGGTCCACAGCTCTTTGCCCATGCGCCCGGTGTTGTTGGCGATCAGGGCGTTGGCGGCTTTGAGAATGCCTGCGGTGGAGCGGTAGTTCTGCTCCAGACGAATGGTTTGGGCATCCGGAAAGTCATCGGAATACTGATAAATGTTCTCGATTTTCGCGCCACGCCAGCCGTAGATCGACTGATCGTCGTCGCCCACCACCATCAGGCTGTCGCCGCCCTTGGCCAGCAAACGCAACCAGGCGTACTGCACGGCGTTGGTGTCCTGGAACTCGTCCACCAGAATGTGGCGGAAACGCTTCTGATAGTGAGCCAGCAAGCCCGGATGGTCGCGCCACAGGTCGAGGGCACGCAGGAGCAATTCGGAGAAGTCGATCACGCCGGCGCGCAGGCACGCGGCCTCATAGGCCTCATAAATGCTGCGCATGGTCGCCAGAAACAGGTCGCCGCTGGCTTGAATGTGTTGCGGACGCAGACCTTCGTCTTTCTGCCCGTTGATGAACCACTGGGCCTGCCGGGCCGGCCAGCGTTGTTCGTCCAGCCCCAGCTCGCGGATCACGCGCTTGACCAGTCGTTGCTGATCGTCGCTGTCGAGAATCTGGAACGTCTGGCTCAGCCCGGCCTCCTGCCAATGCGCCCGCAGCAAGCGGTGCGCCAGGCCGTGGAAGGTACCTACCCACATGCCGGCCGGGTTGATACCCATCAGCTGCTCGATGCGATGACGCATCTCGGCGGCGGCCTTGTTGGTGAAGGTCACCGACAGGATTGAGTGGGGCGAGGCGTTTTCGACCTGGATCAACCAGGCGATACGGTGCACCAGCACTCGGGTTTTACCGGAGCCAGCACCGGCCAGGACCAACTGACGACCCACGGAGGCAGCTACGGCCTGGCGTTGGGCATCGTTGAGGGAGTTCAGCAGAAGGGAGAGATCATCGCGCATCGGGGCATTCTAGGGTGCGCCGTCACACCGGGCAAACCGAGCTTTGCATTAGCCGATGAAAGATGCACGAAGGACGACCGGTCAGTCACTGGCTGCAGGCGTTGGCGGGCCGCGCTCCAAGGGTTTTGGAGGGGTGGCGGGGTGCGTAAATATTGTCGAATTTATGATCTGGAGCAGTTTGGCAAGTGCATCGGCTTGTGTATGCTCCGTCGACGTTTCGGGCCCATGCTCATCATTATAAGAACAAGAACATTGCCTATGACCCTCAGCACCGACCTGTCGGGCCCCACAGTGGAGCCTCGGGTTATCCGCAAGCAGTACGCAATGGAAATGGCGGTCGAACGCACGCGACTGCTTTACCAGGGGTCGCTGCTGCCCACGTTGTTCATGTTAATCAATGGTCTGGTCTGTGCCGGTTTGCTCTGGAGCCCACAGCGCTATTTCCTGGTCAGCATCTGGCTGGTGTGGCTGTTGTCGCTGGTGGCGTTGCGGGTAATTCAAGTGGCAGCCTTCGATTCGGCGATTCCTGACCGGCAGGCACATCCGATTTGGTGGCGTATGTTTTTGCTGGGCTCTGGCCTCACCGGCCTGACCCTGGCCGGGGCCGGGATTGCGTTGGTGCCCGCCGACAACTTCATGCAGCAAGCGTGGGTGTTTGGCCTGATCGGTGCCGCCGCCCTTTCCGCCAGCGTTGCGTACGCCGTCAGCCTGCCAGCATTCCTGTCCTTTACCTTGCCCTGCCTGTTGCCGGCCATCGCCTATCTATTTTGGGGCGGTGATAAACAGGATCAGGGCTGGGGTTGGTTCGGGTTGATTTTATTGGGCGCGTTGAGCGTGATCGCCTGGCAGGTCAATCGGCTGATCGACAGCGGGTTGCTGCGCCGCTTCCAGAATCAGGCGCTGATCGAGCACTTGCAGCAAGCGCAAAGCCGCAGCGATCAACTCAATCACGAACTGGCCAAGGAAATCGACCAGCGCCGCTGCGCCGAAGACCGATTGCGTGAAGCCCAGGTCGAGTTGGAAAACCGTGTGGCCCAGCGCAGCATGGAGCTGGACGCCGCGAATCAGGCCCTGAGCAAGAGTGAAGCGCGCCTGGCATTGGCGCTGAAGGCCAGCGAACTGGGTCTGTGGGACTGGAACCTGCAAACCGATGAAGTCCACCACACGCAGATTCAGGAATTGTTCGGCCTGGCGCCGGAGTATGTAACGGCCATGCTGCGCCATCTCAAGCCGCGCCTGCACCCGGAAGACCTGCCGGTGTTGAAGCACACACTGGTCGAGCATTTGAAAGGCCGCACCGAGGATTACCAGATCGAGTACCGCGTGCGGCATGGCGACGGTCATTGGGTATGGATCGAAGACCGTGGCCGGGCCGTCGAGCGCAGTAAAAGCGGCCGGGTGATCCGCATGGTCGGCACCCGTCGCGACATCAGCGCAACCAAAGGTCAGGAAGAGCAGCGCCAACTGGCGGCGACGGTGTTCGAAGCCGCCAGCGAAGGCATCATGATTTTCGATCCGAATTACGCCTTGATCGCTGTGAATCAGGCGTTCAGCCGCCTCACCGGTTATGACATCGGCGACATGCTGGGGCGCAATGTTGTCGAACTCCCGTGCAGTCGCGATGCTCGCCGGCACTACGGCGCGATTCATCAGGCGCTGGAGCAGCACGGGACGTGGCAAGGCGAGTTGGTGGAGACCAGGAAAAACGGCGAACTCTATCCGCAGTGGCTGCAACTGAACGCAGTGCGCGATTCGCGGGGAAATGTGAGTCATATCGTCGGCTTCTTCGCCGATCTGTCGGCCCGCCGCGAATCCGAAGAACGCATGCGCTATCTGACTCACTACGACGAATTGACGGGCCTGGCGAACCGCTCGCTGTTCCGGGAACGGCTGCACGAAGCCCATCAACGGGTGCGTCAGGGCGGACGTAGCCTGGCATTGCTGCACATCAATCTGGATCGCTTCAAACTACTCAATGACAGCCTGGGGCATGACGTCGCCGACCAATTGCTGCAGAAAATGTCCCGGCGCCTGGTCAACGCGTTGCCAGAGGCTGACACGATCGCCAGGCTTTCCGGCGACGAATTTGCGGTGCTGTTCGATGCTTACGGCAACTTGTCCAGCCTGGCGCGAGTGGCGACGCGTTTGTCGACCAAACTGCGGTTGCCCGTCACCATTGATGGCCATGAGTTGGTGGTGAGTGCGTCCATGGGCATCAGCATGCTGCCGGACAACGCACGGGAAATATCCGCGTTGGTCAGTCAGTCGAACATGGCCATGCAGCACGCCAAGCACTTGGGCGGAGACAACTTCCAGTTCTATACCGAAAGCCTGCAAGCCAGCACCCTTGAGCGCTTGCAGCTTGAAAACCAGTTGCGCAAAGCCATCGACGAAAAGCAGCTGAAGGTCTTTTACCAACCCAAACTCTGCCTTGCCACGGGGCGCTTGAATGCCGCTGAAGCGTTGGTTCGCTGGGATCACCCGACCATGGGCCGGGTACCGCCGGGAGACTTTATCGGCCTGGCCGAGGAAACCGGCCTGATCGGCCCGATCGGCGAATTCGTCTTGCGTCAGGCCTGTTGGCAAGCCTGCGAGTGGCAGCGGCAGGGGCTGGACCCGATTCGCGTGTCAGTCAATCTGTCCGTGCATCAATTGCGCCAGGGCAAGCTGGTCAGCCTGGTGCGTCAAGTGTTGGAAGAAACCGGCCTGGCGCCGCACTACCTGGAACTCGAACTTACTGAAAGCCAGTTGCTGGACAGCGTCGAGCACATCATCGCGACCTTCCAGCAACTGCGAAATCTGGGCGTGAAGCTGGCGATTGATGATTTCGGCACCGGGTATTCGTCCCTGAGCTACCTCAAACGCATCCCGGTGGACTACGTGAAGATCGATCAGGCGTTTATCCGCGGCCTGGGGGAGGGCAGCGAGGATGCGGCGATTACCCGGGCGATCATTGCGATGGCGCACGGTTTGTCGCTCAAAGTGGTGGCCGAAGGCGTGGAGCGGCAGGAACAGTTGGAGTTTCTGAAAACCGAGCACTGCGATGAAGTGCAAGGTTATCTGATCAGTCGCCCAGTCGAGGCCGACGACCTGGCTACGCTTTTACGCAACGACACAAATTCCCAGTAGCAGCTCCGAAACTCGGGCCACAGTGCTACATGGAACGCATGTCGCGTGGAATGGGGGCATCGAGTTACGCATTGAGCAGGCAAAAAGCCAATTCTTGTAGTATAACTACAAGCTTGCTACATCCCCGGCACCTGCCAATAACAAAGAGTCCAGCCCTTTGAATCTGCTGCAACACATCGCCCAGTCACGCCACCTCTTACGCAAGTCGGAGCTCAAGGTCGCAGACCACGTGCTGCTTGATCCTGCGGCGGTGATGCACAGTTCCATGGCCGACCTGGCCCACAGCGTTGGCATCAGCGAGCCGACCATCGTGCGCTTTTGCCGCGCCATCGGTTGCTCCGGGTTCCAGGACTTGAAACTGAAGCTGGCGCAGAGTCTGGCGGCCGGTGCGAGCTTCGGCCAGTTCGCGATCCATGAAGACGACTCCGTCGCTGACTACAGCCTGAAAATTTTCGACACCACCCTGCACACCTTGATGGAGGTTCGCGAGAAACTCGATCCGGTGGAGTTGCAGCGTGCGGTCACGCTCATGTCCCAGGCCCAGCGTGTCGAGTTCTATGGCTTTGG
Organism: Pseudomonas sp. OV226; assembly: GCF_003148705.1. Classification (NCBI taxonomy): domain Bacteria; kingdom Pseudomonadati; phylum Pseudomonadota; class Gammaproteobacteria; order Pseudomonadales; family Pseudomonadaceae; genus Pseudomonas; species Pseudomonas sp. OV226. Next base: position 53,053 of record NZ_QGGS01000013.1, on the reverse strand, counting down.
CGCATCGGGTGCAGTGGCGGCGGATGCCCAGCACAAGTTCTTCCGTTTGCTGCTGACAGCGGCGGCGTATTCCGACCCGCATATGCAGGCGATGTCGGCAGTGACGTTGAAGCCCTCGGACGTGGCGATCTGTATTTCCCAGTCGGGGCGCTCCAAAGACCTGCTGATCACGGCCAACATCGTGCGTGAAAGTGGCGCCTCGCTCATCACCTTGTGCCCGAGCCAGACACCGTTGGCTGAGCTGTCGACCGTCAACCTGGCGATCGATGTGCACGAAGACACCGAAATCTATACGCCGCTGACCTCGCGTATCGCTCACCTGGTGGTGATCGATGTGTTGGCGATGGGCGTGGCCATGGCGCGCGGGCCGAGCCTGGTCAATCACCTCAAGAGCGTCAAGCGCAGCCTTCGCAGCTTGCGGCTGTCACCCAAGTCGGTGAAAGCGCTGGACGACTGACGTCGTCGTAAGGTCGTACCGACCTTAATCGTCGGAACGCCGCCCGGACCAGGGTCGCACATTTGATCGCGTTCTCCTGTGTGCGAGCCTGCTCGCGAAGGCGCCCTCAAACATGACAACTTTCATCTGCCTGTAACCCACCCGCCGCCAAACCGTCATCCCCCGCGCCTATCTTGAAACTCCCGTAATCGCCTTGGGAGACTCGAAATGGCCCAGCCCTACGAAGAACGCAACAGCGCTGCCAAAACTCGCCGTCAGCAAGAAGATCAGCGCCGCATGGAATTTCGCCGCGCGATCGAAGATCGCTGCGAGCGCCGCCAGTTGTTGGCCGAGATTGGTGATTTTCCTGAGCTGGAGCTCAACTACTGGCAGGCCGCGCCGACAGCTTCCCGTCGAAACGCTCAACCAGGGCGCTGATCTGTATCCGCTCGCTGCGGATAAACGCAAGGAATGCGTGCGCCACCGGTGACAGCCGTTTGGCCTTGGCCTGCACCAGGCACCAACTGCGGTACAGCGGCAGCTCTTCGACCGGCAACTCAATCAGTCCGCCGGTCGCCAACTCAAGGTTCAGGGCGTGACGCGTCAACAGCGCTACGCCCAGACCCGCCAACACACATTCACGCTGGGCTTCGGCTGACGAGACTTCCTGGGTCTGGTTGAAGTGCACGCGCTTTTCCTTGAAATACTCTTCGCACGCCAGTCGCGTTCCGGAACCGGGTTCGCGCAGCAAGAGGGTGTAAGGCTCAAGGTCCTGCAGGCGTAGAGGCCCCATGTGGCTGAGCGGATGATCCGGTGGCGCCACGGCCACGATCGGATTGTTGAGGAAGGGCAGAAACTCCAGCCCCATGTCCTGGGGCACCATGGACATGATCACCAGGTCGTCGCGGTTATCGGACAGTCGACGAATCACCTGTCCTCGGTTGACCACTGTCAGTTGCAGATTCACTTCTGGATGCTGGCGCTTGAACGCGGCAAACAGGTGCGGGACGAAATACTTGGCGCTGGATTCCACCGCCAGCTTCAACTGCCCTTGAAGAGATCCCTGCATGTCCGAGAGTTGCATGTCGAGGTTTTCCAGGCGCCCGAAAATGTCCCGGCTGGCACGTTGGAGTGCTTCGGCGGCCTCGGTCATGTAGAGTTTTTTGCCGACATAATCGAACAAGGGCTGACCAATCAGCTCCTCAAGTTGCCGAATCTGTAGGCTGACGGCTGGTTGTGTGAGTGACATTTCGTCGGCTGCTCGGCTGTAGGACCTCAGGTCGCAGACTTCATTGAAAATCTGCAACTGACGCAATGTCATACGCATCAAGGACTTACGCATATCTAAGGACTCTCGCCAAAGGCTGATGCCTTAACTATAAGTCTTTACTTATGCCTAACCCAATTATTAATCATTTTTGTTAATCCCTTGTGGGGGCTAGTGTGGGGCCGCGACTGAATTGAAACATTTGGTCACGCGTCGACCTGGTCTAGCAGGTCGTGGGTACCACAGGCTCAAGGGAACCTCCAAAAGTGATAAAAAAGATCCTGATCGCCAACCGTGGTGAGATTGCCGTACGAATCGTACGTGCCTGCGCCGAGATGGGCATTCGCTCGGTCGCGATCTATTCAGACGCCGACCGTCATGCCTTGCATGTGAAGCGTGCGGATGAGGCCCACAGCATTGGTGCCGAGCCATTGGCCGGCTACCTGAATGCGCGAAAATTGGTGAACCTGGCCGTGGAAACCGGTTGTGATGCGTTGCATCCCGGTTACGGCTTCCTCTCGGAAAACGCTGAACTGGCCGATATCTGCGCAGAGCGCGGCATCAAGTTCATTGGTCCATCGGCTGAAGTCATACGCCGTATGGGCGACAAGACAGAAGCCCGCCGCAGCATGATCAAGGCCGGCGTGCCGGTTACGCCTGGCACCGAAGGCAACGTCGCGGACATCGCCGAAGCTTTGGTCGAAGGCGACCGTATTGGTTACCCGGTGATGCTCAAGGCAACCTCCGGTGGTGGTGGTCGTGGTATCCGTCGCTGCGACAGCCGCGAAGAACTTGAACAAGCCTTCCCGCGCGTGATCTCTGAAGCCACCAAGGCCTTCGGTTCGGCGGAAGTGTTTCTGGAAAAATGCATCGTCAATCCAAAGCACATCGAAGCGCAGATTCTCGGCGACAGCTTTGGCAACGTGGTGCACCTGTTCGAGCGTGATTGCTCGATCCAGCGTCGCAACCAGAAACTGATCGAGATCGCCCCGAGCCCGCAGCTGACCCCTGAACAGCGCGCCTACATCGGCGACCTGTCGGTGCGTGCAGCCAAGGCCGTGGGTTACGAGAACGCCGGCACCGTGGAGTTCTTGCTCGCCGAGGGCGAGGTGTACTTCATGGAAATGAACACCCGGGTGCAGGTGGAACACACCATCACCGAAGAAATCACCGGCATCGATATCGTGCGTGAGCAGATCCGCATCGCATCGGGCCTGCCGCTTTCGGTGAAACAGGAAGACATCCAGCACCGCGGTTTCGCGCTGCAGTTCCGGATCAACGCCGAAGACCCGAAAAACAACTTCCTGCCGAGCTTCGGCAAGATCACCCGTTACTACGCACCCGGCGGCCCCGGTGTGCGTACCGACACGGCGATCTACACCGGTTACACCATTCCGCCGTTCTACGACTCCATGTGCCTGAAACTGGTGGTGTGGGCGTTGACCTGGGAAGAAGCGATGGACCGTGGCTTGCGTGCCTTGGACGACATGCGTCTGCAAGGGGTCAAGACCACCGCCGCGTACTACCAGGAAATCCTGCGTAACCCGGAATTCCGTAGCGGCCAGTTCAATACCAGCTTCGTTGAAAGCCATCCTGAACTGACCAACTACTCGATCAAGCGCAAACCCGAAGAGCTGGCCCTGGCCATCGCCGCCGCCATCGCCGCCCACGCAGGCCTGTGAGGAATATAACAATGACTAAGAAGATTCACGTAACCGACACCATCCTGCGCGACGCCCACCAATCGCTGCTCGCCACCCGCATGCGCACCGAAGACATGCTGCCGATCTGCGACAAGCTCGACAAAGTCGGCTACTGGTCGCTGGAATGCTGGGGCGGCGCGACCTTCGACGCCTGCGTACGCTTTCTGAAAGAAGACCCGTGGGAGCGTCTGCGCCAGCTGCGCGCGGCACTGCCTAACACTCGTCTGCAAATGCTCCTGCGTGGCCAGAACCTGCTGGGTTACCGCCACTACAGCGACGACGTGGTCAAAGCCTTCGTCGCCAAAGCCGCGGTCAACGGTATCGACGTGTTCCGTATCTTCGATGCAATGAACGACGTGCGTAACCTGCGCGTGGCCATCGAAGCGGTGAAAGCGTCGGGCAAACACGCTCAAGGCACCATCGCTTACACCACCAGCCCAGTGCACACCATTGAGGCATTCGTGGCGCAAGCCAAGCAAATGGAAGCCATGGGTTGCGACTCGGTGGCGATCAAGGACATGGCCGGCCTGCTGACACCGTACGCGACCGGTGAGCTGGTCAAGGCATTGAAATCCGAGCAGTCGCTGCCAGTGTTCATCCACTCGCACGACACGGCCGGTCTGGCCGCGATGTGCCAAATGAAGGCCATCGAAAACGGTGCCGACCACATCGACACCGCGATCTCCAGCTTCGCCTGGGGCACCAGCCACCCTGGCACCGAATCGATGGTCGCCGCCCTTAAAGGCAGCGAGTTCGATACCGGCCTGAACCTGGAGCTGCTGCAAGAGATCGGTCTGTACTTCTACGCCGTGCGCAAGAAGTACCACCAGTTCGAAAGTGAGTTCACCGCCGTCGACACCCGAGTTCAAGTCAACCAGGTACCGGGCGGGATGATTTCCAACCTGGCCAACCAGTTGAAAGAGCAGGGCGCGCTGAACCGCATGAGCGAAGTGCTGGCTGAAATCCCGCGCGTTCGCGAAGACCTCGGCTTCCCGCCGCTGGTAACGCCGACCTCGCAAATCGTCGGCACCCAGGCGTTCTTCAACGTGCTGGCTGGCGAGCGCTACAAAACCATCACCAACGAAGTGAAGCTCTACTTGCAAGGCGGCTACGGCAAGGCGCCGGGCACTGTTAACGAACAACTGCGTCGCCAGGCAATCGGTAGCGAAGAAGTGATCGACGTTCGTCCAGCCGATCTGCTCAAGCCGGAAATGGCCAAACTGCGTGCTGAAATTGGCACCGTGGCCAAGTCCGAAGAAGACGTGCTGACCTACGCAATGTTCCCGGACATCGGTCGCAAGTTCCTCGAAGAACGCGCTGCCGGCACCCTGACCCCTGAAGTGCTGCTACCGATTCCTGAAGCCGGTCGCGTGACCTCGGCCGGTGGCGAAGGCGTGCCGACCGAGTTCGTCATCGACGTTCACGGCGAGACCTACCGCGTCGACATCACCGGTGTCGGCGTCAAGGCTGAGGGCAAGCGTCACTTCTACCTGTCCATCGACGGCATGCCGGAAGAAGTGGTGTTCGAGCCGCTCAACGAATTCGTCGGCGGCGGCAGCAGCAAGCGCAAGCAAGCCACTGCGCCGGGCCACGTCAGCACCACCATGCCGGGCAACATCGTCGATGTGCTGGTCAAGGAAGGCGATACCGTGAAAGCCGGCCAGGCCGTGCTGATCACCGAAGCGATGAAGATGGAAACCGAAGTCCAATCGGCCATCGCCGGCAAAGTCACCGCCATTCACGTGGCCAAGGGCGACCGGGTCAATCCGGGCGAAATCCTGATCGAAATCGAAGGCTGATTTAACAGCCTCGATTGACCGCTTTAAACCTCGGGGGGGCATGTGCTCCCCTTTTTTTTCGCCGCTAATTTGTGGTGGTCAGAAATTCATCCGCCATTGGCCGGTGACACCATGGCTTCGACTGTCGGTGCCCATCTCGCCGTTAACGCCGACACCCAGCGTATGTCTTGCTGATAATCCAAGGTCCAGTCCTGCATCGACTGCCAGGTTGTTACGGTCCAGCGGCGCACCGGAAACGGTGTAGTTTCTACCGCCCGTTGCCAGTCGTTGACGGGAATCGCTGGCGACATCACCGTAGGTGTGTTTCCAGCTGGCACTGAATCGCGGCGTCAGTTGCATGCCGTTATTCAGCACATTGAGTTTCGCCAGGCGCAGGCCGAACGTGGTGCTCATATTGTTCTGGGTCTGGCCCTGAACTTTCAGCGCCGCAGCGCCACCTTTTTCCGTGTAGCTGTCACGCTGATAGCGTTCGTAGCCAAGGCTGGCGAACGGTTCGATGCTGACGTTGGCACGCCCCAGGTTGTAACCCACTTCAGCGAAAGCCTGCTGGGTGTTGGCGTCGTAACGGCCTTCCGGGCGATCGCTGAAACCTTTGAAGGCCACCCGGCGTTTGGTGTTGCCGTCGTGATTGCCATAAGTCGCGCCCAATCGCAGCGACATGGGGCCGTTCTGGCGCAAGGCATAGGCGCCCAGATACCAGCTGTCGAGATCGCCATCGAGGTCGCGGCTATCGAGGCGTGTTTCGGATTTGCCACCCATCATCCCGATACGCCATTCATCATCGATGCCCCAATCGGCGCCCAGCACCAGGCCTTGGGTGGCGTGTTTCAAGGGGTCAACTTCACGATCCAGTGTTCCGCCATGACCTAACGCTTGAAGCCAGACCCTGCCGTTGTCTTCGCTGCCCGCGGCCAACCGTGGAGCGTTGTTGCGGTTTCTGCCGGAGTTGTAGTTGCTGGCGCTGTCCAGTTGGCGCATGGCCGAGAGCATGGTTGTGCTCACCGGGTTGGCGCTGGAGAGCGTTGCCTTGGCGAGATTGGCGGTGGTGCCGCCGGCCAGTTGCTCGATGGCATGGGATGCGGTTGTCTTGTCGCTGGCCAGCAGGGCCACGACTGCGGCGTTTTTGGGGCTGGATGGCGTTGGGGTCGAAGATGATTCATTGGCAGTAACGGGGGAGGTGTTTTCAGATGGCGTCTGCCCTCTCGGCTCCTCAATACTTGCTCCTAATTCCTGTCCGTTCTTCGAAGTCGCGATGCTTTCGATAGGTACATCGTTTCGGGTCAAGACCAAGTCGACTTTCTTAGGATCGTCGTATAGGACAACAGGCGTCAAAAAGACAAGGTTGTTGATCACATTGCCAAATCGGCCCTCGATTTTATCGGCCACAAGAATGCTGTTTGCGCTGATTGTCGGGTAGTCACCGGGTGCGGCAGCGATGTTCAGTGTGGCGCCACCGAGCGTGGCGGTGCCATCGACTACTATCGTTTCACTTTTGCGTTCAGGGTGGACCTCGTAGACCAGTTCGGCAGTGTTGGAAAGCTTCAGGTCACCCTTAACTTTTGGGGCGCCGTGCACCTTATCCACCAAAAATTTTCCGTTTACCTCCAGCGAACCCGTGCGACCACCGCCCGCAAATACCCCTTTTTCGTGAATAAAGACGTCGCCTTCGATCGTACCCGGGTTATTCAGGATGCCACCTGATTGCACGGTGACTCCGCCGCCAATCCTGCCGTTGTTGACGAGCGTGCCTTGGGTCAAGGCATCTCCCAGGACGTTACTGTTATTGACTAGCTTCGTTTTGGGGCGCACCAAGGCGCCTGAGTTGAAGTCACCCTCGGCACCATTCAAGGTCCAGGTGCCACGTTTGAGATCCAGTCCTTCGAAATTTCGACTGTCGCCTAACGTGCCAGCGCTCGCCGTATCCAGTTGCAGAATATTGGTGCCGCCACCACCGTCAATCAATCCGGTGATGCTCCCGTGGCGGGATACGGTGACCAGATCATTGTCGTCACTGAAGACTCGGTTAACACCGTCCACTGTTTTGCCGATGATGACCTTATTGGTGTCAGGGGCACTGATGAACACATCAAGCGCTGCCAAGACCTGATCCGGCGTTTCAAGCGCGGGGGCCGTGTTTTCGACAGGACTTTGTTGGGCAAAAACTTCAGTGCAACCCAGCGCAAGTGCGATGGCCAGCGCCAAGTGATGGGGTCGGTATTTGTGCTGAACAGACATTGAATTTAGCCTTCATGAAAAGAAGACCAAACTCTATGGAGAGCGCCTGGATACCGATGTCAGCCGCTTCCGGCGGGTATGCAGGCGGTGTCAGATAGATAAGTAGAAAATTACCCACCGTTGGAATTCGGCAATTTTTAGCCGTTTGAAATGAAGACCTTTCTTACAGCTAATCGAGACGTGGCTGGCTTTCGCAATGTAGAAACTTATCCGCCACGGTCCTATCAGCCCATGATTACGGCTTGCCATAGCCGCCGATGGCTTACAGCCAGAGTCGGCCTGGCGCATTTTGGTCATTGAGGTTGCGTGCTTCGGATGGCATGCCGGAGGGTTTTTACAGAATGATGTATGCAGTTGAAATCTGCATTATTCTGCGGTTTTTAACCATCCGCCGTCCTTTATGCGCAATTTAATGCATTTTACAAAGTGCTTTTGAGAAGTTGAATGCACTTTGCAGTTGAGTCGATCTACTCTCTGGCACAAATAACCACGCCCGGTAGCCTGATGGACCACATGGACGTCATCCGGATGCGTGCCGGACTCTGGCGTGATGCTGGGCAGATGGACCAAATCCCGAATCTCGTGGCTGACTATCTGCGACGTGATCTGCTCAATAAAATCCTTGGTAACTCAGATAACCACGGGCGCAACACCGCAATCATTCACGACACCGCCTCGTTCCGCTTGGCACCTATCTATGACCTGGCACCGATGGCAATGGACGACGAGGGTGTCACACGAACCACCAAGTGGCCAAAAGAGTTGGAGAGAGCGGGTGATGTTGATTGGCGAGGAGTATGTCGAGCACTGGCTGACATCGCCGATCCGAATGATCCGCTGGCCGCATTGAGTGACCTGTCGGAACCCTTCGCACGATTGCGCGAGGATGCCAAACGCCTGGCGGCACTCCCCGATATTTTGACTGCCAGTGGCTTGCCCGACGCGACAATGAATCACCCGGCGATTGCCTTGAAAAATCTGGAGCAGCGTTTGAAAGAGTGGGACCTGACATGAGCATGACCGTTGCAGAGCGCACCGTGCTCATCGAAAGTATTCAAGAAGGGTTGGCTCAATGCACTCTTGAAATAGGCGAGGCGGTTCGTCGATTACGGGTAGAAGTCACAGGCCTGCACCAGACTCAATTTGCAAAAATGTGCAAAATCTCAGTGCGCACGCTGGTGCATATCGAACTTGGGGAAGGGAATCAAACGCTGAAATCGCTGAATGCAGTGTTTTGACCATTTGGGCTGAAGATGGGCGTCGTGCGGATTCGGCGCGATTTGAGCTGAAACTAACGCACATCAAAAGCTTCGCGGGCTAGCGTGCCCGCGAAGGCGTGCTGGCAGACACGAGGATTACGCGCGGCACTCCACCAACGTTTTCAGCTGCCCCGAATCCGTCTGGTTTTCATCGCTCAACCACCGCTCGAACCCGGCGCCAATCGCCGGCCATTCCGAGTCCAGAATCGAATACCAGGCGGTATCCCGGTTCTGTCCTTTCACCACCATGTGCTGGCGGAAGACCCCCTCAAAACTGAACCCCAATCGCTCGGCGGCGTACTTCGAGCGGGCATTGCCGTTGTTGCATTTCCACTCCAGGCGTCGGTATCCCAGTGCAAACGACTCCTTGGCCAGCAGGTAAATCGCCTCGGTACTTTTCGGCGAGCGCTGCATGGGGGCGCCGAAGGTCACGTGGCCGATTTCGATGCGTCCTTGCGCCGGGACGATCGACATCAGGCTGAGAATGCCCTGTACCTCACCGCTGGCACGGTCGATCACGCTGAAGAAATACGGATCGCTATTGGCTGCATGGTTGTTCAACCAATCGTTAAACACGCTCCGTTCCGGGAACGGTCCGTAGGGCAAATAGTCCCAGAGCTTCGGGTCGGCACCGGGGCCTTGCAAGGCCTTGAACAAACCGTCGGCATGACGCACCGGGTCGAGTTTTTCCAAGCGAATGAAGCGCCCTTCGAGAGCTTTAACGGTGGGCGCCGGGACGCCTTTCCAGTCTGCGAGTGAAGTCGACATGGTGTTCTCCTTGAACCTTAAAGGGCTTTGCGAAACTGAATGAAACCGGGGCGCTCGGCGATGCGCTCGTAGAGCTGGATCGCGGTGGCGTTGGTTTCGTGTGTCAGCCAGTGGACTTTGCAGCAACCGTCCACTTTGGCAGTGGTGTAGACGAATTCAATGAGCTGGCGGCCGACCCCGGTGCCACGGGTTTCAGGCGACACCAGCAAGTCTTGCAGGTAGCAGGAGTTTTCGATGCTCCAGTTCGAGCGATGGTAGATGAAATGCACCATGCCGACGGCTTTGCCATCGGCCCAGGCCAGTGCGGCGTGGGTCGGTTCGCTCGGGTCAAGCAAGCGCTGCCAAGTGCTGTCAGTGACCGCCTCGGGTAACTCGGTGTTATAGAAACGCAGGTAGGCTTGCCACAGCGGCAGCCAGGCGGCGTGATCGTCGGCGCTGACCTGGCGGATTTCAATCTGACTCATGTTTATTCCTTAACGCATCAAGTGGGCGAGGGCCTGGTCGTGTACATCAGGGCTGGCGGTGAGCCCCTCGCGCACACCGGCAATGTCTTCAGGGCTGCGGTTCTGGCTGAGTTTGCGTTTGCCTTCCAGGCGCTGGATCGGCAGGGCAAACCCGACAATGGCTTTGAGCATGCCGTCGATGTAATCAGCGGGGGCGTCGGCGACTTTCCAGGGTTGCGCGCGGCTGGCTTCGTGGCGATCGGTCAGCGCGCTGACCAGGTCGAGCAGGCGATCCGTATCGCTGAACACTTCGGCGGTACCGTAGGCGTGTACCGCGACGTAGTTCCAGGTTGGCACGACTTTGCCGTGCTCGGCTTTGCTCGGATAAAACCCCGGGCTGACGTAGGCATCGGCACCGGCAAAGATCACCAGGGCTTCAGCGCCGTCCTGCAATGCCTTCCACTGTGGATTGGCCCGGGCGAAGTGGCCGTAGAGCGTGCCCTTCGGGCCTTGGTCAGGATTGAATAGCAACGGCAGGTGGCTGGCTTGCAGGCCTTGCTCGCCGTGGGTAACCACCATGGCGAGGCGGGTGCCGAGGATCTGCTGGCGCAGTTCATCCAAATCTTTGATGGCAAAGCTGCTGGGGTTGTACATGGAAATATCCCTTGGCGAATGCCTCCATCCTAGGCAGGCTATTGGTCTGTTGTAAGAGCCATTACCGACCAATTTCATAGGTCCATTACCATGACGGACGCGCCGCTTTCCCTCTCATTCAACCCGGCAGGCATCGAACTCGATCGTCGCCAGGGCCTCAGTCGCCAGCTGTATCAGGCGTTACGGGTGCGAGTGCTCGACGGGCGACTGGCCAGCGGCACGCGACTGCCGGCCAGTCGGGATCTGGCGGCGGCGCTGGCGATTTCCCGAAACAGTGTGGTCCGCGCTTACGATCAACTCTATGCCGAAGGCTTTATCGAAGGCCGAGTGGGCGACGGGACTTACGTCGCGCAACTGCCCCAGGCCGCGTTACCGTCGAAAAAATTATCCACAAAAGTATCCACAGGGTTTTCAACAGGGTTACCCACAGCTTTATCCACAAATTGGCTGGATTTACCTGTGATTCCATCCAGTAAAGTTATCCACAGCGGCGCATTGGGTCGCGTTGAAAAGAACCATTTAGCCCTGCCGCCGAGTGGACCGCCGCGTGCCTTCCGGGTCGGTGTTCCGGCATTTGATCTGTTTCCTTTCGAAGTCTGGGCCAAGCTGAACGCGGCTTTCTGGCGCAAACCGGATTTACAGCAGTTGTGTTACGGCGATCCGGCGGGCGATGCGCGTTTGCGCGGTCTGATTGCTGCGTATTTGCGCAGCTCGCGGGGCATGCAGTGTTCGGCTGAGCAAATAGTGATCACCAGTGGCGCGCAACAGGGAATTAGCCTTTGTGCACAGCTGCTGGTGGAGCCGGGTGATGGGGTGGCGATCGAGAATCCGGGGTATCGGGCAGCGGGCCATGCGTTCGCCGTGGCCGGTGCGCGATTGCACGGTGTGGCGGTGGACAGCGAGGGTATCGATTGTCGCGAATTGGCAGGGCTCAAGGATTGTCGCCTCGCTTATGTCACGCCGTCGCATCAATACCCGACCGGTGTGGTGATGAGCCTGGCACGGCGCCTGGAATTATTGGCATGGGCCGAACGCACCCAAGGCTGGATCGTCGAGGACGATTACGATGGTGAGTACCGATACAGCGGTGCGCCGCTGGCGCCGCTGGCGGCACTCGATCGGCAGGGACGGGTTTTGTACGTCGGGACGTTTGGCAAAGTCGCTTTCCCGGCACTGCGTCTGGGTTATCTGGTGTTGCCGCCGACCCTGGTGCAGGCATTCTCTCAACGGCGCGCTGTGGACGTGCGGCATTCCGAAGTGAGCACTCAAGCGGTGATGGCCGAATTCATGGCTGCCGGGCACTTTCAGCGTCATATCCGCCGCATGCGCCGTGCCGCCCTGAGCCGGCGTAATACGTTGCTGGCCGGTTGGCCGCAGAACATTCCCGGGATTGGCAGCCTGCCGAGCGTCGCGGCAGGGCTGCATTTGACGGTGGCGGTCGACTCTCAAGCCCGGGAGCAAGAACTGGTGGAAAAAGCGGCCAGCGCCGATGTCGAGATCAACGCATTAAGCAATTACTGGCTGCCGGATTCGCAAACACCGGTGGACCAGCGCGCAGGGCTGGTCCTGGGGTTTGCGGCAGTGCCGGAATCGGCGATCAGCGCTGCACTCGGGCGTTTGGAAGCGATCTGGCGTCCATAAGCAGTGCCTGGGTTCCCGGGTTTACTTGAAGAACAATGCAGCAGCCAGTCGTTGGTTGATTTCAGAGCGATAGATGGCAATGGACTGATGAGCGTTCAACTCATCACGCTTTTCGTGCGATCCCCCTAAACCGCGTTGTTCGACGGTCTTCAAGTGTGCAGCAGAGAAGGCAGCTCGTGGGCTGTCAGACGCCGGGTAGTGAAAGTGCGCGTACCAAAGGACTTTGCGGGTTTCGTGATCGCGAATCTCATACTCGTCCAGATAGTCTTTGCGTGGTCCTTTCAAACGTTGATGTTCCGGCAGTGGTTTACCGATCCTGTGGATGGTCACCTGGCCCCTGCTGTGCAGCCATTCAACGCGGCCCGCGGTGGGCGGCTGTCGCTTGGTCATGCTGATACGGACATCGGTGCCTTTTTTGTAAAGCGCGACCGCCTCATCGTTTAGCCTTTTGGCCACGGTGACCGCCGATCCCGGGCCGCCTTCGGTGGAGTTGCTATCGGTCAGGGCATTTTCGATGGTGTCCGCTGCCGCATCCATTCGGCGGGCCTGCTGATGAAACATCTCCTCGATTTCCAGCGGAATACGTCGATCGGCTTTTGAGTGGGCCTCGGTACGTCGGATGAAAGATTCCAGCTGTGTCAGTAACGATTCACCGTTTTGCACGCTGACCGTCAGCGTTGGAGGTATGACGGGGGGGACGACCGTTTTGACCGACTCATGCTCGACCCAGACACCGGGCGTTTTCTCATGGAATGTAGCGATCACTTTCCCGGTGAGTGGGGAGGTCACGTCGACCAGATCGGTGTCGGTAGAGTTTGCGCGCGTTCGGGACTTGCCGACGACGGCGCCTTTGAAACGCGTTTTGATGAGGCGATGCGGGGCCATTGCCGGTCGCGATGGGCCAGGCACCGGTTGGAGGGTCTTGCGTTCAAGCAGCAACCCCGACAGGTGATTCACGGCGCGTTCATTGAACGCTTCGATACGCTGACGCATCAGGTCCACTGACGGTTGCAGCAATTGCCCGGGGTACTCGTCGGGCAAGTCGAGAATACGTTGGTCGATGGTTGCGAACTGCTCCACCAGATCGCTGAAGCCCTCAATCCGTTCGGGTAGCGACAGGGGATTTTCCTGGGCGAGGTCCAGCGACGACTGGATGGTGAGGCCCGCGTCTTCGACAAGGCTTGCCAGTGCCCGACGGGCAGGTTCGGTGGTGACTGTGCCGGTGTCATTAAGACAGAGCTCTTGAGCGAGGCTGACCTGAAACAGCTTCAGGTCGTGCAGGTCGAAGCTGGGTAGTCCTCGCGTGTATTCCCTGGCGGTTTCGGTGGCTTCTCTGCCCAGCCGTTTCAACTCGTCGATCCGGGCCTGGGCAAATTCGATTTTGTCGATAAACCTCTGGGTCAGGTCGCTGGTCTGTTGATGAGTCTGGTGTCGTGTCAGGGTGGATTCGTTCATTGGCTCTGCGTCAAGCAGGGCCAATGAGCGACGCATGCAGGTGCCAAACACCGTGTTTTGTCGATGGAACCACATCTGTGTCAGCAACAACTGTTGATCCAGGCAACTGACCAGGACCGCGCGGTAGTTGATGATGGACTCCAGTGCGTTGAATGCCCTGAGCTGTTCAATGTAGACGCCGTAGACGGCGATCTGTTTTTCCAGTGTTTCTATCAGTCTGCGTCCATTGGGATCATCGATTCCCGCAGGGAGAGAGACAGCCGCTTTCTCTGCGGTTTCGAGTGCAGTCTTCAATACCGCTTTGTTCGAATCGAAGGTTTCCAGCTGATTTCGCAATTCGTTTTTTCGCCGGGTATTTTCCTGCATCAGCGCTTTTCGGCTACGGCCTCCGCCGCGCAACCTCAGACGTGTGTCGACGACCCACTGTCCCGTCGCGGTACGGGTCAGCAGGGGGCCAGTCCCTGATGGGGACTGACGGGTATCGATGATTTGCACGAATTCGTTGTCGTCGACCATGACTTCGAACCAGCGCTGGCCAACCTGTGCGTACCATTTTTGGTTGAGCGGGCTCAAAAAACGATGGGGGCCGATTTGGGTCGAGGGGGCTGAAAGGCCTTCAGGTTTTGCAATGGACAGCCCGTCCAGCAGGGTCACCAGGCTCGTTCGCGCCAGGGCGCCTTGGGTGTAAACGCTGGACTTGTGATTCGCTGGCAGCCGTTGAGCGGTGATATCGGGTAGCCGGATCACGGTGATTGTCGGCCTCGGTATGGGCTGTTGCTTCAGCGTCAAAGCCTGCTTTTCAATGGCGCGACTTGTCGTGTGGCGCGTCGCGGCGTAATGGGCCAGGACCATACCCAATGACAGGAACAGGTCGGTCAATGCCGTCCATGCATCGCCACTGTCACCTTTCTGGCTGGCTTCATTCGCTTGATCCAGGTCGCTCATGATTTGCCAGATCCAGGCCGCACTGGCAGCCGTTTTGCCCAGAAATGGCAGTGCAATGTTGAACAGCACCCACGCCCCTTGCTTGAGGGTCTGCCAACGACTTTGTGCATTGGAGACTGACTGCCGGTCTGCCAGGGTGATCATCGCGTTGGCATTGGCGGTGAACACGGCTGACAGGGAGAGTGGCGCCAGTGGCACTGCCGCCAGCCTGACGGCCCCCATCATGCCGAGGACCGATGCTGGATCAACCAGCCATTGCGACAGTGTCCAGACGGAAGGCAACTGGCCGGTAAATACGTACTGTGAGTAGTTGAAGCGCACATCGTCCGGCAACCAGGCCAGCACGGATTGGCGAAGCGTCTGGTTATGTTTGATTGCATACAGCAGGTTGGTTTCGCGGGGATATTGCAACAGCGGGGGATCAAGCAGCGGACGAAAGAGCAGGCAGGGCCCCTTGTCGGCGAGACGTGGGCCGATGACGAACATGTTGGCAACCTCGTCAGCCTTGTTGCCCGTGCGTCCCCCCGGAATGAACGCCAGCGGACGAATGATGATTTCCTGGCCGTCCACAAAGCGGTCGCCGGGCTTTTCCTGCATCGCCGCGACCACGAATCGGTAGCCCTGATCATCGATGCCTGCCTCGCCACGAATTTTGTACTGCAACGCCTGGAGCGGCAGCTGGATACGCAGGTGGCTGGCGAACAGGTTTTGCCGACGTTGTGTTTCCTTCGCGTCACCGAGTAGTTTTTGCTTGATCAGCGTGGGATAGGTTTCACCGATGTCGACCTCGGTGACCAGCTTTTCCAGGTAGTCCGGTGTCATCCAGGACTCAACGGCGCTGCCATCGGTACGGCGCACGGTCTTGTTGCCCAACGGCACGGCAATCAGGTTCTGCAGGGCCAGATCGATCAGCGACAGGGTGACGGTTTCGGTTTTACCCGGTACCGCGATGGCGCCCAGGATCACTTGGCTGGTAATGCTGAGTTCAATCGTTTCGAGCCTGGCGTCCGTCGCCTCCGGGTGATCTTTCAGCACCTGGTCTTTCAGTGCTTGCAGCGTAAATACCGGGAGCGGTGGAATGTCATCCAGAAAGGATTTGCCGCCGTGTTGCTCCCGAAGTTGAGCCAGGTCCATCAAGTGTCGGCTATAGCAGGTCAGGTCCGCCGGTTGAGCACTGAGCACCCACTCAGGCAGCAAGCGCTCAATCCGGCTGAAGCGCCCTTCGTCAACGTTTTTGCGGTTTCTGGCAGCCGTCATGGCTTGATGCGCAAGGCCACCGTTGGTGATGGTGCCTTGAAGCTGGCCGATAGCGGCGACTTCGAGAGCAATCAGCGCACAGGCTTGATGGTCGAAAAAGTGGCCAGCGGGTTCATACAAACGCCATTGAAAAGTACGCGAACCCGATGTGGATGCAACGCGTGCGGACAACGTTTCACTGAATGCTTGCAGTGAGTCGTAACGCTTGAAGCCCTCGGTGATCGAGTGGCTGATCACCAGCGTGCGCGTACCCAGCGTACCCACCAGCACGGCCACATCCAGTACCCACAGATGTTTGTCCGGCTCATCGATGTCGATCAGGCAGGCCCTCGATGTATAGGCGTCGTTGCGGTTTCGGCTGGTTTTATCCGGGTTGTTGAACAAGGCGAGCGCCATGGCCTTTTTATCCTCATCCCAGTCTGAAACCTGCTCGATGTTCCAGAGGTTGCGCAGTGAGCCTGAAAGTTGATGCCAGCGTGGTGTTTCGTCTTCTGTTGGCTGGTTCCAGTAATCAAGCTGCTGCTCTTGATAGGACACGAACAGTAGCGGGATCAATTGGTTGATCAACCGGCCAATGTCGTCGATCTTGACGGGCAACTGGATCGCCGATTCCACCCCTGGTTGCAGGGTCAGGAAGTGTTCCCCGTCGATGTAGGTCGCGGTCTGCGCCGACAGCGTGAGCCGCACCAGTGCGTCGGTCAGTGACTCGTATCGATGTGGGCCGGACGTGACCTGGTCGCCGCTGACCGTCCAGGTTGGCGTCACGACCATGGCCTGGACCGGGTCGATATCAAGGCTTGGGTACGCGGCGTCGAGCACGGTGCGCAGTGCGTTCGACGCCACTTCCCTGAGCGAGGGGCCAGTGACCAGTTGGGTCAATACATCTTCGGGGCGGGTGGATGAGGTGTCGGGCATGGCCATTTCCTTTGTGCCGATGAGGACGCGGGCCACTGGGCCGCGTTGTATCGGGGCAAGGTAGAGGGCTGTCGAAGGTGAAAGGTGGTAGATAGTTATTGCAGGCAAAAAAAGACCCGCTTATTGGCGGGTCTTCCATTTCATCAATGTGTCAGGTGCCTGACTTGATCTTGGTCCAGGCCCGTGTCCGCGCACGTTCGGCATCGCGCGGCAGGGGTTGCAGGGTGTACAGCGTGCTCATCGCCGTTTCGGTCGGGTACAGGTTCGGATTGTTGCGAATCGCCGGGTCGACCAATTGCGTGGCGTCCTTGTTCGGGTTCGGGTAGCCGACGAAGTCGCTGACCGGCGCAATCACTTGCGGCTGCAGCAAGTAGTTGATGAAGGTGTAGGCGTCTTCCGGATTCTTCGCACCTTTGGGGATGGCGAGCATGTCGAACCAGATCGGCGCACCTTCCTTGGGCAAGCGCATGTCAACGATCACACCGTTCTTGGCTTCCTTGGCGCGGTTGGCGGCCTGGGAGAAGCTGCCGGAATAACCGACCGCGACGCAGATGTCGCCGTTGGCAATGTCGGCCATGTACTTGGACGAGTGGAAGTAAGTGACGTACGGGCGGATCTTCATCAGCAGCGCTTCAGCCTTGTCGTAGTCCGCAGGCTTTTTGCTGTTGGGGTCCAGGCCGAGGTGTTGCAGGGCCAGCGGCAGGATCTCCGACGGTGAGTCGAGCAGGGCGACGCCGCATTGCTTGAGCTTGCTGATGTTCTCTTCCTTGAAGATCAGATCCCAGCTGTCCACCGGCGCGTCGGCGCCCAGTGCAGCCTTGACCTTGTCCGGGTTGAAACCGATCAGGATGGTGCCGTACATGTACGGCACGGCGAACTTGTTGCCCGGATCGTTGGCCTCAATCAGCTTCATCAGCTTCGGATCGAGGTGGTTCCAGTTCGGCAACTTGCTGCGATCCACTGGCTGGAACACACCGGCTTCGATCTGCTTGGCGAGGAACACGTTGGACGGCACCACGACGTCATAGCCGGAGTTGCCGGTCAGCAGCTTGGCCTCCAGTGCTTCGTTGGTGTCGAAAATGTCGTAGACCAGTTTGGTCTGGGTGTTCTGTGCCTTGAAGTCTTCCAGCGCCTTGGGGGTGATGTAGTCGAACCAGTTGTAGACGCGCAACGTTCGTTCTTCAGCATGAACCGCACCGCTGAGCACCGTGGCGCACAGGGTGGGGATGATAAAACGCTTGAGTCGATTCATTGTTCTAATTCCTCAGTGGGCGCTTTCAAAACCTTCGAGAACGTTGACGGCATTGATGCCGATTTCTTCTACCGCGTAACCGCCTTCCATCACGAACAGCGTCGGCTTGCCGAGGCGCGCGATGCGCTCGCCCATGGCCAGGTAATCCGGGCTGTCGAGTTTGAATTGGGAGATGGGGTCGTCCTTGAACGTATCGACGCCCAGGGAAACCACGACAATGTCAGCGCCGTACTTTTCGATCTCTTGGCAGGCCTGATCCAGGGCTGCGCTCCAGGTGTCCCAGCCGCTGCCGGCGGGCAACGGGTAGTTGAAGTTGAAGCCTTCCCCCGGGCCTTCGCCGAATTCGTCTTCATAGCCGAGGAAGAATGGAAATTCCGCTTCCGGGTGGCCGTGAATCGAGGCGAACAGCACGTCGCTGCGCCCGTAGAAAATCGATTGGGTACCGTTGCCGTGGTGGTAATCGACGTCGAGGATCGCGACCTTCCTGTGGCCCTGATCGAGGAACGCTTGAGCGGCGATGGCGGCGTTGTTGAGGTAGCAATAACCACCCATCAAATCGCTGGCAGCGTGATGTCCCGGTGGGCGGCACAGCGCGAAGGCACTGCGCGCTCCACGCTGGATTTCGGCTTGAGCGGTCAACGCCACTTGCGCTGCGCTGTACGCCGCTTGCCAGGTACCGGCCGTGATCGGTGCGCCGCCGTCGAAGCTGTAATAACCGAGCTGGCCGTGCAGGCTGGTGGGGATGATCCGGCGCAGGGTTCGGGCCGGCCAGGTGTAGGGCAGCAAGTCGCCGTCGGTGTTGAATTCGGTCCAGCGTGCCCAGGCACCTTTGAAAAAATCGAGGTAGTCGCGACTGTGAATGCGCGCGATCGGCTCAAGGCCGAAATCTTGGGGTGCTTCGACCGGGCCCAGATTCTGCTTTTTCACGCGTTGCAACACATGGTCGGCGCGCGACGGCATCTCAAAGCACGGCTTGAGTTGCCCGTCGATCAATTCGCAACGGCCATGGTGAAGGTGGTGATCGTCTGAGTAGATCGTCAGCATTTTCTTGTTCTCCGCAGGCTGATTCGGTTGATCACAGTCTTGCGGGAGGCGGGGTTTGAGAGAACGGCAGGAAAGGCCAAAAGGGGATAAATATGGCCAAAAGATTTGACCGAAATTCGCCCCTTAATGGCGCGACGACGCTTCAACATTGGGCTTGGAATGCCAAACCTGTGGGAGCGGGCTTGCCCGCGAAAGCGGTGGTCCAGTCAATGGAGATGCGTCGAATGTACTGGCCTCTTCGCGGGCAAGCCCGCTCCCACAGGGGTTATCGGTGTGGCCTGAACTGACTCGGCGCCACGCCGCTCCAGCGCACAAACGCATGGCGGAAACTCGCGGTCTCGCTGAACCCCAATGCCTCGGCAATCCGATAGATCGGCAGTTGATCCTCGCAGAGCATTCGCTTGGCCTGTTCGAACCGCAGCTCATCGAGCAGTTCCTGATAGCTGCATCCCAGGTCCTTGAGATGTCGTCGCAAAGTACGCGCCGAACAATTCAACTGTTCGGCCAGACCGTCCAGGCCCGGCGCCGCGCTCAACTGGGTGGCGAGGAGTTGGCGGATACGCCCCAGCCAGGCCTGACGCCCGGTGAATTCGGTGTTTTGCTTGCGGCAGCGTTCGGCCATGGCCTGGTGGGTAATGGCGTCGGCCAGCGGCAGGGGCTGATCCAGCCAGCTTTTGTCGAAAGCAAAGGCGTTGGACGCGGCGTCGAACTGCAAGGGGCAGTCGAAACGTTCGGTGTAGCGTGCCTGATAGTCCGGTGCCGAGTACTCGAAGCGTGCGCCCAGTAGCGGCAAAGGTCGGCCGAGCAGGTCTTCGCAGATGACTTTCATCGACACCAGGCAAAATTCCACATTGAACGGTGCCAGTGCCGGGTTTTCCCGATAGTCGCCAGCGGTGAGCCAGATGCGTTCGTTATCTTCTTTCAGGCTCAGTTCGAACAGTGTTCCCAGCAGCGCCGGATAGTGCAGGGCCAGTTGCAAGGCGTCACCTAAAGTGGCGCTGGTGAGTAAGGCGTACCCGAGCATACCGTAGGACGAAACGTGCATTCGCCGGCCCAGCTCCAGGCCAATGTCGTGGCGTAAAGCGACAGCATTGGCGCACACCAGCATCTCTTGGTTAGTCGTGATACGCGTGTCCGCCCGACTCAGGTCTGCCGCGCTGATACCGCTGCCGGCCAGTAATGCCTCGCTGGAAAGGCCTTCGGCCTTGAAGGTGTTGAGCACCAGAGAGACAGCGTTGAGGGTAGTGAGGTGGGAGTGGAGCATGGGTGTCTTCCAGCCGTGGAATGGCTGGAACGCAGCAAGTTATATGCCGAGCGAAGGACCTGTAGGAGCCGAGCTTGCTCGCGATAGCGGTATTTCAGTCGAGTTCAATGGTGACTGACATACCGCTATCGCGAGCAAGCTCGGCTCCTACAGGGGGGTGTGTGGTGTCAGATGAGTTCGCCGCAGAGGTCGAGTTCTACCAGGCGCCGCACTTCAGCGGTGTCGAGCCCGGCACCCAGTAAGCCATGCAACTTGCCGAACGCCGCTTCACGGGTCATGCCGCCACCTGAAAGCACACCCACACCACGCAACCGACTGCCAGCCTCGTAAACATCCAGCTCGACGCCACCTTCATGGCATTGGGTGACGGCTACAACCACAACACCCTTGTCCTGCGCCCGTTCCAGGCTGGCGAGGAACTCTGGATTGTCGCTCGGCCCGGTGCCGCTGCCGTAGCACTCCAGCACCAGGCCTTGAATGCCGCTGTCGAGCAGGCCGTCCAGTATCTCGGCGCCGATGCCGGGGAACAGCGGCAGCACAGCGACTTTCGCCAATTGCTTGGGTTGGTTGTAGGTCAGCGGCGCCGGTATGGAAGAAGCCTTCTCACCGCCACCCTGACGCGCCAGCCGCTTGAACGGATGACGCCCGAAACTGCGCACCTTCGCGCATCGGGTCGGGTCCAGCAGTTCGCCATGGAAGTACAGATGAACGCCCGGTGCCAGGCCATGACCGAGGGCAACCAGCGCACCGCTGAGGTTTTCCCAGGCATCGCTGTCGGTCACACCGGCCGGCAGCATCGAGCCGGTAAAGCACACGCGGGCATGCAGGCCGAGCAGCTGAAAACTCATGGCCGCCGCACTGTACGCGAGGGTGTCGGTGCCGTGCAGGATCAGCACGCTGTCACAGCCCAGCACATCCACTGCCTCCACCACGGCTTCGCGCAGCTGCTGCCAATACGCGGGGGTCATGTTGGCGCTGTCGATCAGCGGCGACATCTCGCGAAAGCGCCACTGTGGCACTACCAGCTCAGGCTGGCTGTGCAGGTATTCACGCATCCGCGCTTCGAAACCGGACGCCGGGGCCAGGCCGTGAACGCTGGCTTGCATACCGATGGTGCCACCGGTGTAGAGCACCATGACGTGTTGGGCGGCAGGGTAGGTCGAGGAATTCATGGCGGTTCTCCGAAAACGGTAACGGTGTGGGAGTGAGCCTGCTCGCGAAGGCCGCGACGCGGTCTGGCCGGCTCAGCACCCAAACAACATACGACCGAGCATGACGCCGGTCGCACGTTGTGTCACGTCGGGCGCAGGGGATGCGCCCGGTTTTTTTACCGGTCAGCGTTGCGCTGCGAGTACGCCTTGCGGCTCGGTTGTTGCTGTCGGCGCTGGCGCTGGCGGGTTGGCTGGCCAGGCTTTCAGGTCGAGGTCCAGGTCGGCGAATTTGCTCGAATCGAACACTGGCGTCTTGATCCCGGCAGCACGCTGGTCGTCATAGTCACGCAGGATGCGCATGCCGACCTTGAACAGCAGGAACAACGCGATCAGGTTCACGAACGCGAGCATCGTCATGGTGATGTCGGCGAAGGCGAACACCGTGCCCAGGTTTTCGATAGCGCCCCAGAAGATCAACGCCAACACCAATGCACGATAGCCCATCAGTGCCTTGCGGTTTTCACCGATCAAAAAGCGCAGGTTGCTCTCGCCCAGGTAGTAGTTGTAGAGGATCGAGGTGAACACGAACAACGACAAGGCCACGGAGATGAAAATCCGCCCCCAGTCACCGACGACGGCGGCCAGCGAGTTCTGGGTCAGGGCAATGCCATCGCCTTCGAAGCCCGGGGTGTAGAAACCCGAGAGCAGGATCAGCAACGCGGTGCAGGTGCAGATCACGAAGGTGTCGAGGAACACGCTGAACGCCTGGACCACGCCTTGTGCCACCGGGTGCTCGACCGAGGCCACGGCGGCCACGTTCGGCGCACTGCCCAGGCCCGCTTCGTTGGCGAACACGCCACGCTTCACGCCCATGACGATGGCGCTGCCGATCAGGCCGCCAAACGCCTGGTCGAGACCGAAAGCGCTTTTGACAATGGTGATCAACATGCCGGGTACTTGATCGAATTGCAGCACGATCACATAGATAGTCACGCCGATGTAGACCAGGGTTTTCACCGGTACCAGCAAGTCGGCGACCTTGGCGATGCGTTTGATCCCGCCGACGAACACCAGCCCCAGCAAAACGGCCAGCGCAATGCCGGTGTAAGTGGTGTCGAAGCCGAATGCGTTGTTCAGCGAATGAGTCACGGCGTGGGATTGCAGGCCGTTGAAGGCAAACCCGAAGGTCACCAGCAACAGGAACGCCATGATCATGCCCAACCAGCGTTTTTGCAGGCCATGCTGAATGTAGTAGGACGGGCCGCCACGGTAGGTGCCGTCGGAGTCGCAGCGCTTGTAGAGCTGGCCGAGGGAACATTCGAAGAAGCTGCTGGACATGCCGACCAGCGCGGTCACCCACATCCAGAACACCGCACCGGGGCCACCCAGGGTTACGGCAATGCCGACACCGGCGATGTTACCTGCGCCGACGCGGCCGGCGAGGCTGAGCATCAGGGCCTGGAACGAACTGAGTTGCCCGGCGCTGCTTTTGAGGCTGTCGCGGAACACCGCGAACATGTGGAAGAAGTGACGCAATTGAACGAAACGCGAGCGGATCGTGAAGTAGCTACCGAGCCCGACAATGAGCACGATCAGTACTTTCCCTGAGAGGAAGTCGTTAATGACTTCGAGCATGGATTATTCCTCGCTGTTTTTTGTGTAGGCAAATGCCGGACAGGAAGCAACATCGCGTTACATCGCTGTGCGCGTGGCACAACAGATGAGGCGCGTTTTCGTCCCGGTCCTTTATTGCAGGTTTGTTATTAGTTCGGGTTTCGCATGGGTTTGGGCCTCGTTACCGACGACCGCTCACGCGAAGAGGGGCGGCACTATACCGATGAGTGTGCCGTCCGTCTGCCCGATTATGGTGCAAGCGGTAAACGAGGTGGCTTTCCTGTCGGAGCACGGCTTGCCGGCGATGGCGATAGTGAGGGCGCCATCGCCGGCAAGCCGTGCTCCTACAGAAGTGACGCGTCCGCAAAAAAATCAAAAAAAAGGGCCTGGGGATTAAATCCCCAAGCCCTCAAAAGGTGAGAGGTGTCTAGTCCCTCGACCTGGTGAGCGGTGCTACAAGTAACGCGTCGGTTCAGGCTTTAAGCGGAACCAGACGCGGAGCAATCATGTTTTCCGGGCGCAGGATGTCGGCGAGCATGGCGTCGTCGAGCAAGCCTTCTTCGCGCACCAGTTCCAGTACGCCACGGCCGCTTTCGAGGGCGATACGGGCGATACGGGTGGCGTTTTCATAGCCGATGTACGGGTTCAGCGCAGTCACCAGGCCGATCGAGTGCTCGACCAGTTCGCGGCAACGTTCTTCGTTGGCCGTGATGCCGGTGATGCAGTGCTCGCGCAGCATGTCCATGGCGCGTTGCAGCAGACGGATCGAGTCGAAGATCTTGAAGGCGATCAGCGGCTCCATCACGTTCAGTTGCAGTTGGCCGCCTTCGGCCGCGATGGTCAGGGCCAGGTCGTTGCCGATGATCTGGAACGCCACTTGGTTGACCGCTTCCGGGATAACCGGGTTGACCTTGCCTGGCATGATCGAGCTGCCTGGCTGACGCGCCGGCAGGTTGATTTCGTTGATGCCGGTGCGTGGGCCGCTGGACAGCAGACGCAGGTCGTTGCAGATCTTCGACAGTTTGACCGCGGTGCGCTTGAGCATGCCGGAGAACAGTACGAAGGCGCCCATGTCAGACGTGGCTTCGATCAGGTCGGCGGCCGGTACCAGCGGTTGACCGCTGATCAGTGCCAGGCGCTGAACGGCCAGGTGCTGGTAACGCGGGTCGGCGTTGATGCCGGTACCAATCGCAGTACCGCCCAGGTTCACTTCGGTCAGCAGTTCAGGCGCCAGCGTTTTCAGACGCGCCAGGTCTTCGCCCAGGGTCGTGGCGAAGGCACGGAATTCCTGGCCCAGGGTCATCGGCACGGCGTCTTGCAGCTGGGTACGACCCATCTTCAGGACGTGGCTGAATTCTTCACCTTTGGCGGCGAACGACTGGATCAGGCTGTCGAGGCTGGCCAGCAGAGCGTCGTGACCCAGCAGCAGACCCAGACGGATCGCGGTCGGGTAGGCGTCGTTGGTCGACTGCGCCATGTTCACGTCGTTGTTCGGGTGCAGGTATTGGTATTCGCCCTTCTGGTGACCCATGGCCTCCAGCGCGATGTTGGCGATGACTTCGTTGGCATTCATGTTGGTTGAAGTGCCAGCGCCGCCTTGAATCATGTCGACCACGAACTCTTCGTGGAAATCGCCGCGGATCAAACGTGCACAGGCTTCGCTGATGGCAGCGTGCTTGGCTTCGCTCAGGTGACCCAGTTCGCGGTTGGCGTCAGCGGCGGCCTGTTTGACCATGGCCAGGCCGACAACCAGCTTCGGGTAATGCGAAATCGGAACGCCGGAGAGACGGAAGTTGTTCACCGCTCGCAGGGTCTGGATGCCGTAATACGCTTGAGCAGGTACTTCGAGTACGCCAAGCAGGTCTTTTTCTGTGCGGAAAGATGCAGCGGAGGACATGATAGAAATCATCTCGATATGGACCCGGTCTGTGCCGGAACACTGCAAATGCTAGGCTTGTGGAGAATTTTGGGCCAATGCTGTTAAACACTAGCCTATGCACATTCGGCATAATGCCCGTGTGACGCCGCGTGTGCGGCGAGCGTGCGACCTAAATTGGTGCGTGTCCGGGAGGGCGTGATGAACCTTGAAAGTAAATGGCTGGAGGACTTCAGCGCCCTGGCCGCCACCCGCAGCTTCTCCCAGGCTGCGGAAAGACGCTTCGTGACACAACCGGCGTTCAGCCGGCGAATTCGCAGCCTTGAAGCCGCGTTGGGACTGCAACTGGTCAATCGTTCGCGCACGCCCGTCGAGCTGACGGCGGCGGGGCAATTGTTTCTGGTGACCGCGCGGACTGTGGTCGAACAACTGGGCGAAGTGCTGCGTCATCTTCATCACCTGGAAGGTGGGCAGGGCGAGGTGATGCAGGTCGCCGCCGCTCACTCCCTGGCGCTGGGTTTCTTTCCGCGCTGGATCGCGCAATTGCGCAATGAGGGGCTGAATATCGCCACGCGATTGGTGGCGACCAACGTTGGCGACGCGGTGCACGCATTGCGTGAAGGTGGCTGCGATTTGATGCTGGCGTTCTATGACCCCGACGCTGCCTTGCAGATGGACCCGGAGATCTTTCCATCCCTGCACCTGGGTCACACTGAGATGCTCCCGGTGTGCGCGGCCGATGCGGACGGCAAACCGCTGTTCGACCTGGAAGGTGAGGGCAGTGTGCCGCTGTTGGCCTACAGCGCCGGCGCCTTTCTCGGTCGCTCGGTCAACATGCTGCTGCGCCAGCGGGCGCTGCGGTTTACCACGATCTACGAAACGGCCATGGCCGACAGCCTGAAAAGCATGGCGCTGGAAGGACTGGGCATTGCCTGGGTGCCGCAACTCAGTGTGCGCGCCGAACTGGCTCGCGGCGAACTGGTGGTCTGCGGCGGCCCGCAATGGCATGTGCCACTGGAGATTCGCCTGTACCGTTGCGCCTTGGTGCGCAAGGCCAACGTGCGATTGTTGTGGCGCAAGCTTGAAAGTGGCGCAGCCCAAGGGACAACCAGCTAACGATGCCTTTGTAGGAGCACAGCTTGCTGGCGATGGCGACTTACAGGACGCCATCGCCAGCAAGCTGTGCTCCTACAGGGGCAGGGTTCATGGCAAGTCTGTCTGCTGACCTGAAAGTCAATAAAACCGGGCTTTTGCGCCGTATGACAGATGGTCGTAACAGGGGCTGTTTATCTGCGTCATTGCGGTATACTGCGCGGCCTTCGGCCGGTTCGCCCGGCCATAATTCGTACATCAAGCCACGCATTTTGCGTGGCTTGTTGTTTTTTGACGCGCCTGCGGGCGCCCAGAGAGAAGAGGCACGACGATGAGTGCACTGGTTGGCGTGATCATGGGCTCCAAGTCCGATTGGTCCACCCTTAGCCACACCGCCGATATGCTGGAAAAGCTCGGCATTCCTTACGAGGTGAAAGTGGTCTCTGCCCACCGTACCCCGGACCTGCTGTTCCAGTACGCCGAAGAGGCCGAGGCCCGTGGCATTGAGGTGATTATCGCCGGTGCCGGTGGCGCGGCCCACTTGCCAGGCATGTGTGCGGCCAAGACCCACCTGCCGGTGCTGGGCGTGCCGGTGCAGTCGGCGATGCTTTCGGGTGTCGATTCGCTGCTCTCCATCGTGCAGATGCCAGCGGGTATCCCGGTGGCGACCCTGGCCATCGGCAAAGCTGGCGCGATCAACGCCGCGCTGCTGTCGGCGAGCATCCTGGGCGCCAAGCACCCGCAGTTCCACGACGTGCTGAAAACGTTCCGTGCTGAACAGACAGACAGCGTCCTGGACAATCCAGACCCACGCATCGCCTGAGGTTGTTGACGATGAAGATCGGTGTAATCGGTGGCGGCCAGTTGGGTCGCATGTTGGCGCTGGCGGGCACCCCGCTGGGTATGAATTTCGCTTTCCTGGACCCCGCGCCGGATGCTTGCGCAGCCGCGTTGGGCGAACACCTGCGAGCCGATTACGGCGACCAGGACCACCTGCGTCAGCTGGCCGATGAAGTCGATCTGGTGACCTTCGAGTTCGAAAGCGTCCCGGCTGAAACCGTGGCGTTCCTGTCGCAATTCGTCCCGGTCTACCCAAGCGCCGAAGCCCTGCGCATTGCGCGGGATCGCTGGTTCGAGAAGAGCATGTTCAAGGACCTGGGGATTCCAACCCCGGCGTTCGCCGACATTCAGTCGCAAGCCGACCTGGACGCCGCCGTGGCCTCCATCGGCCTGCCTGCCGTGCTGAAAACCCGCACCCTGGGTTACGACGGCAAGGGCCAGAAAGTCCTGCGCAAACCTGAAGACGTTGTCGGCACGTTCGCGGAACTTGGCAGCGTTGCTTGCCTGCTGGAAGGCTTCGTGCCGTTCACCGGCGAAGTCTCGCTGATCGCCGTGCGTGCCCGCGATGGTGAAACCAGGTTCTACCCGCTGGTTCACAACACCCACGACAGCGGCATCCTCAAACTGTCCGTGGCCAGCACCGATCACCCGCTGCAAGCCCTGGCGGAAGACTACTCCAGCCGCGTGCTCAAGCAGCTGGATTATGTCGGCGTGATGGCGTTCGAATTCTTTGAAGTCGACGGTGGCCTCAAGGCCAACGAAATTGCCCCGCGCGTACACAACTCCGGGCACTGGACCACTGAAGGCGCCGAGTGCAGCCAGTTCGAAAACCATCTGCGGGCCGTTGCCGGCCTGCCGCTGGGTTCGACGGCCAAAATCGGTGAGAGCGCGATGCTCAACTTCATCGGCGTTGTACCACCGGTTGAGAAGGTGATCGCGATTGCCGATTGCCATCTGCACCACTACGGCAAGGCGTTCAAGACCGGTCGCAAGGTCGGTCACGCCAACCTGCGCTGTGCGGACCGCGAGACGCTGGCGGCACAGATCCTCAAGGTCGAAGCGCTCATCGCCGAATAGTTTCATGTGGCCGCGGCGGAACCATTCAGGGGCCGCCGTTCTCTCATGGCAGGATGCCAAAGTCTGACTAGGCTTTGGGCATATCCAAATCATTCAGAGGGAAATGCCATGGAAATTATCGGAACCATCTTTGTCGGCTTGATTGTCGGCCTGCTGGCGCGGTTCCTGAAACCGGGCGATGACAGCATGGGCTGGATCATGACCATCCTGCTCGGTATCGGCGGTTCGCTGGCGGCCACTTACGGCGGCCAGGCTCTGGGCATCTACCAGGCCGGCCAAGGCGCAAGTTTCATCGGTGCGCTGGTCGGCGCCGTGGTGTTGCTGGTGATCTACGGCCTGATCAAAAAGAACTGATCCAAAGCGACAAAGCCCCCTCTGCGCCGCACGCAGAGAGGGCTAGAATGCTCGGCGACTTATCACCCTTCCTTTACCGAGCACCTCAATGCGCCGTCTTCTGTTGACTCTCCTTTTTCTGGGCAGTGGTTTGGCCCATGCCGGCGAACTGCCGGAAACCGACTGGCTCGAACTGATGCCCAAGTCGGACCAGAAAGCCCTCGAGGCCATGCCCGAAATCGACCACAACTCCCCTGAAGGCGATGGCACGTTTACCGCCAAGGGTGGCATGAAACAGAGCAAAGGCTTGCCGGCGGTGATGTATTCGACCAAAACCGTGCCGTCGATGAATGACAAGAACATCCGTATCGGTGGTTACCCGGTGCCGCTGGAGTCCGATGCCAAGGGTCGCAGCACGCTGTTCTTCCTCGTGCCGTACCCGGGCGCGTGCATCCACGTGCCGCCACCGCCACCCAATCAGTTGGTGCTGGTGCGTTATCCGAAGGGGCTGAAGCTGGATGACATCTACACACCGCTGTGGGTCACCGGCACGCTGAAGATCGAGACGGTCAACAACGACCTGGCCGACGCGGCGTATGCGCTGGATGCGGCGAAAGTGCGGGTGGTCAAAGAGTCGGATTTGTAAGCATCAGATAAAACCAATCGCGGGCAAGCCTTGCTCCTACAGGGCAGTTCATATCCTGTAGGAGCAAGGCTTGCCCGCGATGCGTTTAAAGTGGTTTGCTGCCGATACTCACGCCCAGTGTGTGAGTGGCTCCCGCAGCCAAGGTCACCACATCATCCATCACATTCGCTGTCTCGATGCACAACATGCGCTGCCAGCCATCGTCGGCCATGTCGCTGAACGCTGCCGCGCGTTCAATCCAAGGATTCCAGATCACTGCGTTGCGCGAGTTTTGGCTGGTCAGCTCGATGCGACGTTCCCAGGCCGGGTCGACGATACTCAGCAGAGGCGGGGTGTCGAGGTAAATGCGATCGGTCTCGCCGGTAAAGCGCAGATCACCGTGCTGTTCCTTGGTTTTCCAGTCTTCCAGCGTTTCGATGTAACTCAGGCCATCCACGCCTTCGACCTGCACGTTGCGCACATCGCTGACCGCGAAATAGCTGTGCAGTGCCTGGCTGAGGGTGACGGTGTCAGTGCCCTGGTTATGGCTGGTCAGGCTGATGTGCAACTGCTCGTCCAGACGGATGCTCAGCTTCAAATCCACCTGGTGTGGCCAGCCGGCAAAGCCGCCTTCAGGGTAGGGCAGCAGGAATTCCACCTTCAGGCTTTCGCCCTCGGTTTCGATGCCGCCCAGTTCCCAATCCATCGCCCGGACAAAGCCGTGGGCCGCGGGCGGCTCGCTGCTGACGCGCATCGCCTGGACGCTCTGCGGGTTGCGTGCAAGGTTACCGAACCACGGCCAGCACACCGGCACGCCGGCGCGGATGCTTTTGCCGGTCTTGAACACAGCCTCGTCGTTGAGCCAGATCAGCGGCGGTTGGCCGGCCAATTGATAACTGAGGATGTGCGCACCTTGCTGGGCAACCAGCAATTCGGCCTGGCCGTGGCGGATACGCCAGCAGTTCAGTTCATCCAGTTTCACGGCTTCAACGTTGGGCGTGTTCATGGGACAACTCTCGATCGGGAACAATGACTGCAATGGACCGCAAAACCGCCGCAGCGTTTAACGCGCGCGGGGCGGAACCGAGCGAGTGCGGCCGCTGCCGTCGATGGCGACGAACACGAACACCGCTTCAGTCACTTTACGCCACTCACTGGACAGCGGGTCGTCGCTCCAGACTTCGACCATCATCTTGATCGAGCTGCGGCCGATTTCCAGGGCCTGGGTATAAAAGGAGAGCTGAGCGCCCACCGCCACTGGAACCAGGAACGCCATACGATCAATCGCAACGGTGGCAACGCGTCCACCAGCAACCTTGCTGGCCATGGCGGTGCCGGCCAAATCCATCTGCGCCACCAGCCAGCCGCCGAAAATATCGCCGAAGCCGTTGGTTTCGCGAGGAAGCGCGGTGATTTGCAGGGCCAGGTCGCCTTGCGGGATTGGATCTTCTTGTTCGAGCTCTATCATGCCGGGGGTGCCTCTGACCCGTGACTCTTCATTGGTACTTCAGGTGAATAGCCGCTTTCAAGAAAAACGATTCAGCCCCGAACATACTACGTTCGTCACGTTTTTCGTAAGGCGCCTAAAGGGAAACTCTGCGAAATCGACTGGTAGAGCCAGCAGCGTCTTCGCACAGCAACCCTTTCAAATTGTTGCCAGATCGCGAGTATATCGGTCGGTAGACTCCGAGACGACCGTCCGGTTCTCATTTTGGCGGTCAAAACCGCACCTCTATGTGCTTTTTCGAACAATTTGCTATCGTGCCGGACCTGTCCAAGCCTCGGCCAGCGTTGTTGAGGTCGCAGATCCGACTATAAGAGAAGCCTTGCCATGACCACAGCGCCTTCGAGCATCGCGCAGCCAGCTCAACCCGCACGACCGTTGACCCGCAACGATTACAAGACTTTATCGCTGTCTGCCCTGGGCGGTGCGCTGGAGTTCTACGACTTCATCATCTTTGTGTTCTTCGCCACGGTGGTCGGCAAACTGTTCTTCCCCGCTGACATGCCCGAGTGGCTGCGTTTGATGCAGACCTTCGGCATTTTCGCCGCCGGCTACCTGGCGCGGCCGTTGGGCGGCATTGTCATGGCGCATTTCGGTGACCTGCTGGGGCGCAAGAAAATGTTCACCCTGAGCATTTTCATGATGGCGGTACCGACCCTGATCATGGGGCTGCTGCCGACTTATGCGCAGATTGGTCTGTGGGCACCGATCCTGTTGCTGCTGATGCGGGTCATTCAGGGCGCGGCGATTGGTGGTGAAGTGCCAGGCGCGTGGGTATTTGTTTCCGAACACGTACCGCAGCGCCATATCGGTTACGCCTGCGGCACCCTGACCAGCGGCCTGACGGCGGGCATTTTGCTGGGCTCCCTGGTCGCCACGGCCATCAACAGCATTTATACCCCGGGCGAAGTGGCCGATTACGCCTGGCGGATCCCGTTCCTGCTGGGCGGTGTGTTTGGCCTGTTCTCGGTGTACCTGCGCCGCTGGCTGCACGAGACCCCGGTATTCGCCGAGCTGCAATTGCGCAAGGCGCTCGCCGAAGAAGTGCCGCTGCGGGCAGTGTTGCGCGACCATCGCGGGGCGATCCTGATCTCCATGCTGCTGACCTGGCTGCTGTCCGCCGGCATCATCGTGGTCATCCTCATGACCCCGACCGTGCTGCAGACCGTCTACCACTTCGCGCCGACCACTGCATTGCAAGCCAATAGCGTGGCGATCGTGTTCCTGAGCCTTGGGTGTGTGGCGTCTGGCGCCTTGGCTGACCGCTTCGGCGCAGGCCGGGTGTTTGTGTTTGGCAGCGCCTTGCTGCTGATGAGTTCGTGGACCTTCTATCACAGCCTGTTCAATCATCCGGACTGGTTGTTCCCGATGTATGCCCTGACGGGTCTGCTGGTCGGCACCATCGGCGCGGTGCCGTATGTGATGGTCAAAGCCTTCCCGGCGGTGGTGCGCTTCAGCGGGCTGTCGTTCTCGTACAACCTGGCCTATGCCATCTTCGGCGGCCTGACGCCAATGGTGGTGACCCTGCTGCTGAAGGAAAGCCCGATGGGGCCGGCCTATTATGTGGCGATCATTTGCGGGGTCGGGATTCTGGTGGGTGCTTACCTCTGGAAAAGGGGGCGCTAACCATCTCCCTCAAGGCTTTCGCCAGCGCGAAAGCCTTGCCTCACACTCGCCTGACGGTAATCGTGCTCCGCGCATGAGCATGTCCTCTAAAGCATCCGCAGCCTGTTGCAATCCAACAACCTGATGGTTAACCATCAGGTCCAGCAGCCAAAGTGCACCGTGTACCTGTAGCCCATCCTTTCGTGCCTGTTTCCTAAGTTTGCCGTCCCCCGTCAATAACGGACGACCTGTTTGCTGAGCAAGTAGATAACAGGAAACGTCTGCCAGAGAACTGTTGCTATGTTCGATTTTAAGACCGAACAGCCGTGCCACTTCCGGACCCTCGAATGATTCGACAATTAACCCGTGGGCAAGCAATTCGTCATGCGGAAAATCTTCGAGTTCGTGCAGTACGAAATCTGTGCAGCAAAGCGTGAACGGCAGACTGAACATCTGTTCCAGCAGCCCTGCATTTCTGAAATCGATCCAGATATTCGTATCGCTGATGTAGATCAGAGTCATGCACTCTCCAGTGAGCCCAGGAAATTGGGATCTAAAGCGCTCACTGGTTTGCGTAGAAGTTCAGCTGCACGGGATTTGGTGATCAATCCTTCGGCCAATCCCCAAAACACCAACGACTCAAAACGTTGTGGGGGTTTACACGGCAATGGCTCTGGCTCGGCCTTGCGCCAGCCGTTCGAGCTGAACTGAATGGTGAGGGATTTGTAACCGCCGTCGCTGAGAAGATTTAAATCCTTGAGGCGCCGCAGCGCTGCGTGCATCGAAATTCCGTATTGGCGCTTGGCGATTAGCAGTTCCCGGGGATGAACCCTGGAGCGAGGGTGATTACCAAAGTCACTGGTGACACCTTTGGCCGGATAGAGGAAGGCACCCGCGAAACGATGGCAGCAGTTTTCCTTTTCTCTTTCGGGCATTTCTTCGGGTAACTGCATGACCCAATGACCCAGCTCATGGGCCGCGGTGAAGCGTATGCGTTCGCCGGGGCGCTCCGAGTTGAGTGCGATCAAGACATGACGACCGTCACCGGTTGCGGCGCAGGCCCCATCAAAGTCATTTGGCCCCATGAGCATTGCTACCTTGATGCTGTGCTCTTCCAGTTGCTCGGTAAGATTGGAGATGGGATCACTGCCGATTTTCCAGAATTCACGCAGTTGCTCGGCCGCGCGTTCAGCTTCCTCTATAGAGGAAACCGGTAGCATTTGCGCTGGGGTGGTCGGAGTCTGGATGTCCGCCGGGTCGAAGCAATCCTCTAGAGCGATGTAGCGCTCGAGATGCTCACGAATCTGTTCTTCAACTTGAACCTGACGGTACTTCGGCATTTTCGCCAGTTTGCGAAACTCTAACGGTGCAAGCGGCACAGCCTCCGCCCGGAAAAAGTACTCTGGACTGACCTCCAATACTTTTGCCATTTGTAACAGGCGTGCGGAGTTTGGAGTGCTTGCCCCTTTCTCGTATTTGCTGATGCCTTGCTTGGTGATATCGCCAAGCTTGAGCGCTAAAGCCTCTAGAGACATGCCTCGTAGTAGGCGAGCGCGGCGGATTCGGTCGTTAATCATGGGTTCCTCTCGTGGTTGACAAGGCTATCTCTTGGTTATGATTTGTCAACCTGCGCTGCGAGACTGGATGTATCGGGCACTCGAATGCTGGCCTTTCATCCAATTGTCATATTTCAGCCATAGAGTGTTCACACGGCCTGCTGATACTTGGCCCCGACTAACAACTCTATCTGCTAGGAGTAAGGCATGAAACTGAAGCGTTTGATGGCGGCAATGACTTTTGTCGCTGCTGGCGTTGCGACTGCCAACGCGTTCGCCGCTGTTGACCCGTCGATCCCGAGCTACACCAAGACCACTGGTGTGTCGGGCAACCTGTCCAGCGTCGGCTCCGATACCCTGGCCAACCTCATGACCCTGTGGGCTGAGAACTACAAGAAAGAATACCCGAACGTAAACATCCAGATTCAGGCCGCTGGCTCCGCCACCGCGCCACCTGCGCTGACCGAAGGCACCTCTAACCTGGGCCCGATGAGCCGCAAGATGAAGGACACCGAACTGGCTGCCTTCGAGCAGAAGTACGGCTACAAGCCAACCGCTATCCCGGTTGCCGTGGACGCCCTGGCGGTGTTCGTGCACAAGGACAACCCGATCCAGCACCTGACCATGGAACAAGTCGACGCGATCTTCTCGTCCACTCGTCTGTGCGGCGCTAAAACCGACGTGAAAACCTGGGGCGACCTGGGTGTGACCGGCGACCTGGCCAACAAGCCGGTTCAACTGTTCGGTCGTAACTCGGTATCCGGCACCTACGGCTACTTTAAAGAAGAAGCCCTGTGCAAAGGCGACTACAAGCCAAACGTGAACGAACAACCAGGTTCGGCTTCGGTCGTACAGTCGATCAGCTCCTCGCTGAACGGCATCGGTTACTCGGGCATCGGCTACAAAACTGCTTCCGTGAAGACTGTGGCCCTGGCCAAGAAAGGCAGCACTGACTTCATCGAAGACACCGAAGAAAACGCACTGAACGGCAAATACCCGCTGTCGCGTTTCCTCTACGTTTACGTCAACAAAGCTCCGAACAAGCCTCTGGCCCCGCTGGAAGCCGAGTTCGTGAAACTGGTTCTGTCCAAACAGGGCCAGGAAGTTGTCGTGAAAGACGGTTACATCCCACTGCCAGCCAAAGTCGCAGCCAAAGCTCTGGCTGACCTGGGTCTGTCGGAAGGCGGCGCTGAAGTCGCAAAAAAGTAACACCCTGATCCGGGGCTAGCCCCGGATCTGTAGGAGCAAGGCTTGCCCGCGATGGCGTCGACACATTCAGCAATGATGTGACTGGAAAGACCGCTATCGCGAGCAAGCTCTGCTCCTACAACGGCTCAGGGTTACCACGCAGGTGACCCGGCCCCCCCCCAAATTCCCGGTCTGCTGCCAGTTCCCACAGGCAGCGGATTTGTCGCGTCACT
This sequence comes from Pseudomonas sp. OV226, assembly GCF_003148705.1. Classification (NCBI taxonomy): domain Bacteria; kingdom Pseudomonadati; phylum Pseudomonadota; class Gammaproteobacteria; order Pseudomonadales; family Pseudomonadaceae; genus Pseudomonas; species Pseudomonas sp. OV226. The sequence continues at coordinate 18,022 of NZ_QGGS01000013.1, read as the reverse complement.
GCGCTGTCATCTTTCTGTCATACAGGATCGCTAGGGTGTGCGAATGAATGATCTGGCCAATTCCACCATGACTAATAATCCCCCCAAGCGAATTGATTTCAATACGCCTGAGTTGCAACGCAAGCGTCGCATTCGCGCGCTCAAAGATCGCCTGACACGTTGGTACGTCCTGATTGGCGGCCTCGCTGTCCTCGGCGCGATCACGCTGATTTTCTTCTTCCTTGGCTACGTCGTCTTGCCCCTGTTCCAGGGTGCCAACCTGACGACCAAGGACGCCATCACGCCTGCCTGGATGCAAGATGCCGGCAAGCCGTTGATGATCTCCCTCGAAGAACAGAACCAGGTCGCCATGCGGGTTTCCGACAAGGGCCAGGCACTGTTCTTTGATATCGACAATGGCGCTGAACTCAAGCGCGTCGATCTGCCGATCCCGGCCGGTGTCAGCGTAACGTCCATCGGTGAAGACCAGCCAGGTCACCCGTTGGTCGCCGTGGGCCTGTCCGACGGTAAGGCACTGGTGTTCCGTCACACCTATAAAGTCAGCTACCCGGATGGCAAGAAAACCATCACGCCAGCGGTTGAATACCCGTACGGCGAGACGCCGATTGCACTGAACGAAGCCGGTGGCGCGCTGGAACACATCAGCCTCAACGCCAACGATTCGACGCTGATGCTGGTGGGCGCAACCGGTTCGCAACTCAATGTTTTGTCGCTGACCAGCGAAGAAAACATGATGACCGGCGAAATCACCAACGAGCAGAAACGCATCGACCTGCCGCAGATGAACGAGCCGGTGAAGAACATCTTCGTCGACCCGCGCCAGCAGTGGCTGTACGTGATCAACGGGCGTGCCCAGGCCGACGTGTTCAGCCTGCGCGACAAGAGCCTCAACGGTCGCTACAAGTTGCTTGAAGACGGTGAAGCGCAAATCACTGCCAGTACTCAACTGGTGGGCGGTATTTCGCTGATCCTCGGCGACTCCAAAGGTGGTCTGGCCCAGTGGTTCATGGCGCGCGACCCCGATGGCGAGCTGCGTCTGAAGCAGATCCGTACTTTCCAGATGGGCACCACGCCTATCGTTGAAATCAGCGCTGAAGAGCGTCGCAAAGGCTTCGTTGCCCTCGACGCCTCCGGCAAGCTCGGCGTGTTCCACAGTACCGCCCACCGTACGTTGCTGGTGGACCAGGTCGTGGAAGGCCAAGGCCTTTTCGGTCTGTCGCCGCGCGCCAACCGCATCATCGTCGAAGAGGGCGGCAAGATTCAGCCGCTGTTGCTCGACAACCCTCACCCGGAAGTATCGTGGAGCGCGTTGTGGAGCAAGGTCTGGTACGAGAACTACGACGAACCTAAATACGTCTGGCAATCGACCGCCGCCAACACTGACTTCGAACCGAAGATGAGCTTGTCTCCGTTGACCTTCGGTACTTTGAAGGCCGCGTTTTACGCGATGCTGTTGGCCGCACCACTGGCCGTCGCCGCCGCGATCTACACCGCGTACTTCATGGCACCAAGCCTGCGTCGCAAGGTCAAGCCGGTGATCGAGCTGATGGAAGCGATGCCGACAGTGATCCTCGGTTTCTTCGCCGGCCTGTTCCTCGCACCGTATGTAGAAGGGCATTTGCCGGGCATCTTCAGCCTGCTGATGCTCCTGCCGATCGGCATTCTGGTGGCGGGCTTCGTCTTCAGCCGCCTGCCTGAGTCGATCCGCCTGAAAGTGCCGGACGGCTGGGAAAGCGCGATTCTGATCCCGGTGATCCTGTTTGTGGGCTGGCTCTCGCTGTACATGAGCCCGTACATGGAAACCTGGTTCTTCGGCGGCGACATGCGCATGTGGATCTCCCACGACCTGGGCATCACCTACGACCAGCGCAACGCACTGGTGGTCGGCCTGGCCATGGGCTTCGCGGTCATCCCGAACATCTACTCCATCGCCGAAGACGCCGTGTTCAGCGTGCCTCGCGGGTTGACCCTCGGCTCCCTGGCCCTCGGTGCTACGCCGTGGCAGACCATGACTCGCGTGGTGATCCTCACCGCCAGCCCGGGTATTTTCTCGGCGCTGATGATCGGCATGGGGCGTGCGGTCGGTGAAACCATGATCGTGTTGATGGCCACCGGTAACACCCCGGTCATGGAAATGAACCTGTTCGAAGGTCTGCGCACACTGGCCGCCAACGTCGCGGTGGAAATGCCGGAGTCGGAAGTCGGCGGCAGCCACTACCGCGTGCTGTTCCTCTCGGCGCTGGTGCTGCTGTTGTTCACCTTCGTCATGAACACCCTCGCAGAACTGATTCGTCAGCGTCTGCGCAAGAAATACTCGTCGCTTTAAGCAAAGGTAGAAGTCTGTGAAACAGAACTCCCTGAATGGATGGTTCAAGAGCGGCGCCCCCGGCGTCTGGATCAGCGGTGGCGCGGTGTCCATCGCTGTCATCATGACCATTGGCCTGCTGGCCGTGATTGCCGTGCGCGGTCTGGGGCACTTCTGGCCGGCGGACCTGATCCACGCCAGCTACGACGTACCGGGCCAGGCCAATCACCTGGTCATTGGTGAAGTGGTACAGAAGGAAGAAGTCCCACGCGAGCGCCTGAAAAGTGCTGGCCTGCCGGTGCCCGATCAGGGCCCGGAGTTCATGACGCGGGAGCTGATCAAGGTCGGCAACCGTGACTTGAACGGCAACGACTTCACCTGGGTCGTCGGCGAGTGGCTGACCAATCAGAAGACGCCGCCTGAGCTGATGACCATCGAGCGTCGCGAGTGGGGCAACTTCTACGGTTACCTGGTCAACGTCAAACAAGACGGCAAAGTCATCGCTGAAGGCGAAGCGGGCTGGCCTGAGCTGCAAGCGCGTGTTGATCGCGTGAATAAACTCGCGGCACAGCTCAAGACCCTGGAAAAGGTCGACATCGGCGCGATCAACTCGGGTCTGGAACGCATTCGTTTGCACGGTCGCAAACTGGAACTGGCCGGCAAGCTGGACGCCGCTGCGCAAGCCGACATGGACGCCGAGCGCGCTGAGCTCAATGCACGTTATCAAGACATTGAAGCCCGTCTGAATGACTTGCACGCCCAGTTCAACCGCGACAGCCTCACCGCCCGCGACGCGAACGGCAAGGAAATCGAAATCAGCATCGGCAAAGTGGTTCACGCCTACCAGCCGAACGCCATGAGCACTACCACCAAAATTGGCTTCTACTTCAGCAAGGTCTGGGAATTCCTGTCCGACGACCCACGTGAAGCGAACACCGAAGGCGGGATTTTCCCGGCGATTTTCGGCACCGTGATGATGACATTGATCATGGCGATGATCGTGACGCCGTTCGGCGTACTGGCGGCGGTTTACCTGCGTGAATACGCCAAGCAGAACACATTGACCCGGATTATCCGGATCGCCGTGAACAACCTGGCCGGTGTACCGGCGATCGTCTACGGTGTGTTCGGCCTGGGCTTCTTCGTCTATGTGCTGGGTGGCTCGGTTGACCGGCTGTTCTTCCCTGAAGCCTTGCCGGCACCCACCTTCGGTACGCCGGGCCTGCTGTGGGCCTCGCTGACCCTGGCGTTGCTGGCGGTGCCAGTGGTGATCGTGGCCACCGAAGAAGGCCTGGCGCGAATCCCTCGCACTGTGCGTGAGGGCTCGTTGGCCCTTGGCGCAACCAAGGCAGAAACCTTGTGGAAGATCGTGCTGCCGATGGCCAGCCCGGCGATGATGACCGGCATGATCCTCGCCGTGGCACGCGCCGCCGGTGAAGTGGCGCCGCTGATGCTGGTCGGTGTGGTGAAACTGGCACCGTCGCTGCCACTGGATGGCAACTATCCGTACCTGCACCTGGACCAGAAGATCATGCACCTGGGCTTCCATATTTATGACGTCGGCTTCCAGAGCCCGAACGTCGAAGCCGCGCGGCCGCTGGTGTACGCCACGGCGCTGCTGCTGGTGCTGGTGATCGCGACATTGAACCTGTCGGCGGTGTACATCCGTAACCACCTGCGCGAGAAATACAAAGCGCTGGACAGCTAATACCGCCGCTCCCTGTAGGAGCACAGCTTGCTGGCGATGGCGATCTCGAAAACGCCATCGCGGGCCAGCCTTGCTCCTACAAGACGGCAACACCGCTGGCCCATCATGTGAGGCCAGCGGCCAACCGAACCGAATTTGTTAGCACAGGGAGCCTCCCATGCAGCACGAAGCACACACCCACGGCATAAACATGTCGGCACTGGGTCGCGACAAACAGAGCCTGAACCTCGAGCAGGAAACCGTGGCCATTGAAGTGCCGGGCCTGAGCCTGTTCTACGGCGAAAAACAAGCGCTGTACGACGTCAGCATGAACATCCCGAAACAGCGCGTGACCGCCTTCATCGGTCCGTCCGGCTGCGGCAAGTCCACGCTGCTGCGTACCTTCAACCGCATGAACGATCTGGTTGACGGTTGCCGTGTCGAAGGCGCGATCAACCTCTACGGCAGCAACATCTACCGTAAAGGCGAAGACGTGGCCGAGCTGCGTCGCCGTGTCGGCATGGTGTTCCAGAAGCCGAACCCGTTCCCGAAAACCATCTACGAAAACGTGGTTTACGGCTTGCGCATCCAGGGCATCAACAAGAAGCGTGTACTCGACGAAGCCGTCGAGTGGGCATTGAAAGGCGCTGCCCTGTGGGACGAAGTCAAAGACCGTCTGCACGAGTCGGCACTTGGCCTGTCCGGTGGTCAGCAACAACGTCTGGTCATCGCTCGCACCATCGCCGTGGAACCGGAAGTGCTGCTGCTCGATGAACCGTGCTCGGCACTCGACCCGATCTCCACGCTGAAAGTCGAAGAGCTGATCTACGAACTGAAATCGAAATTCACCATCGTGATCGTGACCCACAACATGCAGCAAGCCGCGCGGGTTTCCGACTACACGGCGTTCATGTACATGGGCAAACTGGTGGAATTCGGCGACACCGATACTCTGTTCACCAATCCGGCGAAGAAGCAGACCGAAGACTACATCACCGGTCGTTACGGCTAGGAAGCCTGTGGTTGCTCACTGAACTGACGCTGCGGCCCACCGCACCTTACCGGACGCTCCAAGGACGCCAACATGATTAGTAAAGAAGGCCTTACCCACCACATTTCCGCGCAGTTCAACGCCGAGCTTGAGGAAGTGCGCAGCCACCTCCTGGCCATGGGCGGGCTGGTGGAAAAGCAGGTCAACGACGCGGTCACCGCGCTGATCGAAGCCGACTCCGGTCTGGCCCAGCAGGTTCGCGAGATCGACGACCAGATCAACCAGATGGAACGCAACATCGACGAAGAATGCCTGCGCATTCTGGCCCGTCGTCAGCCGGCGGCGTCTGACTTGCGCCTGATCATCAGCATCTCCAAATCGGTGATCGACCTGGAGCGCATCGGCGACGAAGCGACCAAAATCGCCCGTCGTGCCATCCAATTGTGCGAAGAAGGTGAAGCGCCGCGCGGTTACGTCGAGGTTCGTCACATCGGCGACCAGGTGCGCAACATGGTTCGCGACGCACTGGACGCGTTTGCCCGCTTCGACGCCGACCTGGCGTTGTCGGTGGCGCAGTACGACAAGATCATCGACCGCGAATACAAGACCGCCCTGCGTGAGCTGGCGACCTACATGATGGAAGACCCACGCTCTATCTCGCGGGTCTTGAGCATCATTTGGGTGTTGCGTTCGCTGGAGCGGATCGGCGACCACGCGCGCAACATTTCGGAATTGGTGATCTACCTGGTACGCGGCACCGACGTGCGTCACTTGGGTCTCAAGCGCATGAAGGAAGAAGTTGAAGGAACAAGCGGTGAAACCGCTAATGTTCCGGGCAAAGCTGACGATAAGTAAGACTGCCCAAGAAAAACGCCCGGTCCTTTGGCCGGGCGTTTTTGCAGGTGGTTTTCGACGTTAGAAGCAGCACCCGCGAACGAAAAGTCCCGGCGTGACTGAAGGTTTTTGGCAATGTGCCATCAGCAAGACGGTATGCTTGCCGGGATTTTTTCGAGGGGTGATGGATGAGCAAGATCAGCATATTGGTGGTGGACGATGCAGCGTTCATTCGTGACCTGGTAAAAAAGTGCCTGCGTAACTACTTCCCGGGTATTCGCACCGAAGATGCCATCAACGGCAAGAAGGCTCAGGCCATGTTGGCCAGGGAAGCGTTCGACCTGGTCCTGTGCGACTGGGAGATGCCGGAAATGTCTGGCCTGGAACTGCTGACCTGGTGCCGCGAGCAGGACAATCTCAAGACCATGCCCTTCGTGATGGTCACCAGCCGTGGCGACAAAGAGAACGTGGTCCAGGCGATTCAGGCCGGCGTTTCCGGCTATGTCAGCAAGCCGTTCACTAACGAGCAACTGTTGACCAAGGTCAAGCAGGCCCTGAACAAGGTCGGCAAACTTGATGCCTTGATGAGTGGCGCGCCGACCAAGATGAACTCGGCCTTCGGTAACGACTCCCTGAGCGCGTTGACCGGTGGCAAGGCTGCCGTGGTCGCACCGACTCCGGCTGCCGCACCGTCTAAAGGTCTGCTCAACAGCCCACCGGTCAAGGCACCGGCTACTGCCGCAGCGCCTGCCGGCGGTCGCGGTCAAGGTCAGCTGCGTTTGCCCAGCGGCATTCAGCAATGCGTGATCAAGGCCTTGAGCATCAAGGAAGCGCTGCTGGTGATCAAACGCACCGACACGCTGCCGCAGATCCTCGACAGCGCGGTACTCGACCTGGAGCAGGGTGAGAACGCTGAAATCGCCCGCCTCAACGGATACCTGCACGCGGTCGTCGCCCACGAGCCAAAACCCGACAGCGACTGGTTGCAACTGACCTTCCGCTTCGTCGACCAGGATGCTCAGAAGCTCGATTACATCTCCCGCCTGATTGCTCGTGGTACCGCGCAGAAGCATTTCATACCGGGCGCGTGATCTTCGCCGCCTGACAGTCCGCCATCGCGAGCAGGCTCGCTCCTACATGATCGTTCCCACGCTCTGCGTGGGAAGGCCTCCCCGGACGCTCCGCATCTGCTTCGCTGCATCCCCGCACGAAGCGTGGGAGCGATCATTTGAAACATCTGTCGACTAGCCGGGTCCATTGCACCTGCTAGGCTCCATTTGATGCCTTACTCGACAGAATCCTGCCCATGTTCACGCGACTGCTGTTTTTTTGTGGGCTGTTTATGGCCGCCACCTCGGCGATGGCCGTGACGGTCTACAAGTCCACCGATGCCAATGGCGTGGTCTCCTACAGTGACCGTCCCACCAAAGGCTCGAAGGTGTTCGTTTTTCAGGATCGGATGGAAGAGCACCTTGAACGTCAGGTGTACCTCGTGTTCATGAAGAAGGACGGTGTGCACAGTGTGTACGTGCGCAATAACCTGTATGCGCCGGTTGAGGTCGGGTTGGGTTTCACCGGGTTGAAGAACGTCAGCGGCGCCCCGAGTCGACCTATTCGCAAGGTGTTGCCGGCGCGCAGCAGCATTCGTGTCGCAGTGCTCACGGCGGCGCAGGCCGGAAGACCGCTCGTGTACACCCCGAAGTTCGAATATTCCCTGGGCGACCCATCAGGGGCCGCCATGGTGGGCTATCGCTACCCGCTGCCCTGGCGGGGCGGTCCGTTTCGCGTGAGTCAGGGCGCCAATGGCCAATACAGTCACTTCGGGCCGAAGAATCGCTACGCCATGGACATCGTCATGCCGGAGGGCACGCCGATCATTGCAGCGCGTGGCGGCGTGGTGGTGAAAACCGAGAGCGGGCAGAGCGGGCGCGGCACGGACCCGTCGGGCAATTTCGTACGGGTGCTGCACAACGACGGGACCATGGGCGTGTATTTGCACCTCAAGCGAGGCTCGGTCTGTGTTCGCGAGGGGCAACAAGTGACGGTGGGCAGTGCGCTGGGGTTGTCGGGCAATACCGGCAACAGCAGCGGGCCGCACCTGCACTTTGTAGTGCAACGCAATACCGGGCTGGGGCTGGTATCAATTCCGTACCAGTTCAAGCAACCGGTCGGGGTGTTGCCCAACTTTGCGTTGGGCAAGAAGTGAAGGCGACACCGATCCCTGTAGGAGCCGAGCTTGCTCGCGATAGCGGTGTGTCAGACACGGTGATGTTGGATATTAAGCCGTCATCGCGAGCCAGCTCGGCTCCCACAGGTTTTGGGCTTAATCGAGCATCAACACCTTGGCCAGAATGATCTTCGGCCCTTTCATCTTCTTGATGATGATCCGCAAGCCTTCGACTTCCAGTACTTCTTCCTCTTCCGGCACCCGCTTCAGGCTTTCGTAGACCAGCCCGGCGAGGGTTTCAGCTTCGACGTGATCCAGATCGATGCCCAACAGGCGTTCGACCTTGAACAGCGGCGTATCGCCACGCACCAGCAGTTTGCCCGGCTGGTAGGCGAGGATCCCGCGCTCGGCCTTGCGGTGTTCGTCCTGAATGTCGCCGACCAGTACTTCCAGCACGTCTTCCATGGTCAGGTAGCCGATGATGTTGCCGTCGGCCTCCTCAACCACCGCGAAGTGCGAGCCGCCCTTGCGGAACTGCTCCAGCAATTGCGACAGCGGCATGTGCCGCGAAACGCGCTCCAGTGGACGGGTCAGTTCGGCCAGGTTGAACGACTCGGGGATATGGTCCAGCGCCGCCAGTTCCAGCAGCAGGTCCTTGATGTGCAGCAGACCGACGAACTCCTGACGATCGCTGTCGTACACCGGGTAACGGCTGAACTTGTGGCGACGGAACATCGCCAGGATTTCCTTGAGTGGCGCATTGAATTCCAGCGTCACCAGGTCTTCGCGGGAGTTGGCCCAGTCGACCACTTCCAGCTCGCCCATTTCCACCGCCGAAGCCAAAACGCGCATGCCTTGGTCGCTCGGGTCCTGGCCACGACTGGAGTGCAGGATCAGCTTCAACTCTTCGCGGCTGTAATGGTGCTCGTGATGCGGGCCGGGTTCACCCTGGCCGGCGATACGCAGAATCGTGTTGGCGCTGGCGTTCAACAGGTAGATGGCCGGGTACATGGCCCAGTAGAACAGGTACAGCGGCACCGCGGTCCAGAGCGACAGCAGCTCGGGTTTGCGAATGGCCCAGGATTTGGGGGCCAGTTCACCGACCACGATGTGCAGGTACGAAATGATGAAGAACGCGGTGAAGAACGACACGCCCTTGACCACTTCGGCGGACTCAACACCAACGGCGCTCAGCAGCGGTTCCAGAATGTGCGCGAACGCCGGTTCACCGACCCAGCCAAGGCCCAGGGAGGCGAGGGTGATACCCAATTGGCACGCCGACAGGTAGGCATCGAGCTGACTGTGAACGGTGCGCAGGATATGCCCGCGCCAGCCGTTTTTATCGGCGATGGCCTCGACCCGGGTCGAGCGCAATTTGACCATGGCAAATTCGGCCGCAACGAAAAATCCGTTGAGCAAAACCAGGATCAGAGCAAAAAGAATCATGCCGAAATCGGCGAAGAGTGTTGCGAGGGTCAAGCCAGGGGAAGGGTCCATGATGGAGTTTTGCGGGTTCCGTGTATTCAAGAGGAATGGAAAAAGTGCACCTGAAAGGCAGGCACAAGTCAGCCAATGTAGCGGCTGACTCGGTAATTGCCTAGTGGCCAGTGCTGGCCGGTATCAGTCGGCGGTCTTGAGGACCTGCAATTTGGCCACCTGCGCCGGCGCAAAGTGGCAGGTAAAGGTACTGCCATGCCCCGGCACACTGCTGATTTCCATCCGCGCACGGTGGCGCAGCAACACGTGTTTGACGATGGCCAGGCCCAGGCCGGTGCCGCCGGTGTTGGAATTGCGGCTGGAGTCGACGCGGTAGAAACGTTCGGTCAGGCGCGGCAGGTGTTTGCTGTCGATGCCGATCCCGGAGTCCTGCACGCTCAGGTGCGCGCCTTGCTCGTCAGCCCACCAGCGAATGCGGATAGAGCCTTCGGCCGGGGTGTATTTCACCGCGTTGAACACCAGGTTGGAAAACGCACTGCGCAGTTCCGCTTCACTGCCCTTGAGCAAAATCCTCGGGTCGGCTTCAAGCGTGATGTGCTGGTTTTTCTGGGCGGACAACTGCTGGGCGTCGCTCTTGATGGACTGCAACAAGCCGTCAATTACCACGGGTTGGTTGTCCGACGGGTAATCGGTGGCTTCCAGTTTGGCTAGCAGCAGCAAGTCATTGAGCAATGTCTGCATGCGCCCGCCTTGTTGCTGCATCTGCTGCAAGGCGCGGGTCCAGCGCGGATTCACTTCCTCGGCATTGTCGAGCAGGGTTTCCAGATAGCCGCAGATCACCGTCAGCGGCGTGCGCAACTCATGGGAGACGTTGGCGATGAAGTCTTTACGCATTTGTTCCAGCTGATGAATGCGTGTGACGTCGCGCACCAGCATCAAGTGTTCGTTGTTGCCGTAGCGTGTGATGTACAGCTGAATGCGCACGCGATCATTGGTTGGCGACGGGATTTCCAGCGGTTCGGCGTAGCTGCTCTGATCGAAATATTCCTTGAAGCGCGGGTGGCGCACCAGGTTGGTCACTGGCTGGCCGCTGTCTTGCGGGGTCTTGAGGCCGAGCAGGGTTTCGGCGGCGCGGTTCCACCATTCCAGGTTGCCATCGCTGTCGAGCATGATCACCGCGTCTTTGAGCGCGGCGGTGGACTCCTGGACCCGGTCGATCACCGCTTGCAGACGCCCGCGTACCCGTTGGTCGCGGCGTTGCAGGTGATAAATGCTGTCGAATACCTCGCCCCACAGGCCATAGCCGTCGGGCGGTGCTTCATCGGGTGTGTGCAGGCGCAGCCATTCGTGCAGGCGCAGCAGTTGCTTGAGGGTCCAGGCCAGATAAATGCCCAGGCCTGCGGCGAGGCTCCAGCCGTAGTAGCCGGTAATCAGGCCGATCACCAGGCAACCGGTGACCAGTAACAGCATGTGGCGAATCAGGGTGCCATGCCAGTTTTGGTTCACGGAAACATGCGTCCTTGTCGGCTTGTCGGGCGGGTAAGGGCAGTATCAGGCCTTGGTGGAAAACCGGTAGCCTGTACCGCGCACGGTTTGTACCAGATTTTCATAAGCATCGCCGAGGGCTTTGCGCAGACGACGGATGTGCACGTCGACGGTGCGTTCTTCGACGTAGACATTGCCGCCCCAGACCTGATCCAGCAATTGCCCACGAGTGTAGGCACGTTCCTGGTGGGTCATGAAAAACTGCAGCAGGCGGTATTCGGTCGGGCCCATCTCGGCAGGTTTGCCGTCGATGGTCACGCGGTGGCTGATCGGGTCCAGCAGCAAGCCGCCGACTTCAATCGGCGCCTCGCCATCGGTGGGGCCGGCACGGCGTAGCACGGCTTTGAGGCGGGCTACCAGTTCGCGTGGGGAAAACGGCTTGGTGATGTAGTCGTCAGCGCCGACTTCCAGGCCCTGGATCTTGTTGTCCTCTTCACCCTTGGCGGTGAGCATGATGATCGGGATGTCCCCGGTCAGCTCATCACGCTTGAGACGGCGGGCCAACTCGATACCGGAGGTGCCGGGCAGCATCCAGTCGAGCAGGATCAAGTCCGGCTTGCGGTCGACGATGATGGCATGGGCCTGCTGAGAGTTCTCGGCCTCCAGGCAGTCATAGCCGGCCATTTCCAACGCAACGGCGATCATTTCGCGAATGGGCGCTTCGTCGTCGACGATCAGAATGCTCCTGCCAACCATGCCTTAATCCTCTTGTCATTTAACTGTCTTGCGCCGCATTAGATAACGGAATTATTGCAGTCGTGTGACAGTATTTTAGACGCCCGGCGATTGTCATGAACCTGGACTAAGCTCTAAGTCCGAATCCTGACAACCACAAAAGGAAGGTTTCCATGAAGCAATACTCGTATTCCTTTAAGGCCCTGATGCTTAGTGCGGTCCTGGCTTTGCCAACGATGGCCTTCGCAGCTGATCCTGTGATGATGAAAGACGGCATGATGGTCGACCATAAAGGCATGACCCTGTACACGTTCGACAAGGACACTGCCGGCAAGTCCTCGTGCACCGGTGAGTGTTTGGAGTACTGGCCACCGTTCATTGCAGAGGCGGGCGCCAAGCCTGAAGGTAAATGGTCAATCATCAAGCGTGACGATGGCAGAATGCAGTGGGCCTACGGCGGCAAACCGTTGTACTACTTCAAGAAGGACGAGAAAGCCGGGGAAATGAAGGGTGACAAGATGAAAGATGTCTGGCACGTCGTTCGCGAGCATATGTAACGGAAGTTGCGAACCTTAATGGATCGTAGCCCGGTAGCAGCTGGCGTAGCCTGCGTCCGGCTGCGCAGCAGTCGTAAAGTCTGCTCACGCGGTGCATCAGATGAACCGCGGGTTCAGGATTTACGACTGCTGCGCAGCCGGACGCAGCCTTCGGCAGCTGCTACATAAAGCGTGTCCATCAGCGAAACGCGTAATCCAGCACAATCCCGACAAAAATCGCCAATCCGGCCCAATGGTTGTGCAAGAACGCCTTGAAACAACGCATCCGGTCACGGTCGCGGGTGTACCAGAACTCCCACGCAAAACAGCCCGCCGCCGCCAGCAAGCCTAGATGGAACCAGCCCCCGAGCTCGAACTTCGACCCGGCCAGCAACAAGCAACCCAGCGCCAACCCTTGCAACGTCAGGATGATCACCCGGTCCGCATCGCCAAACAGAATCGCTGTGGACTTCACCCCGATCTTCAGGTCGTCATCGCGGTCGGTCATTGCGTAATACGTGTCGTAACCCACGGTCCACAGCAGGTTGGCGATCCACAACAGCCACGCCACGGCCGGCAGTTCCCCGGTTTCTGCGGTGAACGCCATCGGCATCCCCCAGGAAAACGCGGCGCCCAGCACCACTTGCGGGTAATAGGTGTAGCGCTTCATGAACGGATAGGTGAACGCCAGCGCCAGCCCGCCCAGCGACAACCAGATCGTCGGCGCGTTGGTGCACAGCACCAACAGGAAACTCACGCCCATCAACAGCGCAAAGAACACCAACGCTTCTTTCGAACTGATCTTGCCGCTGGCCAGTGGCCGTTGCGCGGTGCGTTTCACGTGGCCGTCGACCTTGCGGTCCGCCCAGTCGTTGATCACACAACCACCGGCGCGGGTCAGCACCACGCCGAGGACGAAAATCACCACGTTGGCCAAGGAGGGCGAACCTTTACCGGCAATCCACAACGCCCACAAGGTCGGCCACAGCAGCAGGTAAATGCCGATGGGTTTGTCCATGCGCGTCAGTTGAATGAAATCCCAGGCCCGAGGATTCAAGCGGTTCAGGGACTTGAGCAGGCTCTGGTACATCAACAGTTCTCCGGATGGGCGCGGGTGGCGTTCCATAAGGTCGGCAGGAAGATCTCGGCCACCAACACGCTCAAGGCGCCGCGGTCGAATCGCGAACGCCGGCCCCACAGCTCAGGTGCCCGGCATTCCTGCGGCAGCCATGCTTGAGGATAGTGACAAACCTCGATGGCGCGGCGCTGGAACGCATGATCGCAAAACAGCAATTCCCCCAGGGAGCGGCTGCCCAATTCGTCCATGTGCAAACCATCGCCCTGCAGCGCGCTGCGTGCCGCCACGCTGCGGGCAAACACCCATGCCTCGCCGTGACCGCGCAGATACACCTCGCGAACCCAGCCCTCGCTGCCTTCGGCCAGGTCCAGCGCAGCACATTCGTCGGTGCGCAGCAGTTGCCAGCCTTCGAACAGCGGCGTGACGCTGAAGCGGTCATTCGACAAACGGATCAAACGTCGGGTCAGGGAGCCTTCGTCGAACAGCCAGTCGAGAATAGAGGCGTCGGGACGGGGAGTGAGTTGGCCTTGGGTGAGCCACAGCGGGGATTTTGAGTGCGGCACAGTGAGTCATTATTGGCAGCAAATGAGGCGGCGAGCTTACCATGTCAGCCGGCGATTTTGATTGACCGCGGCCGCCGTCGCGCCGAACAGGCTTGCATCTGACGGGCCCGATCAGTACAAAACGCCCTGAGCCGGACGGCAGCGCTGCAACCATCGACCGTTCGCGCCGGCAATACGCCTGAATCCTGAGGATGAACCAAATGAAAAAATGGCAATGTGTGGTCTGTGGCCTTATCTATAACGAAGCCGACGGCTGGCCGGACGACGGCATTGCGCCGGGCACGCTGTGGCAAGACGTGCCGGAAGACTGGCTGTGCCCGGACTGCGGCGTGGGCAAGATGGATTTCGAAATGATCGAAATCGCTGCTTAAAACAATTAGAGGAGTAAGGAATGAACGCACCTGTCGTGATCGTCGGTACCGGGCTGGCCGGGTACAACCTGGCCCGGGAGTTTCGCAAGCTCGACAGCGAAACCCCGTTGCTCCTGATTACCGCCGATGACGGGCGTTCCTACTCCAAGCCGATGCTTTCCACCGGTTTCGGCAAAAACAAAGACGCCGACGGCCTGAGCATGGCCGAACCCGGTACCATGGCCGAGACGCTGAAGGCCGAAGTGCGTACGCACACGCGCATCAGTGGCATCGACCCGGGCCACAAGCGCTTGTGGATCGGTGAGGAAGCGGTGATCTACCGTGACCTGATTCTGGCCTGGGGTGCCGAAACTGTGCGGGTGCCAATTGACGGCGACGCAGCGGATTGCGTGTTCCCGATCAACGATCTGGAAGATTACGCCCGCTTTCGTGCGGCGGCGGCCGGCAAGCGTCGGGTGTTGCTGCTCGGCGCCGGCCTGATCGGTTGCGAGTTCGCCAATGACCTGAGCCTTGGCGGCTACCAGGTGCAACTGGTCGCACCGTGCGAGCAAGTGATGCCGACCCTGCTGCACCCGGCCGCCGCGGCTGCCGTCCAGGCCGGTCTGGAAAGCCTTGGCGCACGCTTCCACCTCGGGCCGGTGCTCAATCGCTTGCAGCGAGTGGCTGACGGTCTGGAAGCGCATCTGTCCGATGGTCAGGTGATTCCTTGTGACGTCGTGGTCTCGGCCATCGGTCTGCGCCCGCGTATTGATCTGGCGGCTGCGGCCGGCGTGCAAGTCAATCGAGGCGTGGTGGTCGACCGTCACCTGAAAACCTCCCATGACAATATCTACGCACTGGGCGACTGCGCCGAAGTTGATGGGCTGAACTTGCTGTACGTCATGCCGTTGATGAGCTGCGCCCGAGCGCTGGCCCAGACCCTGGCCGGAACCCCTGCGGCGGTGAGTTATGGCCCGATGCCAATCACCGTGAAAACCCCGGTGTGCCCATTGGTGGTCTCGCCGCCACCACGCGGTACCGAGGGCGTCTGGACGGTCGAAGGGCAGGGCGCCGACATCAAGGTCTTATGCCGCGATGCGGGCGGAAAACTGCTCGGTTATGCCCTGACAGGCGCCGCGGTGATGGAAAAACTGGCCCTCAACAAAGAGCTTCCGGCACTGCTGGCGTAAATGCCGGTCGTTCTGTCGGAATCACCCCTGTTTTGCCCCTACAAACCGCGCGCCGAGACTGGCGCGGCTCCTCCGTGCGTGCCATCCTCACTCCCGTCTGCCGCAGAGTAGAGCACCTGCGGCGCTTTGGGCGCTGCTCCGCAGAGAGCAGCACGGACATAACAACAAAAAACCGTCAAAGGGGCTTCACTAATATGCGTAAACCAGAACTCGCCGCAGCAATTGCTGAAAAAGCAGATCTCACCAAAGAGCAGGCCAACCGCGTTCTCAACGCCGTTCTCGAAGAAATCACCGGCGCTCTGCATCGCAAGGACAGCGTCACGCTGGTGGGCTTCGGTACCTTCCTGCAACGCCACCGCGGTGCCCGCACCGGCAAAAACCCGCAAACCGGTGAGCCCGTCAAAATCAAGGCCAGCAACACTGTTGCCTTCAAGCCAGGCAAATCGTTGAAAGACAGCGTTAATCCATAATTGCGGCGAACTCCCTGAATAACGGGGAGAACCGTACTGAAAAATGGGCATGCCGATTAATTCGGATGCCCATTTTTTATGGGCGCAGACAAGAGAGTTGTATGCAGTTTGTGGACTGATAAATACATTATGGAACTATAGTTTTGACATTCGGATTAATGCCTTGCCCATCCATTGAAAGCGTCGGGGATATATAGGGCGCCATCATGGCGATGGCACTTTCTTAACTGTCCATTGTCCTGCTTCGATTTGTTCAATATCGATCTCTGTGTTTCAGACGAATCCTACATTAATTGTCTTCTATTGTTGGCATGCTGCACGACCGCCAATGCAAGGCGTTGCTTCGGATTCCGAAGATGTTTAACGCGAGGCTCTGGCTCAGTGCTTTCGGGGGCTTCTGATGAAGGCAGTAATATTAAAAGGCCGTCAGGGTAACCCCTGTCTCATATAGGGAAATCTCCTACACGTAACAAAGAACACTTCATCTTGTTGTTTAATCAGGTGCTTGCTAGTGGCCATCATTGTGATTACGATGCGCCCACTTGAAAGAGCACGAACTCAATTGGATGAGACTTCTCGCAGCTCTTTGATACTGTCCATGCCCCCTGAAATCTTCATTGGGCGTACGACCGTAATCCTAATTAAAGGCCATGGATGTCCTACTCAAGCAAACTTTCCGCGCATTATCTCGAACTCGCAAAAGTCTCTGTTTCCAAAGAGAATTTCGCGGGCGAGGACGTTCGCTTTTCGGGCGAATTTGAAGCACTGGAAAGTGAGCTGGCGAAAGCCTCGTCCATGCACGAAAGCGGTCAGATCGACTGGCTGAAAATCCGTGAAAACAGTGAAAACCTGCTGCGAACCCAGTCCAAGGACTTGCGGGTTGGCGCCTGGCTGACCTGGGCGTTGTACCAGCGCGAATCCTTCCAGGGCTTGTTGGCCGGCCTCGGCTTGCTGCACTACCTGTGCGAAAGCCAGTGGGCCGAAGTCCACCCGAACAAGGCCCGCACCCGCTCCGCTGCCATCAGTTGGCTGGTGCCGCGTCTGGAGCAGGTGCTCACCGAAAACGTCGCGATCAAAGAGCAGTTGCCGATGTTCCGGCGGCTGGTCGAACACCTTGAAGGCCTCGACGCCGCTTGCACCGAGCACCTGGGCGACGATGCGCCGCTGTTGCTGCCGATCTCCCGTCGCCTGAAAAGCATGGTGCAGCGCGCTGCCGACAATCAGCCGGAACCCGGTGTGGTCGGCGCCGCAGTCGCTCAGGTCAAACAAGCCGCCACGCAGTTGTTCACCCCCGGCGCACCGATCGACAACGAAAAAGAAGCCCACAAGGCCTTGCGCGCTCAGCAAGAGAGCGCGCGGCCGTTGTGTGCCTGGTGGCTCAAGCAGAAAGCCACCGACTTGCGCGCCTTGCGCCTCAATCGCACGTTGCTTTGGTTGCCGATCGATTCCGTCCCCGAGCGCAATGCCGAGCAAATCACCGTGCTGCGCGGCTTGCCGGCGGACAAGCTCAAGGTCTATCAGGACCGCTACGATCAGGGCAAATACGCTGACCTGTTGGTGGAACTGGAGGCGAGCCTGGCGAAGGCGCCGTTCTGGTTCGATGGCCAGCGGATGGTCTGGGAATGCCTTCAGGCCCTGAACGCCGAGATGGCCATGCGCGAAGTGGAAATCCACTTCGCGCTTTTGATTCAGCGCCTGCCTGGCATCGTCGAGTTGCGTTACCACGATGGCGCCCCGTTTGCCGATCCGTCCACCCGGGCGTGGATCGCCGCCAATGTCATGCCGCACCTGCAAAGCGCCAGTGCGCCGCGCAAAGTCGAAACCGACGTCGAAACCCAGCCGGCCTGGGAACTGGCCCTGGAAGAAGTCCTGCCGATTCTGCGCAAGGACGGCCTCAAGGCCGCCGTGCAGATCCTCAAGCAAGGCCTGCAAAGCGCTCAGGGCGGGCGCGTTCGATTCTTCTGGCAGTTCGCCCTCGCGCGGTTGTGCTTCATGGCCAAGAAATACGAACTGGCCAAGACCCAACTCGAAACACTGGACCAAACATTACAGGACTCAGGCCTGAACGCCTGGGAGCCCGATCTTGCGCTGGAAGTGCTGCATTTACTGCATAGCTGCTGCGAGTTGTTGCCGCAGAACCATGCCGTACGTGAACGCAAGGAAGAGATTTATCGCAGGCTGTGCCACCTCGATC